>NZ_PTRV01000003.1:0-334462 GCF_002965285.1 Escherichia sp. MOD1-EC5990 | reverse complement strand
TGTGATTTATTTTCTTTTTTTCTCCAACAATTGGTTTAACTAAAGATATATAAGATGGAAGTTTCAACTTTTTCTCTAAACTTAGAATCCCTGATTTATGGATGGAGACAAGACTTTTTTCAAGAAACTTTATCAAAAAAAGTTCAAGATTACTGTACTCATCAATAGTAAGATATTTATTTAATTTATTTTCTTTTAAGGCAGTAAAAAACTCCTCAATACTATCAAAATCATATGTGAATCCTTTTTGCCCATAAAATGCATTACCAAGTTGTATTGGCTTAACACCTAAAAATGCAGCCTCGATTGCAGATTGAGAACATAAAGTTACTATATGATCAGATTGTTTTATTAGGCTCTCTAAATTGAAATCCTCTATAATGAATACTCTTGATGATTTATCATCAGGAAGTTCTTTAATATATTCATGGATCTTTTCAAAGGTCAATGCAGAACGTATATTGTTTTTGTGTCTTTCCCAAGGATGGGATTTAAATATAACAAAAACCTCATCATCGCATAACAGCCTATCAATCAATTCAATATAAAAATCTATAGTTGAAAGATATTTCTTTGCAGTACAAATGACAGAGAAATCATTTACAACTTGACCTATAATAGTAACTGTCTTGCTACCTTTTTTTTCAATTAAGAATGTTTCTGACGGTTGGGTAACATTCTTGTTTTTAGCCAGGAGAACCTTATTAATCGCTTTGATCCTTGTCCTTTCTAACTCAAAACCGTTTTCTTCTATATTAACTGAGTTATAGACATTACTTATCTTTAAATTTGTATTATTAGGAATAGGGTCATACTTCTCTTCAATATAGTATTCATTCCCTGTGAAAAAATGTTCCAAGACAAGAGGTGTTGTTGGGTGAGTTTTAAGAATCTCTAATAAAACTCTGTTATATATTTGAGCTCCAGAAAAAATACAAGCATATGTATGGTTTTTTATATTACTCAGTTTATCTTTCCAAAAATCAATCCAAGACCAGGCAGCAGCTAAGTTTAGCAGTAATGCCCTAGAGTCCGTTTGCATCATGAATAAAAATAAATCGTTATCATCAGGCACACCACTTAATAAAAGTCTAAAGCTGTCAATTGGCAAATAATATGATAATGCTTCATCTCTGCATACTTTAAAAAGATTAATTCCATTTACTGTAAAGCAATATAATTTCTCTCTATCTTGTTCCAGCAATTCATTATATTTTGGTTGCAATTCCTCAAAAAAACACTCATAATTCCCGTAAGCGCTTACCCATTTATTTCTTTCGCGTACAAAAGTATGATATATCTTATGCCTTTCAATAAAATCAAATAAACTTTTAAAATTCCTTACATGAAAGTGTACGCTATCGGAAAATAAAATGCTTATATTTTTCATTATAAATTACCTTACCATATTTTTATAGATTAATGAGGTTTTTTCCATGACATCTTGCCATGTCATTATATTTTTTGAACTTGCAAGCGCATTTTTTTCTAATTCTTGATAATTAATGTCTTGAGAAAAATGGTTAATATTATCAATATCTTTTTCAATATCACCAGTTAAAATAATACCATTCACACCATTTTTAACATAGTCATTCACCATTCCAACAGGTGTTGATATTATTGGCGTGCCTGATGCAATTGCCTCAGGGATATTTGCAGGGCCACCTTCATATAAGCTAGTTACTAAAAGGAAATTGAGTTGTTTATATAAATCTCCATAACAAAAATATGGTAGTCTTTCATAGCATTTCACTTCAAAACCATATTGTGCAGCTTTATATGCTGTTATTGTTCTATCAACGCCGACAAAAATAAATTTGTATTTTTGTGAATCCAGTCTTTTGAAAATCTCATAAAGATAAGCTTCCCCCTTAACTTTGCGACCATATCTTTTTGAAATAAAACCGATATTAATCTTATCTGTTTTTTTCTTTGACATTAGTGTATGACAAAATACATCTGAATTATAACCATGTGGGATAACTTCAGTATTTGTTAACCCCTTATTATGTATGAATGCTTGTTGCATTGAATTAAGACATAATATTTTCTTTGCCTCCATATATCTAGGATGGAATTTTTCATAATTTAACCAAGGATCTGTATCATTTAAGTCATGGTGAATAGTTACAACAGAGTTTGCTTTTAGTTCGCTTTCCAAATGAGGTCGGTGGTAGTGATAGAGATCTGCGTTATCAATTGGTCTGCAACTTTCAACTATCGATATCTCTTTGTCACAATATTTTTTATAATAAGAAAGAAGATCCGTAAAGATTCCACTTGTAATATTGGATGACATTACATGATTAACTATTATAGACATAACAATATACTTATATAATTTGGCAGGAATAATAAATAAAGTTATTTTGCATTTTTTATATCGAAAGAATATTCATCAAGAGCATCTATTACAGAGTCATAATATTTTATCTCATCATATGCTTTAAGATATATAGCTATATCACAAAATTCTTTTAATGCGTTTAAACTATGAGATACCATTATAATATTAGATTTTTCATAACGTTCTTTAAAAATCCTCGAGCATTTTTCTTTAAATCGAGCATCGCCAACAGCTGTGACTTCATCAACTAAATAATAATCAAAATCAAATGCCATACTTAAGCCAAAGCCAAGGCGTGATTTCATCCCAGATGAATAAGTTTTTATAGGCATATCAAAATAATGCCCAAGCTCAGAAAAATCTTCAACAAACTTTATTTTTGATTGTAATTCATTTTTTTTAGAATATAACCTAGCAACAAATTTAACATTTTCTCGACCAGTAAGACTGCCTTGGAATCCTCCGGAAAGGCCTACTGGCCATGATATTTTTTTATTACAAATAATATTCCCATTATCCGGCCTGTCAATTCCACCAATTATCCTTAATAAAGTTGATTTGCCGGCACCGTTACGTCCTATTAAAGCAACATTTTTGTTACTTGGGATTTTTAAATTTATATTTTTAAAAACAAAGTGTATCCCTTTCGATGTTCTATAACTTTTTGTTAAATTATCAATATGAATCATGATGTTAACATCTCTTTTTCTTTAACTTTGTATGATGCTAATGAAAAAAACAGTATTATTAGTGCACATAGTGATAAATAAGATAGACTTGCACCATCAGATTTGTAGTTGTTTAACATGGCTATCCTTGAAAGCTCCACGATATGCACTAATGGGTTCCACAATAAATATGACCAATATTCTCTAGGTATTGAATGCAATGGGAACATTATACAGGACACAAAATATAATGGTTTTAATAAAATAGGGAGCAATTTTTCAGTTTCAGGAAAAGTGTTGCCAATGATCATAAATATGGTCCCTATTCCTATAGATACTAAAAAAAGCAGGAACCATGTAACTATTAATAATAACAATCGCTCGAATGAAAATTGTTCTTTAAATGTAAATAATATAATAAGCAAAATAACATATACTAATAAATAAATTAATATTTCTAAAATAGCTCGTGCAATAATAGTATCAATAGGTTTTACGGGTCTATAGTTAAATAACCCTTGGTTTGCCTCAATTGCGTTTATAGATCTGCTTGATATATTCGAGAATATAAAGAATGGAATAATACCATTTAGCAAAAAAACTGGGAATGATATGCCTGGCATGGTTCTATGCATGATGAAACCAAATATGAAAAATAAAATCAACATATGAGAGGCAGGTTCTAGTATCGCCCATAAATATCCAAGGCGATATTTACCAAAGCGTGTTTTTAACTCTCGTAAAAAGAGAGCATGAACAGCGGCTTTCTGGACTTCAAATCCACTTCTTGCCATTTGATGATGTGATCCTAATATCTTCAGGTATGCTACCGCCCTTGGCTTAACAGCTACCAATACACTGGAGGTAATACTTATTTGCAACTGGATAAATTTCGTTCAGACGGTTCGGCCTTTTTAATAGCCGCAAACAATTTCAGCAGAAATTATTTCAGCAGGAATAAACTGTTCTATTACCGTCTCGTTTCTTCTAATCCATTCTTCAGGCATGAATGTATTCGGTCTTCTGGTAATTTCAGAAAACTGGCCGTTTTAGAATGTAGAGTTAATTTCTCAGGAAATTATTTTTACCCCTTTTTGCTTAACCAATATGGCTTGAAAAAGACGTAAGGCCCCATGCGTTCTGGATTGCTCCGTAACACACTTATTCAAAATGGGTCGCTAATTTCGCGAGAAATTATTTTTTACTATTACTGTTAACTACTTGATTATAATGCCCCCCCTATGAATTTTATGCGTAACAACACCTGCAATCTGTCTCAAACCAGAACGCACGCGATTGATTACCAATAAATCGTTTACCGAGAAACTATTTCCCTATTTAAAATTCACGCATGTACTTCTTATTTATATCTACAGCACCCTCTTTACAGTCATATTTGTGATCTACATCACATTTAAACGGTATTATTTAAGTCGCGTCAATAATTCCGCGAGTAATTATTATCATCGATTAAAATATACATCTTGATTATTTTGTGTATTTATTTTAACCAGCGTTACAGCCAGCATTATCCCTCAGCAGATATACCTGAGCAGATATTTCTTAAAATCGACGAATAGTTTCCTGGGAAATTATTGTGTTTATTTAAAATTCCCTTTCTGATTATCTCCAGGAATTTTACTAATTTCCAGGCTACACAAAATACAGATCACACAAGAATTATCCTATATGTTTTGACCTATCAATTGTTACCCAATGATTTATTGCAACTATTAATAATCATAATGTGTCAAAAAACTTAAGCATCTTTACAGTCTGAGAAAGGTGATGATTAACGAAGGCTACATACTGAAAAACGAATTCCTACAGTATTGTCGAACATTCCGTGGTGGTCTGGAGGGAGATAATTCTTACTACATCAGAACTCAGCCTGGTGAGCGGGTTTGACAGTTCCGCACTCACCTTTGGGCTAAGGTTATCAGGTGGGGTTAAGGAAATGGCAATACCTACCCCCGTCCAAACTCCAGTCGCTGCACATTCACCATCCCAGGCTTCTCACCCGCACTGACATCAATTTGTGTCACCCGCAGCGCGTACTTTTCATCCAGCGCGTTTAACCAGTTCAGCAGGTCATTAAACACCACAGGTTCTATCCAGACCTGGATATTCTCCCCGCGCTCGGCTATTCGCTTGATGACCACAGAGTGTACGGAAGCACTATCGCTGATGACCCGCGATACCTGCGCAGGCGTTGTTGTGGCGGATTTTCGCGCCGCAATAATATCCGGCGCGGCGCTCTTCAGTCGGGTGTTCATCGCCACCAGCTGCTGCAACATTGTCTCCTGTTGCTCAATCCGTTCGCTCAACGGCTGCCAGATGAGGACGTAATATCCGGCACTAAACAGGAACGCCACCGCTACCAGTAACATGCCTTTTTCACGCGGAGAACGCCCCGCCAGGTGTTGTGCCAGCCAGTGTTCGCCACGGCTTAACTGGCGTTCACGCCATTGCTGAAAATAGTGAATAAATTTATCGCGTAACATGTTATTTCCTCCGCAACGTTACGCCGCCGGAAACCGCATCACCCTCTTTCTGTAACGCGTCCTGTTGCACAACATAATCGGTTGCCAGTGCGCTACGCAGTTTGTCGAAGCTGGCAAAGTTCGCAGCCCGTAGCTGGAGGTGAAGCGTCTGGCGTTTTTGATCAAAGGTGAAACAACGCATTTCGATGTCGGTAAGTGACGCTGATTTCAGGGTACTGGCGATCGCTGACAATTCTGCGAGCAGCCGGGTATCGTCGGCCTGTGTGCGATATTTTTTCAGCGCCATCGTCACCTGAGAGCGTAAATTCACAATCCGCTTCTGCTCCGGGAATAGCGTTAAGAACTGTTTCTCCGCCTGGGTGCGGCTTTGCGCCACCTGTTCGCTGACGCTCCATAACGTCACGCCCCGTTCCACTACCAGCGCAACCAGAATCAGCAATATCGGCAGAATCATCACCCGCCAGCGCGCCCACTGTTTTCGGTAGCTGACACGAGGCTGCCACGGCCCTGTTAGCAGGTTCCCTTCCGGTTCGCCATAAGTGGTAATGGCGGGCAGAGCCGTAACGGTCAGGCGTTCGGCGTCTGCACCAGCCCATGCAGACAGTTCTTCCGGTGCAATGCCGACCACGGTTAGTGAAAGCGGTAAATCCTGCTCATTGAGCTGTGCGCGGAACATGACCGGAGCCAGCGTTCGCCCGGCGCTCCATCCCCGGCACTCATTGATGCGGCAGATAACCCGTTGCGCATCGCCAGCCATATAGCCACAAGGAATGGACATCCAGTCCGGCGCGACGGTAGCGCGGGTAATGCCGTTTGCCTGCAACCACTGCGCAATGTTACGCATATGCTGTTGGTGAATCACTGCTACGGTTGCCAGTTGCTGGTCGATTTTCAACGGGGCGAAATGCAGTTCATCGATATCCTGATTCAGCTCTTCTTCCAGCAAGGCGGGCAGAATAGTCGGTATCTGCTTGCGGGCGACATCAGGCAGTTCAACCTGCCAGACGCTGATCCATTCGCCGGGAATGTAGAGTCGAATCGCATCGGTTTGCAGCCATTGCTGGAGACGTTCGTCAGCAACGTCAGGCCAGATGCCGCACTCCACGTCGGCGGTACGACGCTGCCAACGGATGGAATCAGCGGCGCAAAGCGGGAAAAAAATCTCAAGCATGGAACTCACTCACTTTCTCCTGTCTGATGCCAGAGAACCGAAAAGTGTTGTGGGCCCATGCGGACAATTAACGAATTCATCGTCAGTTCAATCTCATTCACGGTGATATCTGAACGCAGCCAGAAGTAATTGCTGTCCACGCTCAGGACGGTTTTTAGCTGTTTTTTAGTACGTTCATCGACGTCAGCAAGTAGCGGCTGTGCAAGAAACTGATCGACATCTTCCCAGCCCTTCGCCGGACGTTGTTGTAATAACGCCCGCGCCTGAACAGGGCTTAACCACGGGTCAAACAGCGCCTCAAGAATCACACTTTGCGTGACGTCCAGGGTGTTGATGTTGATTTGCTGGCTGGTCATCGGCAGCGCACAGACCAGCGGTTTCAGTCTTTGATAAAGTCCGGCGTCCATTCCCTGTACCACGCGCATTTCGCTGATATCGGTCAGCGGTTGATTCGCGGCGTAGAACGGTACCGAACGGGCGAGATACTCGCTGTCTTCACGGCCCAGACGCGTCTGCACGCAGCGGTCCTCGTCAATAAATTCCCACAGGCTTTCGGCTATCAGTTCGGCCCGATAAGCAGGCACATCCAGGCGCGAGATCAGGGCAATCAGTTGTTGTACCGCGAGCGGACGCGACGCCGTTGTTGGTTGAGCAAGGGCATTCAGGTTAAAGCAGGCCTGAGCGTCACGCAGAGTGACGGCAATTTGCCCCTGCGGCAGTGGCAACAAACGAGGGCCGGAAGCCCACGGCTGCGCCAGATGCACGCGCTTTTCATTTTTCAGGCTCAGACTGAGTGCGCTCAGCGCGAGGCTTTCTGCACTGGCGCTATACCACAGCGCCTGCTGGTACTCCTGCTGGCTGCGCGTTCGCCCAAGTTGTTGCTGCATCCGCCCGGAAAGCGTGATGGTTACCAGCATCATGACCGCCAGCAATACCAGCACTACGACCAGTGCCATTCCGCGTTTTGGTGGTGAAGTGATCATGATAATTGCGGCCCGCGTAACAACCAGATGCGTTCAATCTCGCCCCATTGCGGCGAATGCAGAGTCATGCGCACTGCCACAGGGATCGCCTGCACTGATGACCAGGTTTCCTGCCAGCGAGTGCCGTCGTAAAACTGCAAACGAAGTGAATCCGCCGGAATCAACTTTTGCGTTGTTGGCTTCACGCTGCCTGCGGCATCGGTCAGCGGCCAGGCTAACCGTTCGAGATAACCGTCATGAATGCGGTAACCGACGGTGAGCAGATTACTGCGCGGCAGACGCATCAATGGATTAACCACACCGCCGCGCACAAAGCGTATTCCTTCACTCTCAGAGGCCAGCACGCCAGCGCCCGCCAGTAACGCAGGTTCTCGCTGCCCCTGATCGCCTCTTACCGGACGCGGCATCATTTGGGTCAGATCGTGGGTCAGAAAACTCATCGTTTGCTGCATGAGGTTCAGTTTTTGATCGTGTCCGGCGACGGCGCTATTCACGCGTGTGACGCCGTTTGTCACCTGCTGTGCCATCAGTGCCAGCGAGGCAAAAATGGCGATTGCCACCAGCATTTCCAGTAACGTGAAACCAGCGCGAGTCCTTCTCACTGTTGGCCTCCCACGGCGCTAAACCAGGCGCGTCGTGACTGAATCACCGACGAAAAGTCTTCGTGACGGCTGACTTCAATATCCACCGCCTGGAGTAGCGCGTTGCCTGTACTCAGCGGTGTGGTTCGCCAGTACCAGCGGCTTCCTGCCATATCACTCTCGCCCTGGTGCCTGAGCGCCCGTTGTTCGCGGGTCATCAGGTAGAGCAGTGCGGTCTGGTTTTCAGCTACCCAGCCCGCTACCGTTTTTTCCTCAAGGATTTGCTGATTACTCAGCGCACCGCTGGCAATCTGTAACACCGCCGTGGCAGCCAGCGCAAAAATCGCCAGTGCGATCATCACTTCCAGCAAGGTAAATCCGCGCTTCATGGCATCCTCTCATCACATTGATTGAGGGATAACGCGCCATCGTGCGCCAGCTTTACCGCCCAACACGCGTTTTGCGCCGCCGAGTAGAAGCGCAGCGTAAACGGCGCGGCGGGTTCAAAAGGCGAAAAACGGATCTGCGGCGTCTTCTTTTTCGCCTCTTTTTGCAGCTCCAGTTCAATATCGTGCAGCGTCAGGCGGCGACGCTGCAGCTCCAGCGCATATTCCTTCTGCCAGATATCACTTCCGGGTTGTAATAGCATTTGCACCTGTTTCGCCACCGTAACCTGTGCCGATAACCGGATCGCGGAAACGGGCAACCACTTCCCGTGACGACGCTGCATAAACTGATAACCAGGCGGGTCGATTAGCACACCGAGTGTTTGCCCTTCGATCACTGCCCTGTCCTTAAACTGCGCAAAGCGAGTCAGAAAATCCTGCGCCGCTTTTTTCGCGGGCGATTCAGAACGGCTCGCAAAAGTCTGTACCACGCCCGCACTGGCAAGGCCGATAAGGAAAATCACCAGCATGATTTCCAGAAGTGTGAATCCGCGTTTGGGCACTGATTACTGAAACTCCTGCAAATTCCAGTTACCGATATCTGCGCCAGCCCCTTCCCCGTTTTCCTGACCATCCGCCCCTAAGGTGTAAACATCAAACAGTCCTTTTTCACCCGGGCTGAGATACTGATAATCATTGCCCCACGGATCCTTTGGCAGCCGTTTGATGTATCCACCAGGACGGTAGTTGCGGGAGTCCGCCATATTGGCCGGTTGCTGGATCAGCGCCTCAAGCCCCTGTTCGGTGGTCGGATAACGCCCGTTATCCAGTCGATACATATCCAGCGCGTTCTCCAGCGCCACGATATCGCTGATGGCTTTTTGCCGATCTGCTTTCTCTTTGTTGCCCAAAAGGTTAGGCACCACCAGACTTGCCAGGACGCCAAGAATAACAATCACCACCATCACTTCCAGCAGGGTAAAACCTGCCCGTGGTTTTTGTGTGCGGGATAACGAGTTCATGTGATAACTCCGTAAATTACATTCCAACCATATTATTCAGTTGCAGCATCGGCTCGAGGATGGCGATGACGATAAACAGCACCACACCCGCCATCATCACCACCAGAGCAGGCTCAAACAGCCCCAACGCCAGCCCTACCTGGGTATCAAATTCCCGTTCCTGGTTGACTGCGGCCTGTTCAAGCATGGTTTCCAGCTCGCCACTCTGTTCGCCGGAGGCGATCATGTACAGCATCATCGGCGGAAACAGGCGCAACTCCGCTAGCGCAGCGCGTAGACTGCTCCCTTCGCGGACGCGATCTGCCGCCAGCAGCAGTTGTTGCTCGACATAGCGATTTGCCGACACGGCAGCGGCGGTCTGAATGCCTTCCAGCAACGGAACACTGCTGGCGGTGAGGATGCTTAAGGTGCGGGAAAAGCGCGCCGTATTCAGTCCGCGCGCAACACGCCCCGTCACGGGCAGGCGCAGCAAGGTTTTATCCCAGCGCAGGCGCATAGCAGGATTTTTGAGTAGTCGTTGCCCCAGCACCAGAAGCCCCAGCAGACCCGCCAGCCAGTAAACGCCGCTGGTCTGCAACGCGTCGCTCATAGCGATAAGAGCGCGGGTGGAGGCAGGCAGCGCGTGTCCGAGATGATCAAACTGTTCGATAATTTTCGGCACCACCGCCGTCAGCAAAATAGTGACCACGCCCGTTGCCACCACCAGCAGTACCAGCGGATAGAGCATGGCCTGCAGCAGGCGTGATTTCAGGCGCTGTCGCTGTTCGGTGTAATCCGCCAGGCGATTGAGTACCACGTCGAGATGCCCGGATTTTTCTCCGGCAGCCACCATCGAACAAAATAGGGAGTCAAAGACGCGGGGATGTTCGCGCAGGCTGTCCGACAGGGTGTAACCTTCCTGAATCCGGCTGCGTAGCGCCATTCCGAGGCTTTTTACATGCAGTTTTTCACTTTGCTCACTGACCGCCTGTAAGCAGGTTTCCAGCGGCATTGCTGCCTGCACCAGCGTTGCCAGTTGGCGAGTGAACAGCGCCAGATCTGCCGCCTCCACACGACGATGTGCGTGTTGCCGACGCTGCAACATTCCCCCTGACGAAGCATTCATCCGGGCTTCAATGTGTACGGGGATAAGCTCTTTACCGCGCAACAACTGGCGGGCATGACGCGCGGAATCCGCCTCAATCATACCTTTGGTTTTGCGACCATTACGCTGTAACGCCTGATAGTAAAACAGTGCCATTACGCCTCCATCGTTACCCGCAGCACTTCATCGAGAGAGGTTTCTCCGGCGAGCACTTTCTCAATGCCGTTGCTGCGGATACCCGCAGAGTGTTGCCGGACATAACGTTCCAGCTCCAGTTCCCCGGTCTGACGGTGGATCAAATCACGCAATGTGGCGTCCACCACGATCAGTTCATGGATAGCGGTACGTCCGCGAAAACCTTTGTGATTACAGGCGGGGCAGCCCTGCGGATGGTACAGCGTGACGGTACGCACATCGGTAATTCCCAGCAGGCGTTTTTCTTCATCAGTGGCAGGCGCGGGCTGGCGGCAGTCGGTGCACAGTGTGCGAACAAGTCGCTGCGCCATCACGCCCGTCAGGCTGGAAGAGAGCAGGAAAGGCTCAACGCCCATATCCTGCAAACGCGTGATCGCCCCCACCGCCGTGTTGGTATGCAGCGTGGAAAGTACCAGGTGTCCGGTCAATGACGCCTGGACGGCGATTTCTGCGGTTTCGGTATCGCGGATTTCACCGACCATCACCACATCCGGGTCCTGACGCAAAATCGCGCGCAGGCCACGGGCGAAGGTCATGCCGACGCGGGTGTTAACCTGTGTCTGACCGATCCCTTCAATCATGTATTCGATGGGGTCTTCAACCGTGAGAATGTTGCGCGAGTGGTTGTTCAGCTCCTGCAATCCGGCGTACAGCGTGGTGCTTTTGCCGGAACCTGTCGGCCCCGTCACCAGAAAGATGCCGTGCGGTTTGTGCAGTAACTGGCGCAACTGCGCGGTCAGTTCATGGCTCAACCCCAGACGCTCCAGCGTCAGGCGGGCCTGGTTTTTGTCCAGCAGTCGCAGCACCACGCGCTCGCCCCAGGCGGAAGGCATAGTGGAGACACGCACGTCAATCGCCCGACCGCCCAGCAGCAGCGCAATGCGCCCATCCTGCGGTACGCGTTTTTCGGCGATATCCAGCCGTGCCATCACCTTAATACGCGAGACCAGCAGCGAGGCCAGTTTGCGCCCCGGACGCAGCATTTCATGTAGTGTGCCGTCAACACGAAAACGGATCACCAGACTCTTTTCAAACGTCTCGATGTGGATATCCGAAGCGCCTTCTTTAATCGCCTCTGCCAACATGGCGTTGATCAGTTTGATGATTGGCGCATCGTCGTCACTTTCCAGCAGATCTTCCGTTTCCGGTAGTTCTTCTGCGAGAGTAAAAAAGTCCTCAGCAGAACCGAGATCTTCCATCAGCTGGCGGGCCTCGGAAGAGTCCCGCTGCCAGACCGCATTCAGCCGCTGTTCAAATTCGGCCTCGTCGATTTGCCGCAGCGTAAAAGACGCGTTCAGCCCCCGCTGCAGCTCCTGCAAAACAGAGAGCGACAACGGATGCACATGGAGGATCTCCAGCGACGCTTCGCACCATGCCACCAGGCTAAACCGACGGCTGAAACTGTAGGGCAGACGCACGGTGTTAGCGGTGGTTTCCTGTGCTACAGGCACCATTAACGCGTTCTCCCGGCATTAAGGAACGCACGAACTTCCGGCGGTAGAGCCTGATTTTGCGCTGGCAGTACCGGCTGCGCGGTGTGCGGCATCAGGCTTAAGCCTTGCTCATCGCGATAGATCTGTTCGGCGCGCATATAGTTATATTTGCGCTGCGACACGCCGTCTGCCGCCATACCATCACGCAGAATGGTCGGGCGGATAAACACCATCAGGTTACGTTTTTCTTTTTTATCCGCCGTCGATTTAAACAGGTTACCAATCAACGGGATATCGCCCAGCAGCGGCACTTTCGCCACGCTTTCTCCCGCCTGATCGTCCATCAGACCGCCAAGCACGATCAGCTCACCATCGTTTGCCAGCACGGTAGTTTTCAGTTTGCGCTCGCCAAACACGACGTCGAGGCTGGTCTGTCCTTCCACCTTCGACACTTCCTGCTCAATCACCATCTGTACCGCGTTTCCTTCGTTAATCTGCGGCGTGACTTTCAGCATGATGCCGACTTTTTTCCTTTCTACTGTATTGAAAGGATTGCTGTTATTGGAGCCAACGGTAGAGCCGGTTAATACCGGAACATCCTGGCCCACCATGAAGAAGGCTTCCTGGTTGTCCAGCGTAGTGATGCTCGGCGTGGAGAGAACGTTCGAGCTGGAGTCGTTTTTAACCGCCTGTACCAGCGCCATCCAGTCGCCTTTCACCACGCCAACCGCCGTACCGCTAAAGCCAGAAAGAAGCTGGGCGAGCGTGGAGAGATCGCCGTTAGTATCCGGGTTAATGGTGGTGGCACCGTTTTCGCTGATCACCGTTGAACCTTTCTGCGGTTTCGCCTGAGAAATGGCTGCGCCCAGCGTACCGATAGGGATCTGCGTACCGTTAGCAAACTGCATTAATCCGGCATCTTTCGACGCCCACTGCACGCCGAAGTTGATATTGCTGCCTTCGGCAACTTCCACGATCAACGCCTCGACATGCACCTGAGCACGGCGAATATCCAGTTGTTCAATCACGCTTTGCAGCGACTGCATGATGTCCTGCGGCGCGGTGACAATCAGGGCATTACTGTGTTTGCTGGCGGCGATGGAGACAACCTCACGCCCGCTACCAACCGTGCCTTCCGCCTCTTCTTTAGCCGCTGTGAGCGTGCCGCTGACCTGTTTCAACACATCGACCAGATCTTCGGCTTTGCTGTATTTGAGATAGAACACCTGGCTGTTGCCGCTGCGCTCCATTTCTGAGTCCAGCCGACGGATCAGGCGGCGCATTTTGTCTCGCGTGGCAGGGTCACCACTGACAATCACGCTGTTGGTGCGTTCATCAGCGACAATTTGAGATTTCAGCGTTGCTGGCTGGTTCTCGCCGCTGTTTTTAGTCAGGCTTTCCAGCACGCGGGCAATTTCCGAGGCCGAGGCGTTATCCAGCGGGATCACCTCTTCAGTGCGGTTTCCCGCATGATCCACGCGCTGGATCACTTCTGTCAGCCGTTCCACGACGGAGGCGCGCCCGGTGAGCATAATCACGTTGGAGGGATCGTAATTAACAACGTTGCCTGAGCCTGCGCTGTCAATCATCTGGCGCAGGATCGGTGCCAGCTCGCGTACCGAAACATTACGTACCGGCACTACTTTAGTGACCATTTCATCGCCCGCGTAGTTGTCGCTGCCTTCACCGACCAGCGGCAGTGGCTCGACTTTCGCGGCGCTTGATTTCACCACCTTCAGCACGTCGTTTTCCATCGGTACGACGGCATACCCCTGCGCTTCCAGCAGATTAAGGAATAACTGGTAATACTGGCGTTCATTGAGCGGGGTCATGGTGCGAATACTCACTTTCCCCTGTACGCCCGGCCCCATAATGATGGTTTTATTAAGGTTAGCGCCGACGGTTTCGATGAACGATTTCAGGTCGGTATCTTTAAAATTAGCGGTGAAAGTGGCTTCTTCCGCCCAGACCGGTGAACTGCATAATACCGCTGCCAGCACCAGCGGCAGTAAACGCTTTTTTGTTTTGAGGCCAGTTGTCTTCTTACGCCAGACCGACAACGTAATATCACGCCAAAACACGATGAATGATTCTCCTGGATTAAATGCGGTTAGCGCAGCGCGATGGAAATGTCGTAGCGCGCACCCTTGCGTAAAACCGTAAGTTGAATGGAATCCATTGAAGGTAACTGCCGCATCAGAGCAATCATTGCTCGTGGATCAGTGAAATCCTGCTGATTGAGCGCAATGGCGATATCGCCTTCCCTGAAACCGCTGGCATCGAACAGAGAACGATCTGCCCCCGGCTTCACTGCATAACCGACAATTCCCTCCTTACGCACAGGCGTAAGCTGGATATAGTTAAAAATTTTCTGCGGATCTTTCGCCAGTGCCTGACGCACAGCAGCCGGGATCTCAACGGGCGCACGGGTAGCAGGCTCAGCAACAGCTTGCTTTGCTTCGTCACTGACGGCTTTTTTGTTGGTCACGGCTACGGTGGAACGCTCCTCTTCTGCCAGACTGAGCCGCTCTATTTTTCCCTGATAGCGCAGCATCACATGGTCGCGGTTGATTTCCTCAATCACTGCGTTGTGAGAGCCAAGCCGTTCACCCTGCAAATAGACCTGCTGTTTGCCACCTTCTTCAATCACCGCGCCGGGTCTGGCACCAAAGGCGATCCCGCGCAGCACCACATTAAGACGCGTTTCTGCTACAGGTTCAGGTTGCTTTACCGGTGTGGCGACGCGCTGATATTTACCAAACCAGTTTTGCTGGCTGATTAATTGCACATCTTTTTTATCGAACGTTTTTACATCCGCATGGGGCTGTTTATTCACCGATTGAGAAACCGCCGTATATTCCGCAGAAAAGGAGAAATAGCGCCAGAGTGAATACGCCATTTTTGCAGAAATAATAAGCAGCATCAGCCAGAACATCGCGCGTACAATTTTGCGAAGATGCTCTTTGTTTGTATTAAGAGATTGTCTCTGGTTAAGAGTGTGACGAATTTTAGTCAGCCATTGAATGAGATAAATTCGTGCGTCACGAAAAACAACCCGCGCCAATTTATATACCCGACGTTATGCTTTGACTATTCCACAAGTAGTGCGATCCAGTTTCCGCTGATACTGGTTACCTGTACGTGTATCATTAATCGTTATGCTGTAATTAATTCCCTCGGTGATCATTAATTTCACCGTTGGGTCTGCACACATTTGTCGTTGGTAGCTGGCTAAAAAGGCGTCAGGCGTCTGCATGGTCTGAGCACCCGCTTCGCTGATGATGGTCATTTTTACCGTCGTGCCGCTGCTTTGCGCCAGCACTAAGGTATAACCCGCAGATTTAATCGGCAGGTTTTGGCTGATATTTTGCGCCTGTTTTTTCGCCAGTAAACTGGCATTTTCATTATGGCTGGCACAGCCACTTAATAATCCTGTAGCGCTCAATAATAGCGATATTAATACCCTCCCTGGCATCTGTTTTATCGACATGGTAAATAATCTCTAAGGTTATTAATAAGAGTTAAAATGTCACTTTGATAATGACGGGGTTATCATTAAAACAATGCCTGTAGATAAAGTGTTGCTATACCGCCCAGACTTAAACACGGTCCAAAAGGCAGTGTGGTTGATCCTCTTTTTGTAATAACGGCATATATCAGGCCGCAGCATGAGGCGATTAAAGCCACATTGGGCAGCGACAACGCGCCCACCCAGCCACCTAACGCGGCGAAGAGTAATACATCGCCCATGCCTAATGCTTCTTTACGCAGAATTATTCCGGCCAGCCAGCGCAGGGAGTAAAAAGTGATAAATCCCACCAGGACGCCGGTAACTGCGTCTTGTAGCGTTAACGGACTCTGTTGCGCCCATGCCGCAATCAGTCCTGTCCACAATACGCCCTGAGTAAAAACATCGGGCAGCCATTGGTTGTCGAGGTCGATGATGCTCGCGGCAATAAGCCAGGCGGATAATATCATCACCGCCAGCCCCCATCCACTTTCCGGCCAGACCAGGCTCGCCAGCAAAAAAGCGAGTGCCGTCAATAACTCCACCAGCGGATAACGCTTGCTGATTTTCGCCTGACAATCACGGCAGCGCCCTTTGAGCATCAACCAGGAGAGTAGCGGGATGTTGTCACGAACGCGGATGGTCTGCTGACAATACGGACAGTGCGAACGCGGCAGCGCCAGGCTTATTTTTGACTGCGCACTCGGCATTTCACCGTGAAACTCCGCCATTTGTTGGCGCAGCATGATGGGGTAACGCCAAATCACCACATTCAAAAAACTGCCGATGATCAATCCTCCGACGGTTGCCAGTATGGGCATCGCCGCAGGGTATTGCTGAAAAACATCAAAAAGCATGGTTAAAGGTTGTTTGTTGTAACTTGCCGGATGCGGGCCTGCAGGTGTATGCCATACGGCTTTCCTCCAGGCCCGATAAGCTTGCGCATCGGGCAAATGTGTTAACCCAATGCGCCTTATTTTATGCCGGATGCGGCGCGAGCGCCTTATCCGGCCTACGGGTGTCTGCCAGCGAAAATAATCACGGCTTTCCCTGTCTGTAGGCCCGATAAGCTGGCGCATCGGGCAAATGTGTTGACCCGGTGCGCCTTATTTCATGCCGGATGCGGCGCAAGCGCCTTATCCGGCCTACGGGCTTACTCGGCTGACATCTTATGCTCGGTAACCTGATTAATGGTTTCCGGCCCTTGCTGCGGTTTCGGCAGACCAAGCGCCGCGAGCGTCTCGTAAGCCGACGGGCTCACACCGCCCTCGAAGTTCATCTCGCTCGCCCCCGGCAGCTGGTAAGCATTCGCGCCCGGATTCCATTTCTTAAAGAATGCGGAAAGATCCGTCTGGGCGACCCAGGAGGCACACAGCATCAGCGTGTCCGCTGCGTTACCGTTGGATTCAGCACAGTAATTCTTGCCGCCAAAGGTTTTGTCGCCAACCTCATCACCGCGCGCTTTACGATGCATCAACTGGAACAGGTTCCAGCCCTTCATCCCTTCACGATCGCTGTAGAACTTAGGCAGGTTACCTTCTGGATACCACTTAGTGATATCAAAGTTTTTCTCAGCCCATTCCTTCAGCTGCGCGTACATCAGCAGACGATCACCCGCACCGCCGCGCGCCCATGCCTGACCGTTGCTCTCCTCCAGATATTCCGGCGCAACGGTAATATCGTCAGCAACACGGTTCATCTTGCCGAGATAGCGATCCTGCATGTACAGCGCCAGCACGTTGTTCGCCACTTCGGTCGCGCCTGGAACAGTCAGCGGCGTTTCTGCGGCGTTATGCCCTACTTCATGCCAGATCAGCCAGTCGTTCAGCGGCGTCGTCGGCAGCGTGGTGCTGTTCGGCGAGAAGCTGCTGTTCATCACCGGATAACCAGAGTGCGCGTCACCAATGGAGATCTGCACATCGTTGGTGAAACGATGTTTATGCCCCGTCAATGCTTTATAGGTAAACATCCGGTGGTTACCGCTTTCGCTATCACGGCCATAGAAGTCATTCATCGAGCTGGCAAAGGTATCCAGATCTTTAGCGAATTGCTCCAGTCCGCCAGTGTAATTGCTGGCATTCAGATTCTTCTTCGGCGTGGTGTAGATGAAAGCGTCTGACTCCAGCTCGCCCAGCGGCGCAGGGGAGTTCAGATCGTGTTGCCACTTACCGTCTTTATAGAACGGCGCTTTTACTACACCAGTAAAGGTGAAGGTGGCAGATTCATTGTCATTGCTGTCGCCTTTGATATAAATCAGGCCACCGTAAGGCACCTTGAACGTCAATTCACCGTTAGCCGCCAGAGAATAGGTTTTAGTGACTCTTGGCGGACGGTTCAGCGCAACTTCATGCTTCTCACGTCCAGTCAGGTCGTCAGCCAGTGCCACGGTAACAGTCACTGGGACTGACGCCGAAGACTTAATGGTGACCTCTTTCTGAGCCGGTGCCCACAGACCAGTAGACTGCATGTTACCCGCAAACCATTTGGTCGGGTTCGAGTACAGGCTGATGGTTTCAGTAACGTTCTGCCCCTCTTCCGATACGGCTCCCGGGTACTTCTCGACATCAACTTTAATGTTCAGATCCCACCAGGAACGGCCCAGCATCAGGCGCGTCAGCGGTTTTTCCATATAGTTGAGCGGGTAGCTCGGGTTCATCATGCCCGCTTTGGCAGTATTATCTCCGTAGATCATCTTGTTATCGATCAGCGATTGTTTCAGCTCTGCGGAGCACTGCGTGCCACCATCGTAAGCATCGTTAGCGTAGCAGTTCAGGAACTCGGTGAACGTTTTAAAGCCCAGCTCGTCATTTTTGCCTTCTTCATAACGATAAGCCGTATCGTTCCACAACCAGACCGACATGTTCTGGTACAAACGCTCCAGATCGACGCTGTTCAGACGCTCACCTTTACTGCCTTTAGTACGGAAATAAAGCTCATGCTGATACAGGCGCTGAATGTTGGTGCCTAAATCCGCAGCCTGCACCATCGCTTTCGCCGTGTTGGCGTCAAGATTCAGTTGCGTATAGCGCGGAACATACATGCCACCAGTAACCGGAACCCCCGTGCCAGGACGATATTCCAGGCAGTTGACCTCATAGTGGTATGCCGAGTCCTTACACTCCTGTAATCCAGGAAACTTCTCAAAGATTTTTGCCTTTGCAGCCTCCAGAGACTCTTTGGTTTTAAACTCCGCCTCATCAATAAAGGCATAGCGCGTTTCCTGTTTGCCATCTACATCTTCCAGCCAGCTGGCAACTTCCAGTTTCGGTTTGTCATCAGGTTTGTTATCTACCTGATATTTCCACTTAACTTCCCCTGTCTCGCTATCGATGGAGTATGGCAACGCACCGTCTACGGCAGGATAACGTTCATAGACCCAAATGCCCGTTGCGCGCTGCTGACGAACGCGGTTCGGATACCCTTGAGGATCATTATTCACCACCGACTTGTTCAGTGCCATTGACAGGCCTGCGGCATCAAGCAGGCGCACAAAGCCAGACGCGCTCTCTTCCTTAAGATTGCTCATCACGTTTTCCATGATCAGCACCGAACCGCCTTTGTCCAGATAGGCTATCAGATCGGTCACATCCTGCTGGCTCAGCTTCGGTTTGCTGGTATCTGCACGTAGAGGCACTGCATAGGGATCACCAGACCACTGAGTCACATATTCAAAGCCGTTGAGGATCAGCAACGGAACTTCTTCCGGATTCAGATCGCCATAGCTGGTCAAATGTTTAACAGAAATACCTGCGAAATCCGGATGGAAGCCAAACGCAGCACGGCTCCCCGTAACCTGGCCATGATTTTTGAAATAAACGTTTTCCAGGTTCGTACCCACGGTCATTGTGCTCTTGGTATTTGGCTGCCAGATGTCGTTTGACAGATAGCGCAGTACGTTCTGCATGAAGTGCTTCATGTCATCTGAATCACCGCTGAGCGTACACTCACCTTTATCATTAACACCACCGGCCCAGCTGTAACCATTCGGGCAACGCAAAATGCTGTTGTAGTGCGGGTTACCGATAACCATCAGTTTGCCCTCACCGACTTGCCCCAGCGAAATAAACGGCAGATTGAAGGTGGCGGTATCGCGCGTAACGTTCTCTGGCTGCACAATGGAAGGCGCTTCCGTAATGTACGCCAGCTCGTTTTTATCCCAGGCGCGTTTTTCGCCAAACGCCAGCCAGTAGTTTTTATCATTACGCGCCATCAGAATCGGGAATGCCGCGTTGGAGATATTCACCACCGCCTGACCGCGCGCATTTCCCGTGCTGCCATAGAAGTTGGTAGAGTCATGGAATACATGGAACTTGCTGACAGACTGGTAGTTCGTATCCACGCCCCACAGCTTGTTGATAACGCCCTGAATCTGGCCGTCATTAACATTGCGCGTCGTCAGCGAGAACCAGCGAGCCTCGTTACAACCGTCGGTTTTCGCACAAATCGCGGTATCGATCTCTTTGGCCTGACCCGTCTTAAACTGCTCGATAAATTCGTTAGGCAGCACAACGTTTTGATCGCCTTCATCCAGCGTCGCGCCATTGGATAACGAGAGATTGATAATCTCGTTGATGACGTTGGGATATTCGGCAAAGATCTTGCGTACATCGTCCGGAACAACACGGGTATTATTTTGTCCGGCTTTCGAATAGCGGTGGATAAGCTGATCAACATTCGCGCCGTGAACTTCATCACCCAATTCAGTCAGCGCAATAGTCGACTTATTGCCGCGTACTGAGCCCAGTTCAAAGGTATCGATACCAAAGGAGATGGTTTCGCCCCAGCTAAAGGAGAATTTACCGTTTTCGTCAGTTACGCCACGGCCTGAATTGGTGTAGTAGTCTACGCCAGCAACACCGTTCCCCAGGCTATCCACCAGATGGCCTTCGGAAAGAATGATTTCAGTTGGTTGATACTGATAAAACTGTTCCGCGTTAGCCGACACGAAGGACGCGTTCAGATCCGGTTTTGTTCCCTCTGTCGTGACTGGCACTACCGTTGAGGTATGGGTGGACGGCGCTTTATCAGTCGCAGCATTGTTTTCCACCTCTTCATTGACCAGCTTGCTGAAATCGTTTGTTGCCAGATCAATTTGCTTATACAGTTTTTCAAAACGCGCGCGATCAACCACTGACGAGAAAGTAAGACAAAGCTGTTCTGCATCTGCGGGGCAACTGTCGCTGGACGTCACCAGAGAGATGGCGTTGGTTTTCTTATTTGCAGAATCCGCCAGCTCCTGCGCGTCCTCAAGGCTAAACGACACTTTGTCAACCGCACGCAGGCTACGCGCAGTCTCTGACTGGGTGTTGAATGTTGCAATGGTCGTACTGCCCACCACACAACTCACGGTATTGCCTGGCGTAAAGGTAAAGCCGTCGCTGGATTCACCATTACAGGTAGCACCAGTTACCCGCTGGCTTCCGCCCAGGGTCAGATACCCCGTTTTCGTAGGAACAGGTTCTGGCTCCGGTTCTGGTGTCGGCTCTGGATCGGGTGTCGGGTCTGGTGTAGGTTCTGGGTCCGGCGTCGGCTCAGGTGTCGGTTCCGGGGTTGGTATTGGATCGGGTTTCACTTCCGGCAAAGTCCCTGCTCCAGAATCTACAGACGGCGTATCGGAGGACGATCCTGAACCACCGCCATCACAACCGGTTAATAAGGTTGCGCTTAAAATAGCCGCTAAAAGCGATTTTTTATATTTAAATTTCTTATTCATTAATAACGCAAGTGACAAAATAAAATTAAAGAATTTGTAACTGGGAAAATAGTTTTATGCTTTATTTTCTCTAATAACTTCCTCCATTCTTAAGAAAACGGCATCATTTATAGAAAAACAGGTGAAATCTATAAGAATATCCCCTATACGATATCTGCCAGGTTATTTTTACGAAATTTCAACAAACAAAAAATCAACAACTTTTCACAGCGTAACCATATAAATTCGTTGATAGTTTTAACGATTTAGATTGCAAAAGCAACAGATAGAACGGTGTTTGCTCATCAAGCGAACATAATTAATACAGACTTGTTTTGCGTGATAAAAAAACAGATATTCTCACACCCTTAATTATTTAGTATGTTATCTGAATGCAATACATTATTACTGTATAGATAATAAAGCAGGAAATGATTTTAAATTAATAAGACAGAATAATGTAATGAACAAAGAATGAAGCCGGATGATATTAACGATCATCCGGCTTTATTGATTTACGAGACTAACATTCCGGTAAACACATACGCCTGCAGCAGGGTGATAATGCCGATAACGCTGGCAAAAATCAGACTGTGCTTCACGGTGTAGCGGAACAGTTCAGATTCTCGACCCACCATACCTGTCGCGGCACAGGCCACGGCGATAGATTGCGGGGAGATCATCTTGCCGGTCACGCCACCGCTGGTGTTTGCTGCCACCAGCAGGGTGTCAGAGACGTTGATTTGCTGCGCCGTCGTTGATTGCAGTGAACCAAACAGGGCGTTAGAAGACGTATCCGAACCCGTGAGAAATACACCCAACCAGCCAAGGAACGGTGAGAAGAACGGGAACATCACGCCTGTGCCCGCCAGTACCAGCGCCAGCGTGGTGGACATACCGGAATAGTTGGTGACGAAGGCGAACGCCAGCACCATGCCAATCGACAGTATCGGCCACTTCAGGCTAATTAGCGTTTCGGCAAAGACGCCAATACCTTTCTTGATCCCCACGCCGAGGATGAAGATAGAGATAATCGCCGCAATAAAAATAGCGGTGCCGCCAGCAGAGAGGGGGTCGAATTTAAACACCGCATCCATTGGCGTTGGCTGGGCGACAATGGGTGCCGCTTTCAACACTTGTTGATGCAAATGAGGGATCTGGAAATTAATCACCAGCGAATAAAACGCACCGCCCGGAGCAAATAACGCTTTAAATGGTTTCATCGTCCAGATGGTAACCAGTACCGTTAAGATTAAAAACGGTGACCATGCACGAATGATTTGCCCCAGACTATATTCTGAAGGCACGGGACCGCCAGAAGATGGCTTATTTACCACCATCGCACCTGCGGATTGCCCCATGCTGATTGCCGTTTCGGTATTTTTCGGCCGCCAGACTTTAAGGAATAAAGCGAGTGAGACAATACTCACCAGCGCCGAAGTAATATCCGGCAGTTCCGGACCAATGTAGTTAGAGGTAAAGAACTGCGTGACAGCGAAGCTTCCCCCTGCAACCAGCGCCGCTGGCCAGGTCTCTTTCACCCCTTTCCAACCGTCCATCATTGCCACCAGCCAGAATGGCACAAGAACCGACAGGAACGGTAACTGACGTCCCGCCATTGCGCCAATATCAAACGGATCGATTCCCGTTACCTGACCAGCGACCAGAATCGGCACGCCCAACGCACCAAACGCCACCGGCGCAGTGTTGGCAATCAGACACAACCCCGCCGCATATAACGGTTTGAAGCCCAGCCCCACCAGCAGAGCGCCTGTAATCGCCACCGGCGCGCCAAAGCCAGCCGCTCCTTCCAGCAGTGCGCCAAAGGAGAAACCAATCAGTAACACCTGCAAACGCTGATCATCGGTGATGGAGATAACCGAACTGCGGATAATATCAAACTGCCCGCTGGCAACGGTTAATTTATACAGGAATACCGCCGCGACAATAATCCACGCAATAGGCCATAATCCATAAATAAAGCCATAGCCCGCAGCAGCAAATGCCATATCAATTGGCATTTTAAAGGCGAATATCGCAATCAGGATAGATAATATAAGGGTTATTGCTCCAGCAACATGCCCTTTCAGACGTAATACCGCGAGTGCAACGAAGAAGAATATTATCGGGATCAGGGCGACCAGAGCGGATAGCCCCAGTCCTCCCATCGGCATATACATTTGGGTCCAGGTAACCATATTGTTCAGTCTCTTATTATCTTTATATACTTGATATATTTAAGGTTTGTAATAAGCAAAAGAGGACTGAACTGTAAAATATAGGCGTTATACTTTACAGCAACAGCACGCCGCTAACGCAATTGCTACCTCTGGCATAACAAGTATATCGGGTAAGGGTTTCTGTTCCGCACACACAGGCGCAGAGTATCGTAAAGATGTCCATAATGTTGTTTTAGTCCCGCTAGTGATGCGCTACGGGTATTTAATATTGTTAAACCCTGATAATCGCCCCGGTTATTTCCGGGATAAATATACTACCGCAGTTACTATCATAGCCCCGACAATAAAACTTGCCGGGGCTTTTTTGATGCTATTAATGACTTTCTTTTTCACGTAAACGCCAGGCGTGTAATAACGGTTCGGTATAACCGTTTGGCTGTTTCACGCCGAGGAAGATCAAATCGCTGGCAGCTTTAAAGGCACACGAGTTAGCGAAATTCCCGACCATCGGACGATATGCCGGATCGCCAGCATTTTGCTGATCCACCACTTTCGCCATGTTCTCCAGCGACGCATGCACCTGATCTTTGGTCAAAATACCGTGACGTAACCAGTTGGCGATATGCTGGCTGGAGATACGCAACGTTGCACGGTCTTCCATCAGCGCCACGTTGTGAATATCCGGCACTTTTGAACAACCAATCCCCTGCTCCACCCAGCGCACCACGTAACCCAGAATCCCCTGTACGTTGTTATCCAGCTCTTGTTGGATCTCTTGTGCCGACCAGTTAGCGTTTTCAGCAACCGGAATGGTCAGCAGATCGTCCAGCAGCGGTTCAAATTCAGCATTGAACTCGGTCTGGGCAATGTTGGCTTGCACACTCTGTACGTTGGTTTGATGGTAGTGCAGCGCATGGAGTGTAGCGGCAGTTGGCGACGGAACCCAGGCCGTGTTCGCCCCGGCGCGTAACTGATCGCCCTTCTGGCTGTACATGTCTGCCATCAGGTCCGGCATTGCCCACATCCCTTTACCGATTTGCGCTTTACCGCGCAGCCCGCAGAACAGGCCGGAAAGCACGTTATTGCGCTCGTAGGCTTTGATCCACGGCGTCGATTTCATCTGGTTTTTACGCAGCATCGGGCCCGCTTCCATCACCGAATGCATCTCATCGCCGGTACGGTCGAGGAAGCCAGTGTTGATAAACGCCACGCGGTTGCTCGCCTGAGCGATACAGCTACGCAAGTTCAGCGAGGTCCGGCGTTCTTCATCCATAATGCCCATTTTCAGGGTATTCGGTTTCATACCAAGCATTGTCTCAATGCGGGTAAACAGTTTGTTGGCAAAAGCCACTTCCTGTGGACCGTGCATTTTCGGTTTCACAATATAAACACTGCCGGTACGCGAGTTTTTCTGCACTTTTAAGTCGTAGAGGGCAATCGCACCAGTCATGACGCCATCAAGAATACCTTCCGGAATTTCATTACCTTCGCTGTCCCAAATCACAGGAATGGTCATCAAATGACCTACGTTGCGGATAAACAGCAGCGAACGTCCGTGCAGAGAAATTTCAGAGCCATCGGCGGCGGTGTACTGACGATCGTCATTCAGTTTACGCACGATTTGCCGACCGTTTTTCTCCATTTTCTCTTGCAGAGTCCCCTGCATCAGGCCCAGCAGGTTGCGGTACAGTAGGATTTTATCTTCCGCATCAACCGCTGCGACCGAATCTTCACAGTCGAGAATGGTACTGATGGCCGCTTCGACGATAACATCGTTGATGTGCGCCGGATCGTCTTTGCCAATCCGCCCGTTGGCATCGATTTGTAGCTCGATATGCAGGCCGTTATTTTTCAGCAAAATGCAGGTTGGCGCAGCGGCATCGCCACGGTAACCGACAAACTGTGCCGGTGTACGTAACGTGCTTTCTTGACTATTTTTCAACTGGATACGTAATTGTTTGTCGACCACGCTAAACGCCACCACATCCTGATAGCTGCCATTTTCCAGCGGCAGTGATTCATCGAGGAAACGTCGAACCCAGGCGATAACCAGCGCACCGCGCTGCGGATCGTAGCCGCTGACCATCGCCCCTTCCTGCGGGATGATGTCACTGCCGTATAGCGCGTCGTACAGCGATCCCCAGCGAGCGTTCGCCGCGTTCAGCGCGTAGCGAGCATTCATTGCCGGAACCACCAGCTGTGGCCCCGCCTGACTGGTGATTTCGCTGTCGATGCCCGTGGTTTCCACCGTAACGTGGTCAGGCTGTGGCACCAGGTAGCCCAGTTCACGCAGGAAAGATTTATAGGCCGCTTTATCTTTTACCGGCCCCGGATTGCTGCGATGCCACTCATCAAGCGCCGCCTGAATGCGATCGCGGTCTGCCAGCAACTGACGATTTTCTGGCGCCAGATCGTGAACAATCTCATCAACATTGCGCCAGAACGCGGCAGCATCCAGTTCCACGCCAGGCAAAACTTCTTCATCCACAAAACGTTTAAAGTCGGCGTCAATGCGTAAACGGCCCTGGGTTATGGTTTGACTCATTGTTTATCTCCTCGTTTTCGCTTATTTCGCCAACACCGCTGCTGCCGCTTTCGCGACCTGCGCATCCTGTGCTCCGGTTAAACCAGAAACGCCCACGGCACCAATAATTTGCCCATCCACAATAACCGGTACGCCACCTTCCAGCGACGTCAGTAACGGCGCAGTCACGAACGCGGTACGTCCGTTGTTCACCATCTCTTCATAGCCCTTAGTTTTACGACGCCCCAGCGCGGCGGTACGCGCTTTCTCCTGGGAGATGTAAGCCGCAATCGGCGCGCAATCGTCCATGCGACTTAACGCCAGCAGATGACCGCCGTCATCGGCAACAGCAATGGAAACAGACCAGTTATTTTTCTGCGCCTCTTCCTGACCTGCGGCAATAATTGCACTCGCCATTTGCTGGCTAAGAATGACTTTAGTTTTCATTTTGTTATTCCTTTTCAAGGGCTTGTTCTACAATTTCAATCCAGTGACGCACAGAGGTACGACCGGCACTCGCCAGATGCATCTGGCAACCAATGTTGGCGGTGACGATCATTTCCGGTTTGCCGCTTTCCAGCGCATTCATTTTGTTATCCCGCAGCTGGCGCGCCAGATCGGGATGCGTTAACGCATATGTTCCCGCAGAGCCGCAGCACAGATGGCTGTCGGGAACGTCCGTTAAGGTAAATCCAAGACGAAGTAACACTTTTTCCACTTCGCCGTTCAGCTTTTGCGCATGTTGTAGGGTACACGGGCAGTGGAAGGCCAGTTTTTTATCGCCGCGAATTGCCAGTTTTTCCAGCGGTTCCTTGCGCAGAAGTTCGACTAAATCGACCGCCAGTTCACTGACCCGACGCGCTTTATCGGCGTACAACGCATCACTTTTCAGCATCTGCCCATACTCTTTCACGAACGCGCCGCAACCGCTGGCGGTTTGTAAAATTGCCTCGGCACCTGCTTCAATCGCGGGCCACCAGGCATCAATATTATTGCGCGCCCGCGCCAGCCCTTTCTCTTGCGCATTAAGATGATAGTCCACCGCGCCACAACAGCCTGCTTCATTAGCTGGCGTCACGCTGATCCCCAGACGATCCAGCACTCGCGCAGTTGCCGCGTTGGTATTGGGCGAAAGCGTAGGTTGGGCGCAGCCTTCCAGCATTAAAACCCGGCGCTTATGGCGCAGCGGCGGACGCGGTTTGGCTTTCATGGTTCCAGCGGGCAATTTTGCTCTGACTTGCTCTGGTAACAATGGTCGCAGCACCAGCCCTACCTGCGTCAGCGCACGGAAGACCGCCGGACGCGGCACAACCTGGCGCAACCCTTCGCGCAGCATTCGTTCTGGCAGTGGGCGTTTCACTTTCTGCTCGACAATATCACGCCCGATATCCAGCAAATTGTGATAGCGCACACCAGAAGGACAGGTGGTTTCACAATTGCGACAAGTGAGACAGCGATCGAGATGCTCCTGCGTTTTAAGCGTGACTTCGTTGCCCTCCAGCACCTGTTTAATCAGATAGATGCGCCCGCGCGGCCCGTCCAGTTCATCGCCTAAAAGCTGATAAGTTGGGCAGGTTGCGGTACAAAATCCACAGTGAACACAGGCGCGCAGGATGCTGTCGGCTTCCAGCGCACGCGCGTTCTGAAGCATCTCTTCAGTTAACCGGGTTTGCATAGCCTGCTCCTTAAAGTTCCGCGTACATGCGACCGGGGTTAAACACGCCGCAAGGGTCGAGCTGCTGTTTAAGCTGCTGGTGATAGCGGAATAAAGGAGCCGGTAGCGGGGCAAAGCCACCGTCTCCGGCACTAAAGCGGGTCGCATGACCGCCTGCGTTGCGGGCAATGCGATGGATTTGATTGTCATCGGCTGTCGATTTCAGCCAACGTAACGCGCCGCCCCAGTCGATCAGTTGCTCGCCGGGTAAATCCATCATCGGCGCATCGGTGGGTAAGGAAATACGCCATAAAGTGCCCGGTAATGAGAAGAACGGCAGTTGTTGTTCACGCAATTGCTGCCAGAACTGACCCGCAACCTCTTCGCCACCCAGCAGTTCACGTGCTGCTTTTACCGATCCTTCACCGCCTTCAAGGCGGATCCACAACGCATTGTCGAAGTAACATAAGCCACTAATGGGTAATGGCTGGAGTTGCCACTGGGCGATTTCACTCATGGCTTCTTGCAGGCTTATTTCCCGACGCAAGCTCAGTGTGGCGCGCGGTCGCGGCAACACTTTCATCGAGATTTCAGTGAGCACGCCAAGACAGCCGTAGCTTCCGGCCATTAACCGCGAGAGATCGTATCCGGCAACGTTTTTCATCACTTCGCCACCAAAGCGCAGATGTTTTCCAGTACCGGTAATAATGCGCGTACCGAGGACAAAATCGCGTACCGAACCACTCCACGGGCGACGCGGCCCTGCCAGCCCGCAGGCGACCATACCGCCCCAGGTGGCTTCGTCACCATAATGCGGTGGCTCGCAGGGGAGCATTTGCCCCGCGCTCTCCAGCGCCGCTTCAATCGCCACCAGCGGCGTTCCGGCACGCGCGGTTATCACCAGCTCGGTCGGGTCGTAATTAACAATGCCTCGATGACAACGCACATCCAGCGCTTGCCCGGTGACAGGACGACCTAAAAAGGCTTTGCTATTGCTGCCCTGAATCACCAGCGGCGTTTTATCGCTAATCGCCTGATTCACCTGCTCAAGCAGCGCCTGGCTGTAATCACACTCGCGTAGCATCAGAAACGCTCCAGTTCAGGGAAAGGTAAATGACCGTGATGCACGTGCATGGCACCAAATTCAGCGCAGCGGTGCAGTGTGGGGATGTTTTTCCCAGGGTTCAGCAAACCATCAGGATCAAACGCCGCCTTGACTGCATGAAAGGTAGTAATTTCATCACTGTTGAACTGGGCGCACATCTGATTGATTTTTTCGCGCCCGATGCCATGTTCCCCACTGATACTGCCGCCTACTTCAACACAGAGTTCAAGGATCTTCCCACCCAATTCTTCCGCACGGGCGAATTCACCGGGTTCGTTGGCATCGAAAAGGATTAACGGGTGCATATTGCCGTCTCCGGCATGAAAGACGTTGGCAACGCGTAAATCATATTGCTGCGATAAACGGGCAATGCCTTCCAGTACGCCAGGCAACGCGCGGCGCGGGATGGTGCCGTCCATGCAGTAGTAATCCGGGGAAATACGTCCTACCGCTGGAAAAGCATTTTTGCGACCGGCCCAGAAACGCACGCGCTCCGCTTCATCCTGCGCCAGACGGACGTCAGTCGCGCCCGCTTTCAGTAAGATGTCGTTAACTCGCTCGCAGTCTTCCTGTACATCAGACTCCACGCCGTCCAACTCACATAATAAAATTGCTTCGGCATCGACGGGATAACCGGCATGAATAAAATCTTCCGCCGCGCGGATCGACAGGTTATCCATCATCTCCAGCCCGCCGGGGATAATGCCATTAGCGATGATGTCGCCAACCGCAAGTCCGGCTTTTTCTACTGAGTCAAAGCTGGCTAACAGAACTCGTGCCACAGGGGGCTTCGGCAGCAGTTTTACCGTCACTTCGGTGGTCACGCCGAGCATGCCTTCCGATCCGGTGAACAGCGCCAGCAGGTCAAAACCGGGCGAATCCAGCGCGTCCGATCCCAGCGTTAGTGTCTCGCCATCCAGCGTTTGCACTTCAATTTTCAGCAGATTATGTACGGTCAGACCATATTTCAGACAGTGGACGCCCCCGGCGTTTTCCGCCACGTTGCCGCCAATGGAACAGGCGATTTGTGAGGAAGGATCCGGCGCGTAATAGAGATTATGCGACGCAACAGCCTGGGAGATCGCCAGGTTACGCACGCCCGGCTGCACACGCGCACGGCGACCAACGGGGTTAATGTCGAGGATTTCTTTAAAGCGCGCCATCACCAACAACACACCTTTTTCCAGCGGCAGCGCACCGCCAGAAAGTCCGGTGCCTGCGCCACGGGTCACTACCGGTACATGCAAACGGTGGCAGACAGCGAGAATCGCCGTCACCTGTTCCATCTGCTTAGGCAGAACAACCAGTAATGGACGCGTACGATACGCGCTCAACCCGTCACACTCGTAAGGAATGATCTCCTCATCGGTATGCAGGATCTCCAGTCCAGGGACATGCTCACGCAGTGCCATCAGTACCGATGTACGGTCGACATCGGGTAAAGCGCCATCAAGACGCTCTTCGTACAAGATGCTCATGAGTAGGGTTCGCTTTGTTGTGTTGTGTGGCAGCTGATTTTTGCGCGCTGCTTCTGTGAACAGTTATTAAGCGGGCTTTTCGTTTTCGTCTATCTCTTTAGCTACCGGTCAGACCATTTTTTTTCCAGCTCTGTGACCTTGCCTTGGTTAACTTAATGTTAAATTGATGTAACATAATCACTTACGTGATGTGCGTGTTTTGCGAATCAAGAACAGAAAAATTGGTCCTACCTGTGCACGAGGTCCGGGAATGAAAGATGAACGTCGCCCTATTTGCGAAGTGGTTGCAGAGAGTATCGAACGGTTAATTATCGACGGCGTGCTGAAGGTCGGTCAGCCGCTTCCTTCGGAGCGTCGACTGTGTGAAAAGCTCGGCTTCTCGCGTTCCGCACTGCGTGAAGGGCTGACCGTGCTGCGCGGACGCGGGATTATTGAAACAGCACAGGGGCGCGATTCTCGTGTCGCACGCCTTAATCGCGTGCAGGACACCAGCCCGCTGATCCATCTGTTCAGTACACAGCCGCGAACGCTATACGATCTACTCGACGTTCGCGCATTGCTGGAAGGCGAATCGGCAAGGTTGGCAGCTACGCTGGGAACCCAGGCGGATTTTGTTTTGATAACCCGCTGTTATGAAAAAATGCTCGCCGCCAGTGAAAACAACAAAGAAATTTCGCTGATCGAACACGCGCAGCTGGATCATGCTTTCCATCTTGCCATTTGTCAGGCTTCCCACAATCAGGTGCTAGTTTTTACGCTGCAATCATTGACCGATCTGATGTTTAATTCAGTGTTTGCCAGCGTAAATAATCTCTACCATCGACCACAGCAAAAAAAGCAGATCGATCGCCAACATGCGCGGATCTACAACGCGGTGTTGCAGCGACTGCCGCACGTCGCCCAGCGCGCCGCACGTGATCATGTGCGGACCGTGAAAAAGAATCTCCACGATATCGAACTGGAAGGCCACCATTTGATTCGCTCGGCGGTGCCACTGGAGATGAACAAGGGGGGAATGTGAGCCGAGTTTTCCCCCTCACCCTAACCCTCTCCCTGAGGGGCGAGGGGACCGCCCCTGCGCTTAATAGGATCTGATGTTAAATCTGTTCATCTATACACTCTCCCGAATGACCGTCCGTGCGCTTAATGGGATCTGGTATTAAATCTGCTTTTCATACAATCGGTAACGCTTGTACGGCTCCGCTCCAATGCGTTCCAGCATGTTATTCATGCCTGTATTGGTTTCGAGGATCCATGACATTTCCAGCGCATCGATCTTCCGGCGAGCAAACGGATCGCGTAAGGCTTCAATCAATAACAGCGCAATCACCGGGCCGATGCGGCTGAACTGATACTCGTCACGCACGCCCATCAGCGGCACTCGCGCAGTTCGCACACCGCTGACTTTTAAGCGCCACAGCAATTTTGCCCAGCCGAAGGGAAAGAGCGATCCGTTCAGATCGGCAATCGCCTCGTTGATGTTCGGCAAGCCGACAATAAACGCGCAGGGTGCAGAACCAATCTCAGCGACGTAGATCATATCGTCCGGTACCAGATACTTTAGTTGATCGCCCATGGTAGCGAATTCATGTTCGGTAAACGGCACAAATCCCCAGTTGTGCTGCCAGCCAGAGTTGAAAATCTCACGCAGGATCTGCATCTCTTCAGCAAACCGCTGACGATTGATGCAACGAATGGTCACCTTTTTGCGTACCTGATCCATCAGTTTTTTTAGCGCCGGAGAGAAAGTGAGATCGGTTCGTTGCATCCACCACGCCAGTAAATCAATACCTTTGTGATAACCCAATTGTTCAATATGCGCGGCATACCACGGTTTACCGTGCGGCATCATCGCACAGGGCGGAGTGTCGAAACCTTCAATCAGTAATCCGCTTTCCTGATTGATATTCAGGCTGAAAGGCCCGCTGATCATACTGGCACCTTGTAACTTCAACCATGCTTCCGCTGCGCCAAACAAAGCGGCAAAAACCTGCGGATCATCAATGGCGTCAATCATGCCAAAATGACCGGTATCGTCACCGTAACGCTCGCGGTGCAAGGTATCGATTTGCGCGGTAATCCGCCCGACTATCTGCCCCGCTTTTTTTGCTACCCACGCCTGCCAGATAATATGGTCCGTCCCCGGATTCTTCGCCGACAAATGCTCGCTGCGTTCAATGAACAAAGGGGGTATCCAGTTTGGATCATCGGGATAAAGTGATGACGGAAAAGCGATAAATGCCTTAATGTCATTTTTATTAATTACTTTTTCAATTTTAATCATCAGCAGATCGCATTCCATATCTCTGTGGATAACAAATAATTAACGGTGACAAACAGATTGCAACAGCAACGAACGGCATCTTAATAATCAACCCAATGAATACAAACAAAGAATAAATAGTATTTATTAATAATTAAGATAAGGTCAGAGACTACACAGAAGCGCCTCAATGCCTTTTGTCGATTTAAGGCAACCAAACAAGGCTTCTTCTTAATATATTCATAAATTAAATATCATTCACAATAAAAACAACAAAGCCAAACCTATTATTTAAATCAATGTTCAATATCGCACCGATGAAAATACTATCTCATTTATCTTTTATGCCTATATAATCCACCGCATTATTGTCATTTTATTTCTGATATCCAATTTTTTTCGTGGTGTATATGTCTAATAACATCTTTACGCATTCCCTACCTATGCGCTATGCCGATTTTCCAACGCTGGTTGATGCTTTGGACTACGCCGCTCTGAGTAGCGCCGGAATGAATTTTTATGACAGACGTTGCCAACTTGAAGATCAACTGGAATATCAGACGTTAAAAGCGCGTGCCGAAGCTGGTGCGAAGCGGTTGTTATCACTGAATCTGAAAAAAGGCGATCGCGTGGCGCTGATTGCCGAAACGAGTAGCGGGTTTGTAGAGGCTTTTTTTGCCTGCCAGTATGCCGGCTTAGTCGCCGTCCCGTTGGCAATTCCAATGGGCGTCGGTCAGCGGGATTCCTGGAGCGCCAAACTGCAGGGTCTACTGGCAAGTTGCCAGCCCGCAGCCATTATCACTGGTGATGAGTGGTTGCCACTGGTCAATGCTGCTACGCATAACAACCCCGAATTACATGTTTTAAGCCACGCCTGGTTTAAGGCATTACCGGAAGCCGATGTTGTACTCCAGCGTCCAGTTCCGAACGATATCGCCTACCTCCAGTACACCTCCGGCAGCACCCGTTTTCCCCGTGGCGTCATTATCACCCATCGCGAAGTGATGGCTAATCTACGTGCTATAAGCCACGATGGCATTAAATTACGCCCTGGCGACCGCTGCGTCTCCTGGCTGCCTTTCTACCATGATATGGGACTGGTCGGCTTTCTCCTGACCCCCGTCGCCACGCAGCTCTCAGTAGATTATTTGCGCACTCAGGATTTTGCCATGCGTCCTCTGCAATGGCTTAAATTGATCAGTAAAAATCGCGGCACCGTTTCCGTTGCGCCGCCGTTTGGCTATGAATTGTGCCAGCGCCGCGTGAATGAAAAAGATCTCGCTGAACTGGATCTTTCCTGCTGGCGCGTTGCTGGTATTGGTGCTGAGCCGATCTCCGCAGAACAACTCCATCAATTCGCTGAATGTTTCCGTCAGGTTAACTTTGACGATAAAACTTTCATGCCGTGCTACGGACTGGCAGAAAATGCGCTGGCTGTCAGCTTCTCTGATGAAGCCTCCGGGGTTGTGGTTAACGAAGTGGATCGCGACATTCTTGAATATCAGGGCAAAGCCGTCACGCCGGGTGCTGAAACACGCGCCGTATCGACTTTCGTCAACTGCGGTAAAGCGTTGCCGGAACATGGCATTGAAATCCGCAATGAAGCAGGTATGCCAGTCGCGGAACGTGTGGTAGGCCATATTTGCATCTCCGGCCCCAGCCTGATGAGCGGTTACTTTGGCGACCAGGTTTCGCAAGACGAGATTGCCGCGACGGGCTGGTTAGATACCGGCGACCTCGGTTATCTGCTGGACGGTTATCTGTATGTCACCGGGCGCATTAAAGATCTGATTATTATTCGTGGCCGTAATATCTGGCCGCAGGATATTGAATATATTGCGGAACAGGAACCGGAAATTCATTCTGGCGATGCGATTGCTTTTGTTACCGCCCAGGAAAAAATCATTTTGCAGATCCAGTGTAGGATCAGCGACGAAGAACGTCGTGGGCAGCTTATCCACGCACTGGCAGCACGGATCCAAAGCGAATTTGGCGTAACAGCGGCTATCGATCTGTTGCCGCCCCACAGTATTCCCCGAACGTCCTCCGGCAAGCCTGCCCGTGCGGAAGCGAAAAAACGTTATGCTGCAAGCCTTCATGTGCAGGAATCAATGGCATGAATCAAACTGTCGCGGTGACGGGCGCTACCGGGTTTATCGGTAAATATATTATCGATAACCTGCTCGCCCGCGGCTTTCACGTTCGCGCATTGACGCGTACTGCCCGCGCTCACGTCAATGATAATCTCATCTGGGTGCGCGGTTCGCTGGAAGATACACATTCGCTTAGCGAACTGGTTGCCGGAGCCAGCGCGGTGGTCCATTGCGCCGGGCAAGTGCGCGGACACAAAGAAGAGATTTTTACCCGCTGTAACGTTGACGGCAGCCTGCGCCTGATGCAAGCGGCAAAAGAGAGCGGCTTTTGCCAACGTTTTCTGTTTATCTCTTCGCTGGCGGCGCGCCATCCCGAACTCTCCTGGTACGCAAATTCCAAACACGTCGCCGAACAACGACTGACCGCAATGGCTGACGAAATTACGCTGGGCATTTTTCGCCCGACAGCCGTGTATGGTCCCGGCGATAAAGAGTTAAAACCGCTGTTTGACTGGATGCTGCGCGGCCTGCTGCCACGACTTGGTGCGCCAGATACACAGCTCTCTTTCCTGCACGTCACCGATTTCGCGCAAGCCGTGGGGCAGTGGTTAAGCGCCGAAACTGTACAGACGCAAACCTATGAATTATGCGATGGCGTCGCCGGCGGCTATGACTGGCAACGCGTACAGCAACTTGCCGCCGACGCCCGTTGCGGTTCCGTTCGAATGGTTGGTATTCCTCTGTCGGTACTCACCTGCCTTGCGGATATCAGTACCGCGTTGAGTCGCCTGGCAGGTAAAGAACCTATGCTGACCCGCTCGAAAATCCGTGAATTAACCCACACCGACTGGTCAGCAAGTAATAACCGTATTTCTGAAGATATTAATTGGTTTCCCGGGATTAGCCTGGAACACGCATTACGCAACGGGCTATTTTGATTGTCTTGTTTAAAGGTGTGTTAACGTTTCTATGGTAAATCGTGAAATAGTAATGGATTACATCCTTTCCTGTTTACAGGATTTGGTCGAAAACGGTGTGGAAATTAAGCCCGACAGCGATCTCGTCAACGATCTTGGCCTGGAGTCGATCAAAGTGATGGATCTCTTAATGATGCTGGAAGACAGATTCGATATTTCCATTCCTATTAATATTCTGCTGGATGTCAAAACCCCTGCGCAATTAATGGAAACTCTACTTCCATGGCTGGAGAATAAATAATGGGGCTATACGATAAATATGCGCGCCTTGCTGGCGAGCGACTGCAATTTAGTGACAACGGGTTAACGCCGTTTGGTACCTGTATTGATGAAGTGTATTCCGCCACCGAAGGCCGGATCGGCGATAAAAACGTGATCCTGGCCGGGACCAATAATTATCTCGGTTTAACCTTCAATCATGATGCCATCGCCGAAGGTCAGGCAGCGTTAGCGGCCCAAGGCACCGGCACTACCGGTTCTCGTATGGCTAATGGCAGCTATGCGCCACATCTGGCGTTAGAGAAAGAAATTGCCGAGTTTTTCAATCGCCCTACCGCTATCGTTTTTTCAACCGGTTATACCGCTAATTTAGGTGTCATCAGCGCACTTGCCGACCATAACGCCGTAGTGTTACTGGATGCCGACAGCCACGCCAGTATTTATGACGCCTGTTCTCTCGGTGGAGCGGAAATTATTCGTTTCCGCCATAACGATGCTAAAGATCTGGAACGGCGCATGGTTCGCCTCGGTGAACGGGCAAAAGAGGCGATTATCATCGTTGAAGGCATCTACAGTATGCTCGGTGACATTGCGCCGCTGGCGGAAATTGTTGATATCAAACGTCGTCTCGGTGGTTATTTGATTGTCGATGAAGCGCATTCGTTTGGCGTGTTAGGCGCAACGGGGCGCGGACTGGCTGAAGCCGTTGGCGTTGAAGATGATGTGGATATTATCGTTGGTACTTTCAGTAAAAGTCTGGCCTCGATTGGCGGTTTTGCTGTCGGTTCGGAAGCGATGGAAGTGCTGCGCTACGGCAGCCGCCCGTATATTTTTACCGCCTCTCCTTCTCCGTCCTGCATTGCGACCGTGCGCTCGTCGTTAAGAACCATTGCCTCACAACCAGAGTTGCGGCAAAAGCTGATGGATAACGCCAACCATCTGTATGACGGTCTGCAAAAACTGGGTTACGAGTTAAGTTCACATATTAGCCCGGTAGTGCCAGTGATAATCGGTTCGAAAGAGGAAGGTTTACGCATCTGGCGCGAGCTTATTTCGCTGGGCGTTTATGTGAATCTTATCCTGCCACCTGCCGCGCCTGCAGGCATCACGCTGCTGCGCTGTAGCGTAAACGCTGCCCACACTCGTGAGCAAATCGATGCCATCATTCAGGCATTTGCTACTCTGAAGCAGTAATGTGAGCCCGCTGTGGTGCTGCGCCACGGCGGGTTTAATGTTGACTGTCATACCAATACACCAGGCTCAACGCCACCAGCATAAACGCTATCGGTAAACCGAGCGCGGTAACAGGTGCGCTCAACGCAAATAGCAATCCCAGATTGACCATGATTTGATAGCTGATCCAGGTGAGTAAGCCCACGATGACGCCTACAGCGAGACGGCTACCCATCCCAGGCGAACGCGGGGCACTAAAGGTAAACGGCACAGCCAGCAAAATCATCGCCAGGGTCAAGATGGGTTGTCCCAGTTTTTCCCACAGTGCAAGGCGGTATTCGCTGCTGGGTTGCCCGGTTTCCTGCAAATAATGGATGTAATGATTAAGTTGACGGACAGAAAAAGTATTTCCCGGCATCGATAACTCTTCAAGATTCATACTGGTGAAGGCCGATTGCCAGGCAAGATTATCAGATGTTTCCAGCGTTTCTTTGCCATTCAGCCATTTTTTATGATTCACACCATGCAGGATCCACGTTTTGTCGTCTTCAATGGTGGCACTGCGTGCATAAATGTAGGATTCGAGCGAGAGATCGTCGCGGTAATGAAATATCTCCACGCCCACCGGCTGGCCCTGCTCGTTCAGCGATTTCACCGTCACAAATTCATTACCACGCCTGGCCCACAGCATATTGCCGGTAATGTCATCGTCCTCCCCCAACGCAGTGGCAGTCGATTTGATTTGCAGCGCCTGTTGCTGCAATGGCGACGCCACCCACTCATCTATCGCGCCTAATGAAACAGTCCACAATATCCCGGCAACCAGCGCCACCAGTGCAATACGGAAGATAGAAAACCCCGTGCTGCGAATGGCGGTAAGCTCACTGTTTTTCGATAACTGCCCCAAGCCGACAATCCCCCCCAATAAGGCGATAAACGGCGAAAGTTCGACCAGTGTGCGCGGTAAGGTCATCAGCACCACCAGCACCGCCTGAGTCCAGCGATAACCACCCGGGCTGACATCATCCAGTTCGTTAATCAGGTTGAAGGTAGTAAAAAGCGGCAGCAATAGCCCTGCGGCGGCGGCAAAACCGAGAAAGAGATGACGGATTAAATAGCGACTGAAAACATTCATCGGGAAAATTTCTGCAGCAAAGAGAAGTCGCGTGCGACCAGCATCAGCAGGCCCATTAGCATGAGTCCGGGTACTAACCACAAACCAGGAATGAGGGGAATCGCGCCGTTAGCCACCAGCGTACGGCAGACGTCGCCGCCATAAAAAATGGCAACAAACAGCAACGTCAGTGGCAATAACGTTGAAAATCGCCCTTGCCGCGGTTTTACCCGACTTAATGAAATGGCCAGCAGCGCCATCAACAATGCTGTCAGGCCACGGCTTTGTCGCCATTGCAGTTCGGCATGATCGGCAGGAAAGGCGGAGCGCGCCAGCTCCGTGACCGATTTTGCTTTGCGTTTGACGTTAGGGCTTTGATCCAGCGGATTCAGATGCAATTGCAGATTACGGTAGATCTGTTCGTTGTCGTCACGTCCCTGATGATCGAGAAGATAGGCGGTCCCGTTATGCAACATAACGGTCGGTTTCTCGGGTGATGGGTCAACTACATCAACCGAACGGGCGCGGAAAATACGGGTTCGATTGGCAGTAGAAGTATAAATCAGCACGTCAGTCAGGCGATTATTATCCTGATCAACCGTCTGCGAAAGGATCATTCGTCCGTTATCGTTAGTGTTAAATTTCTTTGCCCGCAACTGGCGAACATCCAGCTCCGACTGCGACTGTTGCTCCAGTTGATAAATCTGCGCATAAGCCCACGGACGACCATACATCGACAGAAGGGTGACAAAAATACTTAGCGGTATCGCCAGATAAAGAACGGCTTTGTACAAGCGTCCCGGACTCCCCCCCGCCGCAGAAATAGCGGTAATTTCCGAGTCGGTATACATCTGCCCTAGCGTCACGCCAACTGACACATACAGTCCAACAGGTAACAACATCTCCAGTGCAATCAGCACCTTGTAGAAAACAATATCCAGCACAACATCAAGAGCTAATGTCCCATTTGCCGCTTCGGTCAGATAACGCTGTGCGGAGTAGCTGGCGAAAATAAAGATCAGAAAACCGACGATAATCAGCACCAGACGGCGAGTACCACGCATGATGTAGTGTTCAACCAGCTTCATCTCACTAACGCCCTCAATCCTTTGAATTTTTATTCATTGATCAGCTTCTGCGCCAGCGCAATGACATGATCTACCTCTTCCGGCGTCAGGCTGCCGTCCTTTGCCCACTGAATTTGCCCGGCTTTATTCAGCACCAGAATGGTTGAACTCTGCTCCGGCAACCGCCAGGCAACGCGTCCCTGTCCATTGCCGTCAATAACGAATTGCGCCCACGGATAGCGGCGTTTATTTTTTTCGATTTTGCCAACGACAAAATAGCCAGTACCAAAGATGGCATCATCGGTGTTCACAATGGTGGTGGGCTGAAAACGATCCTGCGGAAAGTTTGCCGCTTCAACCGCTTTAATTAACAGTGAGTTCTTTTTCTTCGCCGACTTACGCCCGGCGATATACTGAATAATGCGGACTTTTCCCGCCAGCTGTGTGCTGTTCCACTTTTGGTAGTGAATTTCGTCGTCGCTATTCAGAAGCAGCTCGCCGCCTTCCTGGATATAAACAGGGGTAACCGTTTTACCCGTGACGAAATTGTGTGCCTGCACACCCGGGGCTAAGAGCATGATAATCAGCGCAATAATCAAACGAGATGACATCATTGCTCCGGTTATAGCGGAAAACGCGAAATCAGCAGTTCTAAGCGCTGACGAATATCGCTATCCAGCGCCATCGGTGCATCATACGACTGGCGGTTTTCCATATCATCCGCCACCATGTCGTCGTGTTTATCCCCCATCAGGCCATTAATGGCGGCGAGGAAGCGGGAAATCTGTAACGCTTCTTTTTTTTCAGGATCAAGCGATCTTAGGGTGTCGTAATAAGAAACCTGCTGGCTGATGATTTTTCGCACATCATGAAATTCCCTGCCGGTTAGTCGCGGTTTGGCAATTATCTCTTTCAGGGTATGCATTTGCTTTTGCCGATAGGCAATAAAACCGCTTACGCTTTCTAACTGGCTATGGCGTAATGAATAGTTCACCAACGACCAGACCGGAGAGCTTAAATAAATCCGTAACAGGTTGCCGTAATACGACACAATATTTTTTTTACCGTTACGGAAACCATCCTGAAAATGGCCCAGACATACCGTCGTTTTGCCGAATAAAAATCCTGCCTTGTGTTTTTTCAGATACAGTCGCTGAGCGAAACGCAGATGCTTATAACGCGCCCGCATATATTTAAACTGTTTACGCTCGTCAGCCGTAAGCCCCTCGCCTTTGGCTTGTTTGTGGATTAAACGCAGTAATTCCTGACGATCAACGCCATTCAGCCAGAATTGCAGGCATAACGCGTAATTATCATGAATGATTTCGGTGGTACAACCTGTTGCGATAGTCGGCGGTAAACTGACCTGCGCATCAACGACATCATCTTCTTCAACTGCAATAAATAGACGCTCGCTCGCCTCAAGCGGGAAATATTTTCTCATCATCAGGATTTCTCTCCGGCTGCGTTATAAAGCAAGGAATGGCGCTGAAAAAATGCCTTTAAGGTTGGAATTAACGAGAGCACCACATCCAGACATTGCCCACCGAAGTAAGCAAATGCAGCCCCCAGCACGCCAAACAGATGACAGAACATGAACAGCAATACGATGTAGCCGATTGAGGCGATGGTTTGCGCCACGAGAAAAGCGCGCTGTTTTCCCGCCATCAATAGCAATGACTCCTGTGGGAAGCCCAGCATCGAAATCACAATTGCGCCAAGCATTACCTGAATCAGGTCATACGCTTCGAGATACTTAACGCCAAACACCAGCGAAATGAGCGGCTTGCCGACGATCAACACCGCGAGCGCCACCAGAATACCGATTCCGCCCGCCAGTAAACCGGACTTCACGCCTAACAACCACGGTCTGGTGGTACGCGGATCTAAACGCATTACCTCTGGGTAAAAACTTTTGCCCAGTAAACCCGCTGGCGTTCCGGCGGCATCGAAGAATGTCATGGCGATTTTAAATAACCCGGCGGCAGCGGGTCCTAACACGATCCCCACCAACACTGTGCTGCACGAGTTACGTGCCGACCAGATGGAGTGGGCAATGTTGGTTGACCAGACAAAACTCCACGCGCCTTTAATGTGTCGGGCAGACTCAAACAGATTCAATTTGAAGGCGTTATGGATATTTCTGCGGCGTAATTCGCGCGCGGCAAACCACCAGTACATGGTGCCGCCAACCAGATTCGATGCGTACCAGGCAATAACAAAACCCGCAAAACCAAAATCAAAATACCAGGCTACGACGCTCCCCGCTGCGCGCAGAAAAGGTTTCGTCGCCTGCTGTACAGCAATCAAATCGAAGCGATCTACCGCACGCAGAATGCCGGTCGGTGTGGAGGAAGCCATTGAAGGAATGAGCGTGCAATACAGCGCTGCCAGCCAAAAGCTTTGGTCATCCAGACCTAATGAATGGGAAAGAAAAGGGAGTAAGGCAATGCCGCCGACAATCGCCACCGCGCCGCTGACGATATCCAACGAGAAGGAAAATGAGACGACATTGCGAAATTGCTGCGGATTATTATTGGTCAAGGCTGGCGTTCCGTACTGAACCACCAGCTGCCATGTCTGAAACTTAATAAAATCGCTGATCGACTTGGCGTACGATTGCACAATCACCAGTACGCCAAACATGGCGGGCGTCATCCCTTTACCGGCACACGAGAGCGCCAACAGACCCAGCAAAGCGCTCACGACATTACTGGAGCCTAACCAGGCGCTATTGCGAATAATGGTGCGAAACGCGCCATCTGCAAACCAATGTTTGATGTTAAACCCCGCCAATTCAGCCTGACCTTATCGTTGATAGTAAAAAGTATCCCGCCAACCTTAAGTTAAACTTCGGCGGTCAGAAACGATTGCAACCAGAGAAACCGCCTTCTGTGCCTGTTCCAGCACTTCGCTGTAGGGCGCTCTGGAATCAATCTCAAGAATTTTTGTGCCGTTATAGCCAATCGTCGACATGACACCGATTTTGTCCTGCAGCTCGGCATAGTCATGGTCAGGCTTGCGGGAGATGGCAGTATCAATATCAATCCCCAAACGAATAATTAATTCAGGACGGTATTGCGCCATTTTTTGGTATAAACGCCGTTCGCGCTGTGCCAGAAACATGCTGATTTTCCCGGTCGCACGCTCGACGCCAATCCCCGGTCCGTCATAATAAAAGCCCGAAATTTCAGCCTGCGGGAAGCGATCGCTGACCACCAGAACGCCACTTTGCGCCAGTCGCTGAACCTTGCGTAGATTCACCATTCTTCGCAGCGAGAAGCAGTACATAATCACCGCCGCCCATAGCGCCGGAGATTTGGTTTTCATGCTTTGGGTTTTCGAGGATTTGGCCGCCAGTCGCCGTTCCAGCCAGACGCCAACGAGCGGCAACCGTTTGATTTTGTCGCCGTCTTCGCCGGAGAGCAGCCCCAGATAGCGGCGCTCGGTTTGCCAGTGTTGTTGCAGCGATTTCACCAGGTCAGTGGTCAGTGTGGATTTACCGGTGCCATCACACCCGACCACCGCAATCAGCCCCGGAATGTAGTTGGGCTGCGGCGCGGTTGTACTATTAACAGTTTGTGTTTGTAGTGCATCCATTCGTTAAATCATCCCCTATCCATTTGGTGATCAGGAAAGCGCGGCGTGAATTGCGCGTAGTGACGCTTGCAGAATTTCATCGGCTGGTTGCCGACCATCCAGTTCAAGGATCTTTGCGCCATTGAATGTCAGTTGCGGCGTAACAGCGATTTTTTCCTGTAACGCCGCCAGTTGGTGGTCAGGTTTACGCGCAAACGCGGTTTGTTCATCAATGCCAAGACGAATCAACAATACGGGCAAATAAGACGCCATCCATTGGTAAAGTTTGAGCTCGCGCTGTCTTAACATTTTTATCCAGCCGTTACCGCCCGTGTTTTTTGCCAGTTGCGGGCCATCAAAGCGAAAACCCGGCACTTCAACCTGCGGGTAGCGGTCGGTGATGAGCAGATAGCCTTGCTGGCTTTTACACAACATTTTGCGAAACTTATACGCCCGCCAGCAGGAAAGCAGATAAATAACCAGCGCAGTAATATTGCCAAGCGGTGTGGAGGGCTTTTCGTGCACATGTGCCGCTTTACTTCGCAGATAACGCCCAAAAGGTGCGCCAATAACAGGGAGCTGTGAAATCCATTCGCCAATTCGCCCGGACGATTGCCCGAGATAAATGTGTTCTGTTGGCATTGTTGCTGCCAGTTCATTTACTAGGCTTGCCGTGAGGGTCGATTTACCTGAACCATCACATCCTACAATGGCAATAACACGCACTGGCGTGGAATTAATTATTGACATATTACGTTGATTCACGAAAAACCCGGCAGAAAATAATGTATTGAATATTACGTGGTCCGTGCTCAGAATATCCGTTCAACCTTATTGTGACAATGGTTAATTGTGACATTGACCTGAATTACGCTTTCATAAAAACATATTAACCAAATAAATATTTTTGATGGATATTTAAATTTAAGGATATATTCATGCAGTCAATAACACCTCCATTAATTGCCGTTATTGGTAGCGATGGTTCAGGCAAGTCAACGGTGTGTGAACATCTTATTACCGTTGTCGAAAAATATGGTGCTGCCGAAAGAGTTCATTTAGGAAAACAGGCCGGAAATGTCGGTCGTGCAGTGACAAAATTACCGTTGATGGGAAAGTCTCTGCACAAGACTATTGAAAAAAATGAAGTGAAAACGGCAAAAAAATTGCCGGGTCCGGTTCCGGCCCTGGTGATCACCGCTTTCGTCGCCCGCCGACTGTTACGCTTTCGTCATATGCTCGCCTGTCGTCGTCGCGGGCTGATTGTCTTAACCGATCGTTATCCTCAGGACCAAATTCCTGGCGCTTACGATGGTACGGTGTTCCCACCTAACGTTGAAGGCGGCCGGTTTGTCTCATGGCTGGCAAGCCAGGAACGTAAAGCATTTCACTGGATGGCGAGCCATAAGCCTGATCTGGTTATCAAACTCAATGTTGACCTTGAAGTTGCCTGCGCGCGTAAACCCGACCATAAACGGGAATCGCTGGCGAGAAAGATTGCCATAACGCCACAGTTAACCTTTGGTGGTGCACAACTGGTTGATATCGACGCCAATCAGCCACTGGAAAAGGTGCTGGTTGATGCAGAAAAAGCGATTACGGATTTTATGACCGCGTGTGGTTATCACTAGTCAAAAATGGAAATGCCCGATCGCCAGGACCGGGCATTTTCAGGAAGGTTAAATCAACTGCAATGCTATCCAGTACAACCCACCAGACAGAAAAATCGCCGCCGGTAAAGTAAACACCCACGCCATCAGGATGCTGGTTACCGTTTTACGCTGTAACCCACCGCCGTCCACCACCATCGTCCCTGCTACCGCAGACGAGAGGACGTGCGTTGTGGAGACGGGCATCCCAATATAACTGGCAAGGCCGATAGACACTGCCGCCGTCATTTGTGCCGCCATGCCTTGCGCATACGTCATGCCGCGCTTACCAATCTTCTCACCGATGGTCATCGCTACACGACGCCAGCCAATCATGGTGCCAATGCCGAGCGCCAGTGCTACCGCCATGATGATCCACACCGGAGCGTACTCAATGGTGCTTAACATATCGCTGCGCAGTTTTTTCAGCAGGTTCTGATCTTCTTTACTGACGCCTGGCAGTTTCGCCAGCTTCGCAGAGGTATCAGAGATGCACAGCATAATGCGGCGCAGCTGGCTGCGCTGACTCACGCTTAACGGCTCGTAGCTTTCCATATTACCTGGCAACATCGTTTTAACGCGCGCAATCGCATCAAAGGTATTTGCCGGATGACAATGAAACTCCGTTACTTGCGTGCCATCAGTCGATGCCGCAGGCAATGGAGGTTCCATCGCAATCAACTTCTGCGGCAGTTCAGGATGCTGTTGCAGATAGTGTTCAAAGTTGGTGACGGCATCGCGGGTACGGGTAATTTCATAGCCGGACGCATTCATATTGACGACGAAACCAGCAGGAGCAATCCCCACCAGTACCAGCATCACCAGTCCGATCCCTTTCTGCCCGTCGTTCGCGCCGTGCGAAAACGCCACGCCCGCAGCGGAAACAATCAGCGCAATACGCGTCCAGAATGGTGGCTTACGTTTGCCTTTTTTCTTTTTGCGATCTTCCGGAATGCGGTGAATACGGTCACGCTTTTTCGTCCCGCTCCAGTAGCGGCGCAGCAGGAATATCAGGCCTCCCGCAATGACCAGGCCGACGATAGGGGAAACAATCAGCGAGGAGAAAATTTTGGTCACTTCACGCAGGTTTAACGCATCCATCACCGATGAGCCGGTTAACAGCGCGTTGGTTAAACCGATGCCGATAATCGCACCAATCAAGGTATGCGAACTGGAGGCCGGTAAACCAAAGAACCACGTTCCCAGGTTCCAGATAATCGCCGCCAGCAGCATGGAAAAGACCATCGCCAGGCCGTGAGTTGACCCCATATTCAGCAACAAATCGGTTGGCAACATATGGACAATGGCATAGGCAACGCTAAGTCCGCCTAGCAATACGCCAAAAAAGTTAAAAAATGCCGCCATCACCACGGCAAGCTGTGGCTGCATGGCACGAGTATAAATAACGGTTGCCACCGCATTCGCCGTGTCATGAAAACCATTGATTGCTTCGTAGAACAACACAAATGCCAGAGCAAGTAATAACAAAAGCCCTGTGTATATATCAAGGCCAACAAATAAATTTAGCATATATTAGATTACGCCATTTTGAATTTACGAACGGACGCATTATCAGTGACTTTCACGGCGTGGGCAAAGTGAAATATCATCTTTTAACGATAAAAAGAGTGTTATTTCTTGTGTATCAGACAATAAGCATTCATTCAAAATATTTAAAAATAATTAGAACACAGGTATTCTGCTGGTTAATATATTCACATATAAAATGAATAGACATTGAAATATATAAATATTGAATATTTTGATTAATCCCCGCACTGATTATTCTTCATAATCAGTACGGGGTTGCTACAACATCTATTACTCTTTCACGACAATTAACGGTTCAATATCACTCTCTTTTTTGATGACCAGTGATTCATCACCGCGCAAACACGTCCCACCGTAGTTGCCGCCAACGGTGAAAGTACATACCTGGATGTATTTACCGTCCACTTTCGGCAAACACCACAGTTGCTGATAGATGTTTTTCTGCTCGGCAAATTTACCGCTGGTTTTATCCAGCACCTCTTCATGATGGCTGACGAGGTCGATGTTACTGCCACAGCGACCGGCGATCGGTTTCACTGCGTAACCTGTTTTTACCAGTTCATCATTAACAGTGAAATCGGTATCCAGTAGGTAACGATGGTGCGGGAACAGCGACCAGAGGATCGGCAGAATCGCTTTGTTGCCGGGGATCACCGTCCACAGCGGCTCAAAGACCAGCACTTCCGGGCGCAGCAATACGTCAATTAAACGCACTTCATTTTGCGGATGACCGGTACGGATCGGCACCGCAGCAAACTCACGGTCGCTAACTTCACGAATCTGATCAAACGCGGTTTCCCACGCCCAGGTTTTCCACACGCAGTTAACCAGTCGCCCTTCCCCATCAATCAGTTGCCCGGCAGCATCCCAGCCCAGTTCATCCAACCCACGCAAGATACGCGTTTCAAAGCCCGCCTGGTGCAGCGCCTGCTCCATAAACTGCGCGTGATAGTTTTCCTCGATATCTTTGTCCTGCATGATATGGACAAACGGACGTGCACGACTGTGTTTCCAGGCACCAGCCAGTTCGTTAATCAGCCCTTCCGCAGGATTGAAGCCATTGCCTTTATAGCCCTGCTCCGCCCAACGTTCGAGGATCAAGCCCGCTTCGGTATGACAGGAGGCGGAATCGGCGTTGTATTCGTAGACCTTCAGGCCACGTTCGTCCATGCAGAAATCCATACGACCGGTGATCATATGGTGACGGCGACGCTGCCAGGAGAGACGCAAACGTGGCCAGAGGATTTTCGGAATGTCGAACAGTGCCAGCAGGTTGTCATCTTTTAGCACCTTGTCGGTTGCGTGAAGATACATCAGGTGCAGCTCGTTGGTGGCTTTAATCAGCTCCTGCTCTGCGCTCTCGGTAATGGTGTAGTAATGATACGGATCCTGATTGATCACCTGACCGTTGGCCTGCACGTAGGCATTTTGTAGCGGATCTTTTTCATCCAGCCATTTACCGTCAAACTGACCTTTGTTTTCCAGACGCGCTCCGCTGATTTTCAGCAGCTCGCCTGCAATTTCCGGCTGCGGTAAGCTGTAGTCGGTATCTTCCGTCTGGATCATCCAGCCCAGAATGGTGGTGTCATCAAACGTGTCTTTAAGGGTATAGCAGCCGTTTTCGACCACCATCTCCAGCTCGCGTGTCCACTGTTGCCCTTGCGGTAACGGGGAATGAATCACGTTCTGTTCCGCAATACGGACTTTGTTGCCATGCAATTGGGTAATGATGGCGACATGGCCAGTGTCTTTAAATTCACCGCCTTTATCCCAGATAAGAAGCGCACCCGCGACCGGCGCACGCGGCGAGCCGTTAGGAAATGCCTGCAATGGCAGGATGTTGTCATTAACCACTTCACGCAGGAAGCGCAGCGAGAAAATCTCCCACGCCATACCCACGTCAGTGAAGACCACACCGTAATTCAGAAAGAGAAAACGGCGAGCAAATTCAACGCATTGCCATTTGTGGCCCATATATTCGTCGTCGATATAGCTACGGAATACGGCGTCATCTTCGTATTCCTGCGGATCGAGAGAACTGTAATCTGAAGAGTAGATTGCTACCCCACCTGGGGCGTAGCCCAATAATGTCCCGAACGGGGCATCCTGGCTGGTCGTTCCTTTGCTCATCACTTTACCTTTAACAATACAACCTAAGCAGTTGGCGTAATTGTTGTGCTCTGATTACCTGCTCAGCGACATTAACCGGACAGAGGTCAGACTAATCATACACCTCATCGCAGCGGCTGGCGCAAAGGGTTAAAAAATTCACATTCTGTACAGCAAGTGACCTGCTACACTGCTTCAACACTACCACTCAGAAGGCAACTCACTATGACAGACAATACTTATCAGCCCGCGAAAGTCTGGACGTGGGATAAATCCGCTGGCGGCGCGTTCGCCAATATCAATCGCCCGGTTTCTGGTCCGACGCATGAAAAAACGCTGCCGGTGGGCAAACATCCGCTGCAACTCTATTCACTGGGTACGCCAAACGGTCAGAAAGTAACGATTATGCTTGAAGAGCTGCTGGCGCTGGGCGTTACTGGTGCAGAGTACGACGCCTGGCTGATTCGTATTGGCGATGGCGATCAATTCTCCAGCGGCTTTGTCGAAGTGAACCCAAACTCGAAGATCCCGGCGCTACGCGATCATACCCATACTCCGCCGATCCGCGTGTTTGAGTCTGGATCGATTCTGCTTTATCTGGCGGAGAAATTTGGCTACTTCCTGCCGCAGGATCTGGCGAAACGTACTGAAGCAATGAACTGGCTGTTCTGGTTACAAGGTGCCGCGCCGTTCCTCGGCGGTGGTTTTGGTCACTTTTACCATTACGCGCCGGTGAAAATTGAATACGCCATCAACCGGTTTACCATGGAAGCCAAGCGCCTGCTCGACGTGCTGGATAAGCAACTGGCGCAGCATAAGTTTGTTGCGGGCGATGAGTACACCATTGCGGATATGGCGATCTGGCCGTGGTTTGGCAACGTGGTGTTAGGTGGTGTGTATGATGCCGCAGAGTTTCTTGATGCGGGCAGTTATAAACACGTGCAACGCTGGGCGAAAGAAGTGGGCGAACGTCCGGCGGTGAAGCGTGGGCGTATTGTTAACCGCACCAACGGGCCGCTGAACGAGCAGTTGCACGAGCGCCATGACGCCAGTGATTTTGAGACGAATACGGAAGATAAGCGTCAGGGGTAAGGGTTGGTGTTCGTCGCAGCAAGCCATCCAGGCCGGATAAGGCGTTCACGCCGCATCCGGCAATCGTGCACAATGCCTGATGCGACGCTGTCGCGTCTTATCAGGCCTACGAAAGCTAATCATCACGCGCTGGTAATGTCGTAATCCATTTGGCGCAGCGCGTCTAATGTGGCTTTGGCTTCATCTTCGTCGATGATGCTCATGGCAAATCCGACGTGTACCAGTACCCACTGGCCCAGCAAATCGGCAGGGTTACCTTCACAAATCAGGGCGATATTCACGTCGCGCTTGATACCACATACTTCTACCTGCGCAAGCTGGTGAATATCTTCACCGACAGCCAGCACCTGGCCTGGAACGCCAATACACATTGTTAACTCCGGTTATTCAACTTCAATACTTTTGACGATCAGCGAATCGCCGGTATCGACACGCAACCGCTCGCCATGACAGAGCGGGCATTGCGCATCGTGCTGATGAATCTCCACTACCTGGCTGCAATCCCAGCACCAGGCCTGGGCGGGTTTATAGACGATATGTAAATCGCACCCTTGCGCCACCGTTCCGTGGCAGACAATTTCAAAACTAAAACGGACGGCGCTCTCCTCAACGCAGGAGAGCGCGCCAATTTCCAGCCACACGGCGGTGACGCGCTTAACATCATGCTGCTCCGCCTGCCGTTGGATAATTTCAACGGCGCTCTGGCAAAGCGACAACTCATGCATTTTCGCCACTCCTGCGGCCAAATAGCAGGGCACGACGCCCTGCGTGTGGTACATCCGGATTCGTGACTGGCAGCGAAAGGATCATTCGTGCGCAGTCATCCGTCAGGCGTTGGCCCTCTTCAATCGACATGCTGTGCGAAAGCGGCGACATCAGCGAGCAGGAGAGGTATTGCGAAACACCGTCCAGTTCACCAACAGTAAAGGTCATGGTGCCATACGGCAGTTGCAGACCGATTTTTTCACTCACTTTGCGCAGCGGCCAGAGTTGATCCGGGCCGGGGAAGATAACTGCACTCAGCATCCATGGGGTGATTACACACCCCGTCCACTGACCTTCGAACAACGTAAAGTCGGAAACGTACACCGGCATTGAAGGATGCAGAAAAGAGAGATCGTGCATCGAACGCCGGGCAATTTCTTCAAACGCTGCCTGTACTTGCGCCTTCGGGGAGGTCTGAAAACCTGCTATCTCTTCATTCATGAGTCGCCTCCCGTGGGATGGCTTCCACGCCTGATTCGCGCAGCGCAACCAGAACCTGCTCAAGCGCAGGTTCAATCATCGCTTCGACCGTCGGCGTCAAGCCGATGTGCGGCTCCAGCGATTCCGGGATCACGCCGACCAGGGTCAGCTTTTTCGGAAACTCGCCGGTGAAGCGCAGGGCCGACAATACGTCGGCCAGGCCAAGCTGATGCGGAGAGATTTTGTTGGTAAACAACGCCGGAACTTCTTCATCCCGCAGGATCATCATCGTTCCCGGCGCGTTCTTTTTCGACACAATGGCATCGGCGATAATCAGATGATCGCGATTTGCCATGTCGCCAAGCAGCTCCATTCCCGCCGTGCCGCCATCGAGGATCTCAACATAATCCGGCAGAATGTATCGTTGCTCTAACGCTTCGACAATCCGCACACCGATGGCTTCATCGGTCAGCAAAATATTGCCAACCCCTAAGACTAAAATACGCATTACAGGACCTTCACTGAAACCACTTCGTTGCCGTCGGCATCCACTACGTGTACCGCACAGGCCATGCACGGGTCGAAGGAGTGAATGGTACGCACCACTTCCAGCGGTTTATTCGGATCGGCAACCGGCGTACCCACCAGCGACTGCTCGTAAGGACCGACGTCATCATTGAAGTTACGCGGGCCAGAGTTCCAGGTTGATGGAACAACTGCCTGGTAGTTACTGATAATTCCGTCTTTGATCACCATCCAGTGAGAGAGCATACCGCGCGGTGCTTCAAGGAAGCCAACACCTTTGAACTCACCTGTAGCCGGAATGTTCGGTTTCACAAAGGTGGTGTGATCGCCTTTGCCGATATTGGTGATCAGTGCACTGTATTGGTTTTGCAGGATATCCTGCAATTCGCAGCAGTGAACGGTACGACCAATGATACGGCCCAGCGTGGAGTGCAGCTGCGCCACTTCCAGCGTGTTGCCAGTCAGTTTCTGATAAATCGCAACGATTTCATTCAGTTTGTTCTGGGTAGACTCGCGTCCTGCCGCCAGTTTCACCAGCATGTTAGCCAGCGGCCCCACTTCTACCGTTTTGCCGTAGAAAGTCGGTGATTTCACCCAGGAATATTTGCCGTCATCAGACCAACCATCATAAGCCGGAATAGTGGTGCCTTCCCACGGTGCCTGCGGCGCTTCGTCTTTATACCAGGAGTGCTTCGCGCTTTCCTGAATCCCTTTGATCAGATATTCATCGGAATGAGAAGTGATCGGACGGTAAGTCGACAGATCGGCATTCTGGATGTAGCCGCCCGGGAACAGGAAGCTACCGTTTTTGCTGTCGGTCGGAAATTCCGGCACGCTCAGATAGTTCACCGCACCTTTACCGCGCGTCAGCCATTCCGGGTAAAACGCGGCGATAACTGCGGTATCAACCTTGTAAACCTGCTCTACAAAGTCGCTCAGCTTGTCGATGAAAGACTTGATATACATAAGGCGCTCAAGGTTCAGCACGCCCAGACCGTCGAGGTTGATTGGGTTCGCGACACCGCCTACCGCCAGGTTCTGAATGTGCGGGGTTTTACCGCCCAGCAGCGCCACTACACGGTTAGCATCACGCTGGCACTCCAGCGCTTGCAGGTAGTGCGCTACCGCAATCAGGTTCACTTCTGGCGGCAGTTTCATCGCCGGGTGACCCCAGTAGCCATTGGCGAAAATACCCAACTGACCGCTGGCAACCAGATCTTTGATCTTGTTCTGAACTTTGGTGAACTCTTCCGGGCTGTTCAGATGCCAGGTCGAAACGCCTTTCAGCATTTCGGAGGCTTTGGTTGGATCAGCTTGCAGTGCAGAAGTGATGTCCACCCAGTCCAGCGCCGAAAGCTGATAGAAATGAACGATATGGTCATGCGTGGTGTGCGCAGCCAGAATGATGTTACGGATGTATTGCGCGTTAACCGGAACGTCGATATTCAGCGCGCTCTCTGCCGCACGAACGGAAGACAGCGCGTGAGTAGTCGTACATACGCCACAGATACGTTGCACAATCATCCATGCATCGCGCGGATCGCGGTTTTTCACGATCTCTTCCATGCCGCGCCACATGGTACCGGAAGCCCATGCTTTCGAAACGACGCCATTTTCGATTTCGCAATCGATGCGTAAATGCCCCTCAATACGGGTTACCGGATCAATAGTAATTCTCTGGCTCATGCTTTGCTCGCCTCATGACGATTATGATCGTTTTGTTTTAAAGGAGGAAGTATCGGCAGTAGACGAATGAGTACGATGTAGGCGCAAATCTCAATAGCCACAAAACCAATAGAAATCAACAGTTCTTCCCAGGTCGGGAAGTAGGCGTAACCGCCGCCCGGGTTGAATGCCACCAGCGAATAGGTCAGACGCCAGGTTGCACAACCTAACAGTGCGCTCAGTGCTGACAGGAACAGCATGCGGGAATCATTACGCAGCTTCGCCACACGCAGAACGACCAGCGGGAAGAGCATCAGCAGGACTTCAATCCAGAACATCACGGAGTAGAAGTCACCGGCAAACGCTAACGACAGCTTGTCGCGATAGATCAGCTCGCCAAAGCGCAACACGATGAAAATCGCCAGCAACACACTGATGGTGTTGGTCAGTTTGACGAACAGGCTCTTTTCATCCGGACCGTTGCCACGCAGACCCGCCTGCACCAGCGAACCTTCAAAGATGACAATCGAGAAGCCCATGATGAACGCCGTCAACAGCGAGAACAGCGGCAACATTTCATAGCTTTGCCACAGCGGATGCACCTTGTAGCCCGCCGAGATCATCAGCGACCCCATTGAAGACTGGTGCATGGTTGGCAGCAGCGCGCCGAGCGCGATGATGAAGAACATCACCTTGTTCAGACGCTGTAGCGATACTTTCCAGCCCAGACGTTCAAACAGTGCCGGAGCAAACTCGAGTGCCATCACGCCGATGTAGATAGTCATACAGACCGCCGTCTCGAACAGTACCGAGTTCACGTTGAAGTGACCCGGAATGTAGAAGTACGGCAGGTTCCAGTAGCGCCCCACGTCGATAGTGATCGACAAGCCACCCAGTGAGTAACCAAACAGACTTGCCAACAGTGCCGGACGCACCAGCGGATGGTATTGCCCACGATTAAAGACGTATACCGCCCACGCCAGCGCCCAGCCGCCACAGGCAAAGCCGGTGCCGATCAACAGGTCAAACGCGATCCACACGCCCCACGGGAAGCCGCCGTTCAGGTCAGAGACAGAGCCCAGACCGAACACCAGACGCTTCACAATCAGGAGCATACAGATGACGATTAACGGTCCAAAAATCATGACCGGTTTACTGATGATTTTGCCGCCCAGCGGTTGTGGATCATGACTCATGATCGTCTCCTCCGTCGTGATGGTCGTTTTTGGTGTTGCGACGAACCAGCACGGTTAAGCCCGCCAGCACAGCCAGTGGTAGCATCATGCCTTTATACAGGGTGTGTTGAACATGTTCGGAACGCGCACCAGTAGAAAGATCGTCCAGTTTCGGCAGGTCGAGATTTTCATAAGGCACACCCGTCAGTACCAGAACCTGAGTACCGCCGCCCTCTTTCTCGCCGTACAGATGCGGATAATATTTCGGCACCGTGTGCAGGTAAGTGTCGCCAGATTTCAGCGTCTGACGTGGATAGTGGTATTCGCTGCCAGGCTTCAGCGCCAGACGTTTTTTCGCCTCCGCCATCAGCTCTTCACGCGTACCAAAAATCACCGCGCCCGCCGGGCACACTTCTACGCAGCCAGGCAGACCGCCTTTATCGAGACGTTCCACACCTTTCTGGTTGCACAGCTCGCACTTATGCAGCGCACCAAACGGGTTGTTGTAGTCGTACTTCGGCACGTTGTATGGGCAGGCGACCATGCAGTAACGGCAGCCGGTGCACACATCTTTGTCGTAATGGACAATGCCGGTTTTCGGATCTTTTTTCAGCGCGGAGACCGGGCACACGGAGACACAGTTCGGATCGACGCAGTGCATACACTGTTTCTTAATGTACGCATAGCCGTTCTCTTCCTGGTCTTTGTTGACTCCCGTGCCGCTGGTCCACACCTGAATGATGTTATTGGTGTACGGCGACAGTTTGTCGTTGTTCGACCAGGTCTGTTCCCCTTGTGGGTTACGTTCAGGGAAGTTGATATCCTGACACTTAGTGACGCAAGCCTGGCAGCCTACGCACAGCGTCGAGTCATACAACATACTCAGCGATCCCGGAATTGGCGGGCGGTTTTCAGCAGCCGCATGACTGACCGACGGCAACGCGCCCGTCAGCAATGCCCCGCAGGAGGCTGCTTTAATAAAATTACGTCTGTTCACGGTTATTCTCCCCGTGAGTCAGCGTTATCTTTCTTTTGCTGACGACCCAGTTCACGCACCGCCATCACGCTGACACCGGCAACCAGCCCAACCACACCGCCGAGCAAACCGATAGCGCCCGCAGAGACGTTGCCGCCCTCTTTAGCGTTAACATCCGGTTTCTGCGAACGCGGAGTCTGGTTTTCGACGTTGGCAAGCTGATGGATGCCTTTATGGAAGCCGATACCTTCTTCGTTACAGCCATAGCACGGGTGACCAATCGCCACCGGCCACACGCCACCAACGTCGCAGAATTGCAGCGTTGAGCAGTTGCCGTAAGTTTCTGGCCCTTTACAGCCGAGGTGGTACAGGCACCAGCCTTCGCGGTGGCCTTCATCACCGAACTCTTTGGCAAAACGACCAGCATCGAAGTGCGGGCGGCGTTCGCAGTGTTCGTGAATCAGACGGCCATAGGCGAAAGTCGGACGGTTTTTGTCATCCAGTTTCGGCGGTTTGCCGTAAGTGATGATGTGCGCAACGGTCGCGAGGAAGTTGTGCGGGTTCGGTGGGCAGCCCGGAATGTTGATAACGGTTTTGCCCGGCAGAACTTCTTGCAGGCTGACAGCGCCAGTTGGGTTAACTCCAGCTGCGGCAACACCGCCCCACGCAGAGCAGGAACCGATAGCGATAATGGCTGCTGCGCCTTCCGCCGCTTTGCGGATGTGATCCACAATCGGCTCACCGGCAACCATGCAATAAATACCATTATCTTTTAATGGGATGGAACCATCCACCACTAACACATACTGCCCTTTGTACTTCTCGAGAGCGTTATGTTTGTTCTCTTCGACCTGATGACCGAAGGCGGCGGAAAGCACTTCGTGATACTCGAGAGAGATAGTCTCCAGCACGAGGTTTTCTACCGTTGGATGCGTTGCACGAAGCAGAGATTCCGTACAACCGGTGCACTCCTGCGCGCCAATCCAGATAACTGGCGGACGCTGCGGGTTAGTAACCGATTCGGCCATTTCTGCAGCGGCTTTGCTACTTAACCCCATGGTGGCGGCTAATGCTGCACAAAGCTTCATGAAATCACGACGGTTAATGCCGTGAGAATGGATGAGGGTGTTATCTCCAGTCATTTATAGTTATTCCGTTGCGAAGACCTGGCATATATTTTGCCTCAATCGCAAAATCAATAATGCGATCGATGCGCCATTTACCACACATTTATTATGGTTATCGATATCATGATACTGCGGCGGGGCACTAAAACGAAGGGAATAAGCATTAGTGTAATTAATTAAAGCAAGATAATACGTATGTTTGATCAATTTTCGAGGCGATAACCGGCCATAAAAAAGCGCAACGTAGAACAGGAATTATTCTCACGAAAGAAATCCATTACCATCTCTTTATCCAGTCCATAGCGGCGCGTCAGAATCCCCGCTTCCCAGGCGCTAAGCTGGCGATCTCCGGTCTTTTCGTACATCCGGTGTGAGTAGCCTAATACAAAACCGCGTTTATAATCGGCACAGTATTTTGTCACATTAACCGCACTGTCGGCATGCGTTGCTTTTAATCCCGCCATTAAGCCTTTACCAAAATGGTTATTCATCGTTCACCTCATTCGCTATATATTGTCATATATAGCGATATTTTAGGCAAAGAACGACTTTTGCGCACGCTATTTTTTCATGCTTGTTTAAGACGTAATCCCGTAAGAGATAAACCTATCAGGAGAGATATTTATCGAACCATTTCAGCGTCCTTTGCCAGGCAAGATCGGCGGCAGATTTGTCATAACGGGGCGTGGAATCATTATGGAATCCGTGATTAACCCCCGGATAGATATACGCCTCATAGACCTTATTATTGGCTTTCAACGCCGCCTCGTAAGCGGGCCAGCCCTCGTTGATTCGGGTATCCAGTTCCGCGTAGTGGAGCAGTAAAGGCGCTTCAATCTTCGCCACATCGGCAGTGGGTGCCTGACGACCATAAAACGGCACCGCGCAGGCCAGTTCCGGATACGCGACAGCCGCCGCGTTCGATACACCACCGCCATAGCAAAATCCGGTAATACCCACTTTGCCTGTCGCTTGCGGATAGCGTTGCATAAACTCAATTGCGGCAAAGAAATCATTCATCAGTTTGGTTGGATCAACCTGCTGTTGCAGCTCACGACCTTTATCATCATTACCCGGATAACCTCCAACGGAACTTAAGCCGTCAGGTGCCAGGGCGATATACCCCGCCTTCGCTACTCGCCGTGCCACATCTTCGATATACGGATTCAGTCCACGATTCTCATGCACCACCACCACGGCTGGCGTTTTGCCGCTCATCTTTGCGGGCTTCACCAGATAACCCCGTACCTCGCCGTGACCATTTGGCGAAGAATACGTGATGTACTCAGCAACAATTTCCGGGTCGGTAAACTCTACCTGAGTCGCCAGCGCATAATTTGGCTTGAGCAAATCAAACAACGCTAATGCCGTCATCCCGCCCACCGCATACTTCGCCGCAAGGTTGAGGAACTCACGTTTCGAAATTTTCCCGTGAGCGTAATAGTCGTAGTAATCCAGCAACTCTTGTGGGAAATCTTTAGCGGTCAGACGCGGCATCATTGTACTCCTCAATTGGTGTTTTTTTAAGCAAAGCATAAGCACGTGTTTTTGCCCAGTTTTTCGTCACACTGTGAGCGATGCTACGGGATCCCCCCTGGTAAATCGCTAAACTGGAAACATTGTTTCGAAATTGAATGGTGGAAAGGAGAGGTCATGGTCTGGTTAGCGAATCCCGAACGTTACGGGCAGATGCAATACCGCTATTGCGGAAAAAGCGGTTTACGCCTGCCCGCGTTATCGCTCGGTTTATGGCACAATTTCGGTCACGTTAACGCACTGGAATCACAGCGTGCGATCCTGCGCAAAGCGTTTGATTTGGGCATTACGCACTTTGATTTAGCCAACAATTACGGGCCGCCTCCAGGAAGCGCAGAAGAGAACTTTGGTCGCCTGCTGCGGGAGGATTTTGCCGCTTATCGCGATGAACTGATTATCTCTACCAAAGCTGGCTACGATATGTGGCCCGGCCCGTACGGCTCTGGCGGCTCACGTAAATACATGCTCGCCAGCCTCGACCAAAGCCTGAAGCGTATGGGGCTGGAGTATGTCGATATCTTTTACTCTCATCGCGTCGATGAAAATACGCCGATGGAAGAAACCGCCTCTGCGCTGGCTCATGCGGTACAAAGCGGTAAGGCGCTTTATGTCGGGATCTCCTCTTACTCGCCAGAGCGGACGCAAAAAATGGTCGAGTTGCTGCACGAATGGAAAATTCCGCTGTTAATTCATCAACCTTCATACAATTTACTGAACCGCTGGGTGGATAAAAGCGGCCTGCTGGATACCCTGCAACATAACGGCGTGGGCTGCATTGCCTTTACTCCTCTGGCTCAGGGATTGCTGACCGGAAAATATCTCAACGGTATTCCGCAAGATTCACGGATGCATCGTGAAGGGAATAAAGTTCGTGGCCTGACGCCGAAAATGCTCACCGAAGCCAACCTCAACAGCCTGCGGTTATTGAATGAAATGGCACAGCAGCGTGGACAATCAATGGCACAAATGGCGTTAAGCTGGTTGCTGAAAGATGAGCGAGTGACGTCGGTATTGATTGGTGCCAGCCGCGCGGAGCAACTTGAGGAGAACGTGCAGGCGCTGAATAATCTGACATTTAGCACCGAGGAGCTGGCGCAGATTGATCAGCATATCGCCGATGGCGAGCTGAATCTGTGGCAGGCGTCTTCCGATAAATGACCTGTTAATAACGGGCGCGAGAACCGCGCCCGAATCAGATCAGTGATTATGACGAGTCAGTCGGTCAAGATAGCCCATCACAAATGCAGAGAGCACAAACGTCAGATGGATAATGACGTACCACATCAGTTTGTTATCAGGGACATTTTTCGCATCCATAAAGACGCGCAGTAAGTGAATGGAAGAAATTGCCACAATCGACGCTGCTACTTTGTTTTTCAGCGACGTTGCGTCCATTTTCCCCAGCCAGTTCAGCTTCTCTTTGTTCTCGGAGATATCCAGCTGCGAGACGAAATTCTCATAACCGGAAAACATCACCATCACCAGCAAACCGCCAACCAGCGTCATATCCACCAGCGACAGCAACACGAGGATCAAATCTGATTCCGCCATCGAGAAGATATTCGGCAGTACGTGAATAATCTCCTGGAAGAACTTCAGCGCCAGAGCAACTAACGCCAGCGAAAGGCCAAAGTACACGGGGGCAAGCAGCCAGCGAGAAGCATACATTGCATTTTCAAGAAAACGTTCCATACATTCCTGTCGTGTAGTTAAAACGGGCAACAGTATATCGCAATTGAGTAAACAGCGCGCAACAGCAAATCAACATATCCGTTAAACCTTTATCGCATAAATCCGAGGTTTAGGGATCTTCCTGGTTCCCTTATCAACGCATCGAGAGCGTCTACCCTTAAAGGACGTTGAACCTGAAGGGAGAAAAACAATGTCTCATTTAAAAGACCCGACCACGCAGTATTACACTGGTGAATATCCCAAACAGAAACAACCGACGCCAGGCATCCAGGCGAAAATGACACCGGTGCCGGATTGCGGCGAGAAAACCTATGTTGGTAGCGGTCGCCTGAAAGATCGTAAAGCACTGGTGACAGGGGGCGATTCCGGAATCGGTCGCGCTGCCGCCATTGCTTACGCGCGTGAAGGCGCTGACGTGGCGATCAGTTATCTTCCTGTGGAAGAAGAAGACGCTCAGGATGTGAAAAAGATCATTGAAGAATGCGGACGCAAAGCCGTCCTGCTGCCTGGCGATTTAAGCGATGAGAAATTCGCCCGTTCGCTGGTTCACGAAGCGCATAAGGCGCTAGGCGGGCTGGATATTATGGCGCTGGTCGCCGGGAAACAGGTTGCCATTCCTGATATTGCAGACCTCGCCAGCGAACAGTTTCAAAAGACGTTTGCCATTAACGTTTTCGCACTGTTCTGGCTAACCCAGGAAGCGATCCCCCTGCTACCGAAAGGTGCCAGTATCATCACCACTTCGTCAATCCAGGCGTACCAGCCAAGCCCACATTTGCTGGACTATGCGGCTACGAAGGCGGCGATTCTGAACTACAGCCGTGGCCTGGCGAAGCAGGTCGCGGAGAAAGGTATTCGGGTGAATATTGTTGCACCAGGCCCGATCTGGACGGCACTGCAAATTTCCGGTGGACAGACGCAGGATAAGATCCCGCAGTTTGGTCAGCAAACACCAATGAAACGTGCAGGACAACCGGCGGAGCTGGCCCCAGTGTATGTTTATCTGGCAAGTCAGGAGTCGAGCTATGTCACCGCAGAAGTACACGGCGTGTGCGGCGGCGAACATTTAGGCTAAAAAAATGCCCGGTTGCGAAAAGCAACCGGGCATCATTATGCATTTAACTCTTGCCGGATGCGGTCTAAACGCCTTATCCGGCCTACATGTCATGCAAATTCAATATGTTGCGATAGATTTTGTAGGCCTGATAAGCGTAGCGCATCAGGCAATTGTCTTTACTTCGCTTTGGCAGTTTCTTCGCCAACCAGACCTATCTTTAGATAACCCGCCTGATGCAGCGTATCCATTACCTTCATCAACGTCTCGTAATCGACAGTTTTATCCGCACGGAAGAAGATAGTGGTATCTTTCTTACCTTCGGTTAACGCATTCAGCGCTGTAACCATTGTTTCATCGGTGACCGGATCGTTACCGATAAACATCGAGTTGTCCGCCTTCACCGACAGATAAACCGGTTTTTCCGGACGAGGCTGCGGCGTGCTGGTAGAAGCAGGCAAGTTCACCTTCACATCTACCGTCGCTAACGGCGCTGCCACCATAAAGATAATCAGCAGAACCAACATCACGTCGATAAATGGCGTCACGTTGATATCATGCATTTCGCCGTTATCGTCGAGGTTTTCGTTAAGATGCATTGCCATCGAACATTATCCTGCGCGTAATTTTTGGGCGACACGAACCGGATGCGCAGCGGCGCTGGCTTCCAGATCCAGGTCACGACTTTGCAGCAATAATACCTGCGCTGCGACATCACCCAGCATCGCTTTAAAGCCGCCAATCTGGCGTGCAAATACGTTATAGATAACGACCGCAGGAATCGCTGCCACGAGGCCGATTGCCGTTGCTAACAGAGCTTCTGCGATACCCGGCGCAACGACAGCCAGATTAGTGGTCTGCGTTTGCGCAATACCGATAAAGCTGTTCATGATGCCCCAGACCGTACCAAAGAGGCCCACAAACGGCGAAATCGCGCCGATGGTTGCAAGGTAGCCGTTACCGCGGCCCATTTGACGCCCCACGGCGGCGACCCGACGCTCCAGACGGAAGCTGGTACGTTCTTTAATACCTTCGTTATCGTCGCTGCCTTCTGACAGTTCCAGCTCATTCTGCGCTTCATTGAGCAAATGCAGGCTCAAGCTTTTGCTACCAAAATCAGCAGCGATATCGTTGGCCTGGTTTAAGGAACGCGCTTCAGCCAGCAGTTGCTGCTCGCGCTTAAGACGACGCTTCTGATTAAAGAACTCAACGCTCTTACTGAAGAAGATTGCCCAAGTGACTACGGAGGCCAAAATAAGCCCAATCATCACGCACTTAACGACAATATCGGCGTGCTGATACATACCCCAGACGGAAAGGTCCGTCTGCATTAAATTATTACCCACTGTGTATCTCCAGGACGCAAGTCACAAAATCTGCGCATAATAATATCAAAACGACGTCGAATTGATAGTCGTTCTCATTACTATTTGCATACTGCCGTACCTTTGCTTTCTTTTCCTTGCGTTTACGCAGTAAAAAAGTCACCAGCACGCCATTTGCAAAAATTTTCTGCTTTATGCCAATTCTTCAGGATGCGCCCGCGAATATTCATGCTAGTTTAGACATCCAGACGTATAAAAACAGGAATCCGGACATGGCGGAAAACAAGCTTGATACTCAACTGGTCAACGCAGGACGCAGCAAAAAATACACTCTCGGCGCGGTAAATAGCGTGATTCAGCGCGCGTCTTCGCTGGTCTTTGACAGTGTGGAAGCCAAAAAACACGCGACACGCAATCGCGCCAATGGCGAGTTGTTTTATGGACGGCGTGGAACGTTAACCCATTTCTCCTTACAAGAAGCGATGTGCGAACTGGAAGGTGGCGCAGGCTGCGTGCTGTTCCCCTGCGGAGCAGCAGCGGTTGCTAATTCCATTCTTGCTTTTGTCAAACAGGGCGATCATGTGTTGATGACCAACACCGCCTATGAACCGAGTCAGGATTTCTGTAGCAAAATCCTCAGCAAACTGGGCGTAACGACATCGTGGTTTGATCCGCTGATTGGCGCGAATATTGTTAAACATCTACAGCCAAACACTAAAATTGTATTTCTGGAATCGCCGGGCTCCATCACCATGGAAGTCCACGACGTTCCGGCGATTGTTGCCGCCGTGCGCAGTGTAGTGCCAGATGCCATCATTATGATCGATAACACCTGGGCGGCCGGCGTGCTGTTTAAGGCGCTGGATTTTGGCATTGATGTTTCCATTCAGGCCGCTACTAAATATCTGGTTGGGCATTCAGATGCGATGATTGGTACTGCCGTATGCAATGCCCGTTGCTGGGAGCAGCTACGGGAGAATGCCTATCTGATGGGGCAGATGGTCGATGCCGATACCGCCTATATAACCAGTCGTGGCCTGCGCACTTTGGGTGTTCGCCTGCGTCAACATCACGAAAGTAGCCTGAAAGTAGCTGAATGGCTGGCGGAACATCCGCAAGTAGCGCGAGTTAACCACCCTGCTCTGCCTGGCAGTAAAGGTCACGAATTCTGGCAACGAGACTTTACAGGTAGCAGCGGGCTATTTTCCTTTGTGCTTAAGAAAAAACTCAATGATGAAGAGCTGGCGAACTATCTGGATAACTACAGTTTATTCAGCATGGCCTACTCGTGGGGCGGGTATGAATCGTTGATCCTGGCAAATCAACCAGAACATATCGCCGCCATTCGCCCGCAAGGCGAGATCGATTTTAGCGGGACCTTGATTCGCCTGCATATTGGTCTGGAAGATGTCGATGATTTGATTGCCGATCTGGACGCCGGTTTTGCGCGAATTGTGTAATGTTGCCAGTTTGGACAAATTTGCAGACATTTAATTGTGAAAAGTCTTAAATTGTTGCGTCCGGGATCAAGGCGTCCCGGGTGATTCAGGAGTACAATAGGCAGATAAAGGCTTAAACGCTGTTCCACAGGAAAGTCCATGGCTGTTATTCAAGATATCATCGCTGCGCTCTGGCAACACGACTTTGCCGCGCTGGCGGATCCTCATATTGTTAGCGTTGTTTACTTTGTCATGTTTGCCACGCTGTTTTTAGAAAACGGCCTGCTGCCCGCCTCATTTTTGCCAGGCGACAGCTTGTTGATACTGGCAGGCGCATTGATTGCCCAGGGGGTTATGGATTTTCTGCCAACGATTGCGATCCTGACCGCCGCAGCAAGTTTGGGCTGCTGGTTAAGTTATATTCAGGGGCGCTGGTTAGGGAATACTAAAACGGTGAAAGGCTGGCTGGCACAGCTTCCTGCCAAATATCACCAGCGTGCTACCTGTATGTTTGACCGTCACGGTCTGCTGGCGCTGCTGGCTGGACGTTTTCTCGCATTTGTCCGTACGCTGTTGCCAACCATGGCGGGTATTTCCGGTCTGCCAAACCGCCGCTTCCAGTTTTTCAACTGGCTAAGCGGATTGCTGTGGGTCAGCGTAGTAACCAGTTTCGGCTATGCCTTAAGCATGATTCCGTTCGTTAAACGGCATGAAGATCAGGTAATGACATTCCTGATGATCCTGCCGATTGCCTTGTTAACTGCAGGCTTGTTAGGCACGCTGTTTGTGGTGATTAAAAAGAAATACTGTAACGCCTGACAATTTCCCCCGTTCCCGGTTGCGGTACCGGGAACGCATTTAACTCCCCTGCATCGCCCGCATTCTTGCCGCATCCTCCCCCGGTGTCACACCAAAGTAACGTTTAAACTCACGGCTAAATTGCGACGCGCTTTCGTAGCCGACGCGCATCGCTGCTGCACTGGCCTTCATGCCGTCGTGGATAATCATCATCCGCGCCTTATGCAGACGGTAATTCTTCAAATACTGCAACGGCGAGGTGCTAGTGACAGACTTAAAATTATGGTGGAACGCCGATACGCTCATGTTGGCTTCTGCCGCCAGTTGCTCGACGCTCAGGTTTTCGGTGTATTTATTCTCAATTCGTTTCAGCACACGACTAATCAGGCTGAAGTGAGTCTGACGGCTGACCAGCGCCAGTAACGCGCCACCGCAAGGTCCGGTCAGCACGTAGTACAGAATTTCGCGGATGATCTGTTTGCCGAGAATACGCGCATCCAGCGGTCGCTCCATCACATCGAGTAACCGCTCCGCCGCACATAAAATCTCTTCTGATAACGTGGCAGAGTTAATCCCGCTGGCTGCCATCGACGGCCGAAAATGCTCATCTTCGCCAATGTCCATCAACAGCTCTTGTAACTGCAAAACATCGACATTGAGACGCAACCCTGCCAGCGGTACCTCTGACGTGGCATAAGTTTCGCACTCAAACGGCAACGGCACCGTCAGCAGCAGATATTCATTTGCATCATAACGAAACACGCGTTCATTGATATAACCGATTTTATGCCCAGAAAAGAGAATTATGATGCCAGGCTCGTACATCACCGGCGTACGTGCGAAAGGCGTCTCGCCATACAACAAACGCACATCGGGCAATAGCTCTGATAAACTATTTTCTTTATTTTTCAGTTTATTAACTTTACCCGCCAGCAAGCGGCAAATCTCTTCACGTTTCATATCGCGTAATTTCTTAGGAATAATGCGGCAATTTGATTGTGCGCAATTTTGTCGCATTTCTCCAGCACTCTGGAGAAATAGGCAAGACATTGGCAGAAATGAGCATTGAGAGGTACGGCGCTGGCGACCACAATGAAAAACATCAGGCAGACCGATCTCTGCCCTCATATTGACCCAGCAAAGGGAGCAAGTAATGAACAACTTTAATCTGCACACCCCAACCCGCATTCTTTTTGGTAAAGGCGCAATCGCTGGTTTACGCGAACAAATTCCTCACGATGCTCGCGTATTGATTACCTACGGCGGCGGCAGCGTGAAAAAAACCGGCGTTCTCGATCAAGTTCTGGATGCCCTGAAAGGCATGGACGTGCTGGAATTTGGCGGTATTGAGCCAAACCCGGCTTATGAAACGCTGATGAACGCCGTGAAACTGGTTCGCGAACAGAAAGTAACCTTCCTGCTGGCGGTTGGCGGCGGTTCTGTACTGGACGGCACCAAATTTATCGCTGCGGCGGCTAACTATCCAGAAAATATCGATCCGTGGCACATTCTGCAAACGGGCGGTAAAGAGATTAAAAGCGCTATCCCGATGGGCTGTGTGCTGACGCTGCCAGCGACCGGTTCAGAATCCAACGCAGGTGCGGTCATCTCCCGTAAAACTACAGGCGACAAGCAGGCGTTCCATTCTGCCCATGTTCAGCCGGTATTTGCCGTGCTCGATCCGGTTTATACCTACACTCTGCCGCCGCGTCAGGTGGCTAACGGTGTAGTGGATGCCTTTGTGCACACCGTGGAACAGTATGTTACCAAACCGGTTGATGCCAAAATTCAGGACCGTTTCGCAGAAGGCATTTTGCTGACGCTGATCGAAGATGGTCCGAAAGCCCTGAAAGAGCCAGAAAACTACGATGTACGCGCCAACGTTATGTGGGCGGCGACTCAGGCGCTGAACGGTTTAATTGGCGCAGGTGTACCCCAGGATTGGGCAACGCATATGCTGGGCCACGAACTGACTGCGATGCACGGTCTGGATCACGCGCAAACGCTGGCTATCGTCCTGCCTGCACTGTGGAATGAGAAACGCGACACTAAACGCGCTAAACTGCTGCAATATGCTGAACGCGTCTGGAACATCACAGAAGGTTCTGACGATGAGCGTATTGACGCCGCGATTGCCGCAACCCGCAATTTCTTTGAGCAATTAGGCGTGCCGACCCACCTCTCCGACTACGGTCTGGACGGCAGCTCCATCCCGGCTTTGTTGAAAAAACTGGAAGAGCACGGTATGACCCAACTGGGCGAAAATCATGACATTACGCTGGATGTCAGCCGCCGCATATACGAAGCCGCCCGCTAAGCTTTTTACGCCTCAAACTTTCGTTTTCGGGCATTTCGTCCAGACTTAAGTTCACAACACCTCACCGGAGCCTGCTCCGGTGAGTTCATATAAAGGAGGAACGTATGGCTAATCCAACCGTTATTAAGCTACAGGATGGCAATGTCATGCCCCAGTTGGGACTGGGCGTCTGGCAAGCAAGTAATGAGGAAGTAATCACTGCCATTCAAAAAGCGTTAGACGTGGGTTATCGCTCGATTGATACCGCCGCGGCCTATAAGAACGAAGAAGGTGTCGGCAAAGCCCTGAAAAATGCCTCAGTTAACAGAGAAGAACTGTTCATCACCACTAAACTTTGGAACGACGACCACAAGCGCCCCCGCGAAGCCCTGCTCGACAGCCTGAAAAAACTCCAGCTTGATTATGTCGACCTTTACTTAATGCACTGGCCCGTTCCTGCTATCGACCATTATGTCGAAGCATGGAAGGGCATGATCGAATTGCAAAAAGAGGGCTTAATCAAAAGCATCGGCGTGTGCAACTTCCAGATCCACCACCTGCAACGCCTGATTGATGAAACTGGCGTGACGCCGGTGATAAACCAGATTGAACTCCACCCGCTGATGCAGCAACGCCAGCTTCACGCCTGGAACGCGACACACAAAATCCAGACCGAATCCTGGAGCCCATTAGCGCAAGGTGGGAAAGGCGTTTTCGATCAGAAAGTCATTCGCGATCTGGCAGATAAATACGGCAAAACCCCGGCGCAGATTGTTATCCGCTGGCATCTGGATAACGGCCTGGTGGTGATCCCGAAATCGGTCACACCTTCACGTATTGCCGAAAACTTTGATGTCTGGGATTTCCGTCTCGACAAAGACGAGCTAGGTGAAATTGCCAAACTCGACCAGGGCAAACGCCTCGGCCCCGATCCCGACCAGTTCGGCGGCTAACGCGCAAATTCTTCCGGTGGCGGTAATGTTCCGCTACCGGACTTTTCAGAAATCATTTATTCCCCTCGCGTCACGCCCATTGTTACTCTTCCTTGTTCAGGAACGCCAAATATAAGGGCATCATCATGCAGAGCCGGAAGCTCTTAAAGGAACAATTCATCTACACCCGGGATGAACGCAACGGAGAGGTGAAAAACAGATGAAAATAATACTTCTGTTTTTAGCAGCCCTGGCAAGTTTTACCGTACACGCACAGCCTCCCTCACAGACCGTAGAACAAACAGTCCGGCAGATTTATCAGAACTATAAATCAGATGCCAGTACGCCTTATTTTGGTGAAACCGGAGAGCGAGCGATAACTTCTGCGCGTATTCAACAGGCGCTTACCCTGAACGACAATCTTACGCTGCCGGGCAATATTGGCTGGCTGGATTATGATCCGGTTTGTGATTGTCAGGATTTTGGCGATCTGGTGTTAGAAAGCGTAGCGATAACCCAACCTGACGCCGATCATGCCGATGCCGTTGTGCGCTTTCGTATCTTTAAAGACGATAAAGAAAAGACCACGCAGACACTGAAAATGGTGGCGGAAAATGGTCGTTGGGTCATTGACGATATTGTCAGCAATCATGGCAGCGTCTTACAAGCAGTTAATAGCGAGAATGAAAAAACGCTGGCCGCTATAGCTTCGTTGCAAAAAGAACAGCCGGAAGCCTTTGTTGCCGAACTCTTTGAACATATTGCTGATTATAGCTGGCCGTGGACGTGGGTGGTTTCCGACTCTTACCGCCAGGCGGTCAATGCCTTCTATAAAACCACCTTCAAGACTGCCAACAATCCCGATGAGGATATGCAAATAGAACGGCAATTTATTTACGACAATCCGATCTGTTTTGGCGAAGAGTCGCTATTTTCACGCGTTGATGAAATTCGAGTCCTGGAGAAAACCGCCGATTCCGCCCGCATTCATGTTCGTTTTACGCTGACCAATGGCAACAACGAAGAGCAAGAATTGATTTTACAGCGGCGCGAAGGTAAGTGGGAAATCGCTGATTTTATCCGTCTAAACAGCGGCAGCCTACTTAAACAGATTGAGGTGAAAACCGCCGCCAGATTAAAGCAATGAGCTGAATAAAATAACAATTAGTCGGAACAATAAATAAAAGGGAATACTATATGAAAACGATTTTCACCGTGGGGGCTGTTGTTCTGGCAACCTGCTTGCTCAGCGGCTGCGTCAATGAGCAAAAGGTCAATCAGCTGGCGAGCAACGTACAGACGTTAAATGCCAAAATTGCCCGACTTGAGCAGGATATGAAAGCATTACGCCCGCAAATCTATGCGGCAAAATCCGAAGCTAACAGAGCCAATACGCGCCTTGACGCCCAGGACTATTTCGATTGCCTGCGCTGCTTACGTATGTATGCGGAATGACGGTTCTGGAATTCATAATGAACAAACTTATCTTATCCATTCCGCTGGCGCTGTGTCTTGCTGGCTGTACCAGCAATGCCAAAATTGAACACCTGGAACATGATATTCAGGCATTGAATAACAAAATTAATCAACTGCAACAGGATATTGACGCCCTGCGTCCGGAAATTCAGCAAGTTAAAGACGAAACAGCAAGAGCGCATTACCGCTTAGACGTTCGTAACAGTCCTTATAAACCAAGGTTATAAATTTCCCGGCAGCATCATTGCTGCCGGGCACATTTCACTTAACGACCTGCCACCGCTTTAGGGCGTTTCTTCGCGCCAGCATTCACCGGGCGAGATGGCGTAGACGACGCTTTTTTTGCCGTAGCAGGTGTCTGACGCTGGGTCGCCATCGGCGTATGTTTAGTCAACGCCGGACGGGTATTGCGGTTCTGACGGCGGGCTTCGCGCATCTCTTCAATGGTTGGCGCAGGCACTAAGCAATCACGACGGCTGCCAATCAGATGCTTTTTACCCATCGCTTCCAGCGCCTGACGGATTAACGGCCAGTTTGCCGGATCGTGGTAACGCAACAACGCTTTATGCAAACGACGCTGTTTGTCGCCCTTCGGTACGAAGACGTCTTCACTCTTGTAACCAATCTTCGCCAGCGGGTTTTTCCCGGTGTAATACATGGTGGTGGAGTTAGCCAACGGCGACGGGTAGAAGTTCTGTACCTGGTCGAGACGGAAGCGATGCTTTTTCAGCCACAGCGCCAGATTCACCATATCTTCATCACGCGTACCGGGGTGTGCGGAGATGAAATACGGGATCAGATATTGCTCTTTACCTGCCTGTTTCGAGTAAGTATCGAACAGCTCTTTAAAGCGGTCATAGCTGCCCATGCCCGGCTTCATCATCTTCGATAACGGCCCTTCTTCGGTATGTTCCGGGGCAATCTTCAGATAACCGCCAACGTGATGGGTCGCCAGCTCTTTGATATAGCGCGGATCTTCCACGGCGATGTCATAACGCACGCCGGAAGCGATGAGGATCTTTTTAATGCCTTTCAGATCACGCGCGCGGCGATAGAGGTTGATCGTCGGTTCGTGGTTAGTGTCCATATGAGGACAAATATCCGGGTAAACGCACGATAAACGGCGGCAAGTCTGCTCGGCGCGCGGCGATTTGCAGCGCAACATATACATGTTGGCAGTTGGCCCACCGAGATCGGAAATCACGCCCGTAAAGCCTGGCACGGTGTCGCGGATCGCTTCAATCTCGTTGATGATCGAATCTTCCGAACGGCTCTGAATAATGCGACCTTCATGCTCGGTAATAGAGCAGAAAGAGCAGCCGCCAAAGCAGCCGCGCATAATGTTGACCGAGAAACGGATCATTTCGTAAGCCGGAATTCGGGCATTACCGTAAGCCGGATGCGGCACGCGCTTGTACGGCAGCGCAAAGACGCTGTCCATCTCTTCGGTAGAAAGCGGGATGGCAGGCGGGTTGATCCATACATAGCGGTCGCCATGTTTTTGCATCAGCGCACGCGCGCAGCCTGGGTTGGTTTCATGGTGCAGAATACGCGAAGCATGAGCGTACAGCACTTTATCGCCCTTCACTTTCTCGAAAGAAGGCAGCAATACGTAAGTTTTTTCCCACGGTTTCGGGCGCGGTGGCTGCACGGTTACGGCTTTCGCTTCCTGCTTTTTCGGGGCCACCGGTTTGTTATCCGCGCACGGCAAATCTTCACCATACGGATGCGGGATCGGGTCGATTTTCCCAGGAGTATCAAGACGGGTGGAATCCACACCGCTCCAGCCTGGCAACGCCTCTTTTACGATAATCGCGGTATTACGCACATCGCGGATTTCACTAATCGGCTCACCCATCGCCAGACGATGCGCCACTTCCACCAGCGGACGCTCACCGTTACCGAACATCAGCATGTCGGCTTTGGAATCCACCAGCACGGAACGGCGCACGGTATCAGACCAGTAATCATAATGCGCGGTACGACGCAAACTAGCCTCAATACCGCCGAGGATCACCGGCACATCTTTCCACGCCTCTTTACAGCGTTGGGTATAAACCAGGGTGGCGCGATCCGGGCGCTTACCCGCGACGTTATCCGGTGTGTAGGCATCGTCATGACGTAAACGGCGATCGGCGGTATAGCGGTTGATCATCGAGTCCATGTTGCCAGCAGTAACACCGAAAAACAGATTCGGTTTACCCAGACGCATGAAATCGTCTTTGCTGCTCCAGTCTGGCTGGGCGATGATCCCGACGCGAAAGCCCTGCGCTTCAAGCATACGACCGCAAATCGCCATCCCGAAGCTTGGGTGATCGACATACGCGTCGCCAGTAACCAAAATGATGTCGCAGCTATCCCAGCCAAGTTGATCCATCTCTTCACGAGACATCGGCAAAAACGGTGCCGGTCCAAAACAGGCGGCCCAGTACTGCGGCCAGGAGAACAGGTCGCGATCCGGTTGGATCAGGGAGATAGAGCTCATTTTGCTTCCAGAAATGATAAAAAAATAATCAAAGGCCGGGGATTATAAGCCGGAACGAAAGAGAAATCGAAAAGTTAATGCGATGTTTTCAGCGGATGACTTAACTTCCGGTTGGTTACAGCTTTGCACACCGCGAGGATTGCAGATGGCGTAATCGATTCGCCGGTAATACTGACGTTTTCGCCTGGAGGCTTTGTTCAATCGCAGAACAGAATTGCGTGTTGCTCATTCCGGCAGATAAAAAATCATCTGCGGTCATACCATCCTTAATGCAGTTCATTATTTCCTCTGCTGAGGGTGGCGCATTTTTTGCCAGCATGTCCTTTAAAATCAATGGGAAGATTACATAATCATCGTCGTATTTTTGTCGCCAGATCGCCAGTAATAATGGTGTTGACCTTCCTGTCGATTGGCGGAGCCGTTGCCAGTCGATCAGATTAGCGTCAATCAGTGCCTGTACTGCGGCAATATTCCCAAAGCGCACGATGTAAGTTAGTACTGTCCTGCCACTTTTATCTTCCAGTTCAAGCCGCTTTGGTGACTCCCTCACCTGTTGAACCAGTGCCGCTGTCATGGGAATTACCGACATCGCTTCCAGGCGTAAAACCGGCGTGGGCGGCAGCTGGATCTGCCAAAAAGCCTTCAGCGTTGCGCTGTCATTAGCATCAATGACATTTGCATACGCCTCTTCGTTTAATAATTCTGGCATCAGGGGCAGCAAGGTGAGGCTTATCTCGCGAGCGGCAACAATGTGGCGGGCGATCTCTTCTTCACTAAAACGAATTGGCAAACTTATTCCCCGGTACATCTGCTGCAGTGGATTTTTTTGATGAACAATCGCGCGATATTCCTGCGCTTTTGAGGAATTTCCTTGCAGAAAGCGGCTAAACGCGCGGATGGCGCGGGCGTTGTAATGCTTCAACGCAATCGTAAAAAAAGTGCGGGTAGAATACTGTTCATCGCCAATGGAAGGTATAGCAAATGGTGAGATTCGCCCTGACAGATAGCGAAAGGCATTTATTTTTTATTCCTTAACCGCCCCAAACTGCTCCTATTTTGTGGGCGTACATACGCGATCCACTTCTTCCCTGGCGTTTTGACTATACATGCCATTATTTCGCTTTTTGTCGGACTCAATTGCCGCATATAACTTATCACAATGTACGCCCGCCTTTAAAAAAATCTCGCCCATTGCTCCCGTCCACGTTAAATATTTGGCAATGCGTTCCTCCGGCAGTGCGTTTTGCGCATTAATATCATGAATAATTAATGCCAAAACCTCCCGGTCATTGTCGTTTTCTCCCAGTTTTGAAATAGACCATATTAAGGGGTCCTTATCAAACCCCTCAATGTTCATAAGGTGCTGCCAGTTAACTATTCCTTTTTCAACCAGTGCATGTATTACAGCGGTATCTCCTCCATAAATTAAGAAATGGAGAAACTCCTCTTCATTCAGGTCCCCCTCAGACGAGATATTCAGTACCTCTGGAGTATGTCGAATCTCTGCCAACAGCGCATCTGTTTGTGGTATTAATGCCATAGCCTTTAAGCGATACAACCGATTTTCTGGTGGTTGCTTACGCCAGAACCATCGTGCTGCATCGGCATCATATACATTGAGCACGGCACGCCAGACGGCATCTGTTAATAGTTCTGGCATAATAGCGATTAATTGCTTACTTATTTCTAACCCTGAGTTACGTTGTTTTTTTGAACCATGACTATATTTATACACTTCGATCAAAGGGTTTGCCCGGCGCACAATGTCACGATTATTTTTTGCTTTTGGTGAGTTTCCCATAAGCAATTGACTAAAAAAACGAACAGAATGTATATTATGATTCTGAATAGCCGCCATAAAAGGTGTAGTATCTACAGAATAAATCTCTACTGAATCCTCACCCGTACAGTTATCTGACATTGTCAGAAATGGCGATACTCTCTTTGCAATAAGAGTACGTAACGTCTCTTCTTTGACGTCATCACGTTCCGCTGCCAGGGTGAGTAGTTGCATTAATTCTGAACAAGTTACATCGTTATTCAGCGCATGCGCTCCATTGTCCTGCACTTGCTCAAATAAACGCGTTATTTTATATTCCTTCCAGTCGCTATTAATTATGTGTTGCAGATTTTCCCTATGCCCCTGATATAAAACTCCAGCGAGAAAAATCACATGAGACAGAGTAAACAGCAATCTGGAATATTGTGTTTTTTTACCAGCAAACAAAAAAATTGCCGTAGTGATGCATAAAACCGGCTGAAAAAAGACAAAAACATAAATTAACCGAGAGTTAATCCAATAAAGCAATAAGGTCGTAATACAAAGAATAATAAACTGGGGCGCAACACCCCATAGCAGAACGCGACGAATCCTCTTAGATTCAAAAGCGCACCCCGTTATGATTAACAACGCCAGTCCATAGCCCATCCAAAGAAAGGGAAGTACCAAAATAATCATCCATCCCATGCCATCCATGATTCATCCTTGTATCGCCCCACCACTCTGTGGGGCATTGAATTGGTCCATTACGGTACCGGATTGACCAACAGTTGCCCAATCGAGCCACGGTCCGCCATTTCCAGCGTCTGACTGTTGAAGTAGAACGGAAAGTGCGCCCAGGAAGGCTGACCGAAATAAACAAGCAGCTCCACTTGTCCGTCAACCCAAACGGTATCTTTCCAGCCTCTGTCTTCCGGGAACGGCATCGCGCCATTCACGTTACGGATCTGGAACATCACGCCTTCAATATGGAACGCTTGCGGCTCGTCCGCGCGTACCGTCCAGCGTTCCCACGTTCCTTGCTGCGCGGTGACATCAATACGGTTGACGTCCCACAGCTGCCCATTGATACCCGGGTCATCACCCAGACTGATATCGCGACTGCGAATCGGCGAACCGGCCATAATTTCAGTTGGCAGCAGGCGCATCGGCAGGCTGTCAGTAACCAGCGGCAGTAGCCCGGTAGGGCGCAACGTGAGCACCAGCGTAGAAACCAGAATGCTGGATGGCTCAAAGAAGCCACGAATACGATCAACAATGCTCGCCGCTTCGCCACAGGTGATCGACACTTCATCACCGTTGCTCATATCCACCAGAATCTCGCGGCGCTCGCCCGGTGCCAGCGAAAGTTGCTTCACCGATACAGGAGCAGGCAAGAATCCCTGATCGCCAGAAATCACATGTAACGGGCGACCATCGCTCATCTGCAGTTGATAGCGACGAGAGTTCGACGCGTTCAGCAGTCGCAAGCGCACCCAGCCACGCGAGACTTCAACGTACGGGCTTTGTACACCGTTGACCAGCAGCGTATCTCCAACAAAGCCGCCGCTTCCCGGTTCGTTGTATTCTGGCGTACCAAAGTTATCCAGCCGTTTATCCTGGATAATGACCGGAAAATCATCCACACCATAATGGTTGGGGATAGGCAGCGACTTGCTGACTTCATCTTCCACCAGCCACATTCCGGCAAGGCCATTATAGACCTGCTGAGCCGTGCGATTGGGGGTATTAGCGTGATACCACAATGTCGCTGCGTTCTGGCGAATGGGTAATACGGGTGCCCAGTCAGCGTTTGGCGACATCATCCGTGCCGGACCGCCCATCAGCGGGCCAGGCACCTGTAAACCAGACACCGTCATTGAGACATTTTCTGTCAGGCGGTTACTGTAGATCAGCTTAACATCATCGCCCTTCCAGACGCGGATAGTCGGCCCCAGGTAACGACCATTGATTCCCCAGACCGATGCGCGCGTTCCTGGCGTAAATGACCAGTGCGCACGTTGTACAGTCATAAACAGCGGTTGCCCACGGCGAGATTCAAGCAGCGGCGGAACGGGTAGCGGTTGCTGTTGCCCGGCTGCGCTGGCCTTCAGGGGAACAGCGCCTGCACAAAGTGCAATCCCCGATGCCTGAATGAACTGACGCCGACTGAGTGACATATTTGCTCCATGTAAAACTGGCTAAAGTAATACCGTGCAGGAAAGTGTTCCCCGCAAAAATACAGATTGCCGACTTAAACTCTTCCGGCGGCTTCGCGTTCTGCGACTTCTTTATCGAGCTCAGCGATTTTTTGTTCCATTATCGAACGACAATGGGCAGCCAACTCGCGAACCTGGTCTTTACCATACTGACTCACGTCAATTGGCGGCAGCATTTCGACAATAACCAAGCCATTGTGCAGTCGATTAAGATTAATCTTATTCGAAGTTGTAGAGACGCACACGGGAATAATCGGGACGCCTGCCGCAATTGCCGCGTGAAATGCTCCGGTCTTGAACGGCAGCAGGCCGCGACCACGGCTGCGGGTACCTTCCGGGAACATCCAGATGGAAATACGGCGTTTTTTGAAGTGATTCACTACTTCTGCAATGGTGCCGTGAGCTTTAGTGCGGTTATTTCTGTCGATCAATAAGTTGCCGGTTAGCCAGTACAACTGACCAAAGAAGGGGATCCACAGCAAACTCTTTTTACCTACCGTCACCGTCGGCGGTTGCACGATGTTCGATGCTGTCACCATGTCATAGTTGTTCTGGTGGTTAGCAATATAAATAGCATTGCCGTAGCTTTCAGCATCTGCAGGTTTGCGACACTCAACTTTCAGGCCGAACAGCGGCGCAAGACGACCAAACATATGCCCAAAGGTGGCTACATGTTTCGGGTTACGCGGGCTGAAAAGGCAGTAAATGGAGCCGAATACACAGACTAAGATGCTGTAAATCACGGTAATAATAAGACGAAAGATATATAGCATAACACCCTCTGAAGGTCTGAGAGACTGGCATTGTACGTCACCTGAAATCAGGTTAGGGCATTGTTAAAAGCCGCTCTCTGGAAAAGCGTATTGTTAATCGCAACGCATGAATAAACAACGGTTTCAAGGGAATTTTTATCGTTTCCGGGGGTTGAATATGCTGCCGGATGACGACTTAACGTTTCATCCGGCGTTCCTTGCAAGCGGGAGGAAGCAATACCCTCCCCGGCATACTACTCTTCGCTATCGCCGCTGCTGGCGCGGCGAGGAGAGTCGATCTCGACTCGATCGATACGCTGCAAACCGCGCATCAACGTACCGCGGCGTCCACGTTCGCCAGTGACTTTCTGTAGCTCTTCCGGACGCAGTTTAATTTTGCGTTTCCCAACATGAATGGTCAGCGTGCTTTGCGGCGGCAGAACGTACAGTTGCGCCAGACCATCCTCGCCACGCGCGGCTTCTGCCGACGGAATGTTGATAATCTTGTTGCCTTTGCCCTTCGACAGCTGCGGCAGATCGCTTACCGGGAACATCAACATACGGCCTGCCTGAGTGATTGCCAGCAGCATATCGGAAGCATCTTCAATCACCACCGGCGGCATAACATGGGCATTTTCCGGTAAGGTGATCAAAGCCTTACCGGCACGGTTACGCGCCACCAGATCGTTAAAGGTACAGACGAAACCGTAACCCGCATCGGAAGCCATCAGCAGTTTCTGATCGTCGCTTTCCATCAGCATATGGTCAACGGTCGCCCCAGGCGGCAACGTTAATTTGCCGGTGAGCGGTTCGCCCTGACCACGCGCCGACGGCAGCGTAATCGGGTCGATGGCATAGCTACGACCGGTGGAATCAACAAACACTACCGGTTGGTTACTCTTGCCTTTCACCGCCGCTTTGAAGCTATCACCCGCTTTATAATTCAGGCCCGGCGCGTCGATGTCATGGCCTTTAGCGCTGCGTACCCAGCCCATCTGCGACAGCACAATGGTGACGGGTTCCGACGGCAGCATGTCGTGCTCGCTCATCGCTTTCGCTTCTTCGCGTTCCTGCAACGGCGAACGACGATCGTCACCATAGGCTTGCGCGTCTGCCTGCAGTTCTTTCTTCAGCAGGTTATTCATTTTACGCTCGGACGCCAGAATGCCTTGCAACTGGTCGCGCTCTTTTTCCAGCTCACTCTGCTCACCGCGAATCTTCATCTCTTCCAGTTTGGCGAGATGACGCAGTTTCAGTTCGAGGATCGCTTCCGCCTGAGTTTCCGTGAGGCCAAACCGCGACATCAGCGCCGGTTTCGGTTCATCTTCATTGCGAATGATCTCAATCACTTCGTCGATATTGAGAAACGCCACCAGCAAACCTTCGAGGATATGCAGGCGCTTGAGGACTTTCTCCAGACGATAGTTCAGTCGGCGGCGTACGGTATCGCGGCGGAACACCAGCCATTCGGAGAGGATTTCCAGCAGGTTTTTCACCGCCGGACGGCCATCCAGACCGATCATATTAAGGTTAATACGATAGCTCTTTTCCAGATCGGTGGTGGCGAAAAGGTGATTCATCACCTGATCCATATCCACGCGGTTGGAACGCGGCACAATCACCAGACGGGTCGGGTTCTCGTGGTCAGACTCATCGCGCAGATCGTCAACCATCGGCAGCTTTTTGTTGCGCATTTGCGCAGCAATTTGCTCCAGTACGCGCGCACCAGAAACCTGATGCGGCAATGCGCTGATAACCACCGCACCGTCTTCTTTCTTCCACACCGCGCGCATACGCACAGAACCGCGACCATTTTCGTAGATTTTACGGATCTCGGCACGCGAGGTGATGATTTCCGCTTCGGTCGGATAATCCGGCCCCTGCACGATATCCAGCAGCTGGTCGAGCGTGGTTTTCGGCTGGTCGATTAACGCGATTGCTGCCTGAGCCACTTCACGCAGGTTATGCGGTGGAATATCGGTCGCCATACCGACGGCAATACCGGTGGTGCCGTTAAGCAAAATGTTCGGCAAACGGGCAGGTAGCATTTTCGGCTCCTGCAAAGTACCGTCGAAGTTTGGCACCCAGTCAGCCGTACCCTGCCCCAGCTCGCTCAATAGCAGCTCGGAATATTTCGACAACCGGGATTCGGTGTAACGCATCGCCGCGAACGATTTCGGATCGTCCGGTGCGCCCCAGTTCCCCTGACCATCAACCAGCGGATAACGGTAAGAGAACGGCTGTGCCATCAGGACCATCGCTTCATAACAGGCGCTATCACCGTGCGGATGGTATTTACCCAGTACGTCACCGACGGTACGGGCCGATTTTTTAAATTTGGCGCTGGCATTTAGTCCCAGTTCAGACATCGCATACACAATGCGGCGCTGAACAGGTTTCAGACCATCACCAATAAACGGCAACGCACGGTCCATGATTACGTACATGGAGTAGTTTAAGTAGGCGTTTTCCGTAAATTCATGTAGCGCAAGGCGCTCTGCCATATCGCTCATTAATTCTGATTCCTCAACTTATTCGCCAGCCTTCAAAGGGGCAATATTGCCGGAGATACTACATTATCTGCCGCGTCGAGTCACAGGAGATCAGCGTGAATAGCGCCGCCGGACGTGCTCCGACAGCGATAAAGGCATCAATGTGCCTTGATATACAACTCTTTGCTGTAGACATAATCCTGCGGATTATGCAGCGGAAAACCGCCAACGTAGGGTTTAAGCAGTTTGATTAACGGCTGATAGTAGATAGGAATCAGCGGTGCCTGCTGGTTGATGATCACTTCTGCCTGCTGATACAACGCATTACGCTTTGTCGCATTAGTGATCTGCGTGGCCTGGTTTAGTAAGGCGTCATACTGCGCATTTTTCCAGTGACCGACGTTTTCTTCACTATCGCTTTTGAGCGTGTTCAGAAAGCTGGAAGCATCATTGTACGTCGCATCCCACGACTGCCGAGACAGCATGAAATCACCGGTTCGTCGGGCATCAAGATAGGTTTTCCACTCCATTGTGCGCAGCGTCACCTGTGCACCCAGCCATTTTTTCCATTCGGAAGACAACGCTATCGCGGTTTTTTCATGCAGATCGTACTTGTTGTAGAACAGCTCAAAGCGTAGCGGATGAGAGGCGTCGTATCCCGCCTGTTTCAGCAAGGCTTTTGCCATCGCGACACGCTCACTCATTGGCTTTTGCAGTTCATCGAACGTCGTCGCGCTAAAGCCTTTTACCTCTGGCGGCGTCAGCGTGGTTGCGGGCGTTCTCAACCCCAGTACCTTTTGCGCAATAAGCTGTCGATCAACCGTAAGATATAGCGCCCGACGCACCCGCACATCGTTAAATGGCGGTTTCTCAAGGTTAAAGTTGTAATATTCGCTGTTCAGACGCGGGATAATTCGTAGCTCGCCAGGCAGTGATTTTTCAATGGCAGGAATTTGCTGCGCCGGAACCCAGGTGAGATCGACCTCTCCCGCGCGATAGCGGTTATAGCCGGTGACCGAATTATCCAGCGCCAGATACTCAACCTGTTGCAATACCGTATGTTGCGCATCGCGGTACTTTGGATTTTTGCGTGCAGTAATCTTTTCGTTAACTACCCATTTATCAAGCACAAAGGCACCGTTGTAAACCATATGCGCAGGCTTACTCCAGCTATCGCCATATTTCGCGATTACATGATGGGGAACCGGGAACAGCGTCGGCCAGGCGAGCATCGTCGTGAACCAAGGAACCGGCTGCTCAAGCGTAACTTCAATAGTACGATCATCCATCGCTTTGACACCCAGCGATGTAACATCTGCTTTACCCGCAACAATAGCCGCGGCATTGTTAATGTGCGCCTGTGCCAGATAGCCAGCAAAAGGGCTTGCCATTTTCGGGTCAACCGCGCGCTGCCAGCCGAGGACAAAATCCTCTGCCGTCAGAGGCTGACCGTCTGACCACTGCAAACCGCTACGCAGATGAAAAATATAGCGCTTGCCGCCGTCCAGTATCTCCCAGCGTTCAGCCTGAGCGGGCTGCACCTGGCCTTCACCGTCCATCCATACCAGACCTTCAAACAGATCCAGCACAATCTGCGCGGCAGTATTCTCCTCCACCTTTTGCGGGTCGAGCGTACCTGGGTCGCTATGATTGTTGTAACGAAAGACTTGTTGCGGGGCGAGCGGTGTGTTGGCGGGAACGTCAGCAGCGTAGAGAGGAGCCGCACTTACCAGGCTGACCAGCCATAATAAATTTCGCGTATACATGGTATTCCTTACCGGAGAAATTATAAGCCCAACAACAATACGCCTGTGGCATTGTTCGCTCAAACTTATCGCGAGTGATTTGGCTCACACTCCGGTAAAGATTCTTCATCACGCCAACGGCACATAAACATCCGTTTCCAGTCGCTGCTCTGTTACCCCTTCGGCAAGATTGGTGTAGTGAAACAGAATCGGTGCTTTACGCATTTTCTCGCCGCTTGCAGGCAGCCAGTGGCGAATGATGCCCCATACCGTATGTGAAATATCGTCCAGCTCGCCAACGTGGCGGGCCACGGCATAACGTCCACCGGTAAGTTCACCATTACTCACGCCATAACGATTATCGGGAATCGGTTCGTTAACGCTGCCGCAGATATCAAAGCGAAACGCTTCCGGTACGGTGGTGGCAGGGTCGTCCCAGGCGACACCAAAAGTCTGGCTTTGGTTAACAGGAGAAAGCCCCGTTTCTTTACGCCACATGATAAATTTCGCCACGCTGTAGTTGAGCAATTCAGGGCTACAGCGATGTGGCAACATCGCCACAGGGATTGATGGGAAATCGATAATATTTACATCCAGTGTCAGGTCTTTCATTTTGCCTCCCTGCGAAATTATTCCCGGGAACGTGTCCCGGGAGCGCTAACAATTACGGATTTACTTTGCGGATCTGTTTGACGTCAATTTCAACAGAGTTCCAGTCTTTATCGACTTCACCCTGAATCTCAACGGTATCTTTCGGGGTCACCGTCACGCCGTTCCAGCGTTTGTGGTCGATATCAACATTGATAGTACCGCTGGCATCTTTGAACACGTAGAGATCGTCAGAGATACGTTCAACGATATTGCCGCGCAGGGTGACCCAAGTGTCATCACGCAGGGATTTCGCGCTTTCTACGGTCGTTACGCTGCCATTCGGCCCCTGGAATCCTCCGGCCTGACTTTGTGTTGCCGATGGACCAGAAAAACCGCCCTGCTCTGCTGCCATCACCGGTGCACTGCACAGGGCCATTACTGCGATTACTGCTGCGAATTTTTTCATGTTTATTACTCCCTTTAATGTCTGTTTTCGAGCATTTAACAAGATAGTCCTTAACAACTTCTTAAGGGAAAAAAATAAAATTTAGTGCTGTACAGAGCGCGTTACAACACGGTTTACTGGCAGCAAATATGGTTATCGCAGGGATGAAAAAATGCGAATTTTACTGATAGAAGATGACATGCTGATTGGCGACGGCATCAAAACGGGCCTTAGTAAAATGGGTTTTAGCGTCGACTGGTTTACACAAGGTCGTCAGGGAAAAGAGGCGCTATATAGCGCACCTTATGATGCGGTGATCCTGGATTTAACCTTACCGGGCATGGATGGTCGCGATATTTTGCGCGAATGGCGAGAAAAAGGTCAGCGTGAGCCGGTATTAATCCTGACTGCGCGCGATGCGCTGGCGGAACGTGTAGAAGGGCTGCGTCTGGGAGCTGACGATTATCTGTGTAAACCTTTTGCGTTGATAGAAGTCGCCGCCAGGCTGGAAGCTCTGATGCGCCGAACCAACGGCCAGGCCAGCAACGAGCTGCGCCACGGCAACGTCATGCTCGACCCCGGCAAACGTATCGCCACGCTGGCTGGCGAACCCTTAACGCTGAAACCAAAAGAATTTGCCCTGCTGGAATTACTGATGCGTAACGCTGGTCGGGTACTGCCGCGCAAACTGATTGAAGAGAAACTGTATACCTGGGACGAAGAGGTCACCAGTAATGCCGTTGAAGTGCATGTGCATCATCTGCGACGCAAACTCGGTAGTGATTTTATTCGTACCGTGCATGGTATTGGCTACACATTAGGTGAGAAATGAAATTTACCCAACGTCTTAGTCTGCGAGTCAGGCTGACGCTAATCTTTTTAATTCTGGCCTCGGTGACCTGGCTGCTTTCCAGCTTTGTCGCCTGGAAACAAACAACGGATAACGTCGATGAGTTGTTCGACACCCAACTGATGCTGTTTGCCAAACGGTTAAGTACGCTGGATCTCAACGAAATCAACGCGGCGGATCGCATGGCACAGACGCCAAATAAATTAAAACACGGTCATGTTGATGACGATGCGCTGACCTTTGCCATCTTTACCCACGACGGCAGAATGGTCCTTAACGATGGCGATAACGGAGAAGATATTCCTTATAGCTATCAGCGGGAAGGTTTTGCTGACGGGCAACTGGTCGGTGAAGACGATCCCTGGCGTTTTGTCTGGATGACCTCACCAGATGGCAAATATCGCATCGTTGTTGGTCAGGAATGGGAATACCGTGAAGACATGGCGCTGGCGATTGTTGCCGGGCAATTGATCCCGTGGCTTGTCGCACTGCCGATTATGTTAATCATCATGATGGTACTACTGGGTCGTGAACTCGCGCCGCTGAACAAACTGGCGCTGGCACTACGTATGCGTGACCCTGACTCGGAAAAACCACTAAACGCGACGGGCGTACCCAGCGAAGTGCGTCCACTGGTTGAGTCGTTGAATCAACTGTTCGCCCGCACACATGCGATGATGGTTCGTGAACGACGCTTTACCTCCGACGCAGCTCACGAACTTCGTAGCCCGTTAACGGCGCTGAAAGTGCAAACCGAAGTTGCGCAGCTCTCTGACGATGATCCGCAGGCGCGGAAAAAAGCGCTGCTTCAATTACATTCCGGAATCGATCGTGCTACTCGTCTGGTTGATCAACTGCTCACGCTATCGCGGCTGGACTCACTGGATAACCTTCAGGACGTCGCGGAGATCCCGCTTGAAGATCTCCTGCAATCGTCGGTGATGGATATTTACCACACGGCGCAGCAGGCGAAAATTGACGTGCGACTGACACTCAATGCCCACGGCATCAAACGCACCGGACAACCGCTATTGCTAAGTTTGTTGGTGCGAAATTTGCTGGATAACGCCGTGCGCTACAGTCCACAAGGTAGCGTGGTGGACGTCACGCTGAATGCCGATAATTTCATCGTGAGGGATAACGGCCCCGGAGTGACACCAGAGGCACTGGCGAGAATTGGCGAACGCTTCTATCGCCCACCCGGACAAACCGCTACCGGCAGTGGACTTGGGCTTTCAATTGTCCAGCGAATCGCCAAGCTGCATGGCATGAATGTTGAGTTTGGGAATGCGGAACAAGGTGGATTTGAGGCGAAAGTAAGCTGGTAACTTCTCTGTCTATGAGAGCCGTTAAAACGACTCTCATAGATTTTATTAATAGCAAAATATAAACCGTCCCCAAAAAAGCCACCAACCACAAACCAAACAAATAACGAGCGAGATTACATATAACCAAAACTCAAACATTTCTCGCACAAAGAGTTTTCTTAAGATAATAATAATAAGTGGCGTCAGAAGAAAAAATGCTGCAATCATTGTTTGCAATATACGATCTTCGCCTGAAACGGAAGGTGTACTGCAAATATTGTCTCCCGACTCAAGCATCCAGTCATACTTATTGAATGCAAAAAAAGCATCTATTAACCAATAAGTAAGCATTATATATAACAGAGCTTCAAATATTGTTTGAATTTTATGCTTTAACATATGTTAGCACGCTCATAAAAATCCATTTATAATTATCAACGTGACGCGTTGATATTTTCATTTTTACTTATCCAACGCCATATTTTTAATCCCCAAAAAACCGAACCAAACCTGTAAATTAATCCGGTGCGAGTAGGAATTATGAGGAATGGCTATCAGTATTGTCATTTTCAGAAAATATTTATCCTGCATCGGTGAATCGGAGCAAGATCAGACTTTTGCTAAATTCGCAAAAGACTTTGCACATTTTGCTAATTTCACCGTACCGCTCTGTGACGTACTATAGTCGGCAAACGTCTCACCTTGAGGTTAAAAAATGAGCAACATCCTGATTATCAACGGCGCGAAAAAATTCGCCCACTCCAATGGTCAACTGAACGACACCCTGACCGAAGTCGCGGATGGCACACTGCGCGACCTCGGGCATGATGTCCGCATCGTTCGCGCCGACAGCGACTACGATGTCAAAGCGGAAGTACAAAACTTTCTCTGGGCTGATGTGGTGATCTGGCAGATGCCAGGCTGGTGGATGGGCGCGCCGTGGACAGTGAAAAAATATATTGATGATGTATTCACCGAAGGTCACGGGACTCTGTATGCCAGCGATGGTCGTACCCGCAAAGATCCATCAAAAAAATACGGTTCCGGCGGCCTGGTACAGGGCAAAAAATATATGCTTTCACTGACCTGGAACGCACCAATGGAAGCTTTCACCGAAAAAGATCAGTTCTTCCACGGGGTTGGCGTTGACGGTGTGTATCTACCATTCCATAAAGCAAACCAATTCCTTGGTATGGAGCCGCTGCCGACATTTATCGCTAATGACGTGATAAAAATGCCTGATGTTCCCCGCTATACTGAAGAATATCGCAAGCATCTTGTGGAAATTTTTGGTTAACTAGAGCTCTGGCTTTAGAAGGAGTTAACCATGATTACAGTAATCGCAGAAATCCGTACTCGTCCTGGTCAACATCACCGTCAGGCAGTGTTGGATCAGTTTGCTAAAATCGTTCCAACCGTACTGAAAGAAGAAGGTTGCCACGGCTATGCGCCAATGGTGGATTGCGCTGCTGGCGTGAGTTTCCAGTCTATGGCACCGGATTCTATCGTGATGATTGAGCAGTGGGAAAGCATCGCGCACCTTGAAGCGCACCTGCAAACCCCGCACATGAAGGCGTACAGCGAAGCCGTAAAAGGCGACGTGCTGGAGATGAATATTCGTATTCTGCAGCCAGGGATTTAATCCTGCCTTGTTTGCCCGGCCATCCTGACCGGGCAATGTTCTTTCCTTTAAACCTCAATCTCCGCCATGTCGCCTTTCTCTTGCAACCAGTTACGGCGATCTTCCGAGCGTTTCTTCGCCAGTAGCATGTCCATCATCGCGTCAGTACGCTGATCGTCTTCATCATCGATGGTCAACTGCACCAGACGGCGAGTATTCGGATCAAGCGTGGTTTCGCGCAATTGCATCGGGTTCATTTCCCCCAGACCTTTAAAACGCTGAACGTTCGGCTTGCCTTTCTTGCGTTTTAATTGCTCGAGCACGCCCTCTTTTTCTTCTTCTGTCAGCGCGTAATAAACCTCTTTTCCAAGGTCAATACGGTAGAGCGGTGGCAGAGCAACGTAAACGTGACCGTGTTTCACCAACGCGCGGAAGTGTTTTACAAACAAAGCGCAAAGCAGCGTGGCAATGTGTAGACCATCGGAGTCCGCATCCGCCAGAATACAGATCTTGCCATAACGCAGTTGGCTAAGATCGTCGCTGTCAGGATCGATACCGATCGCTACCGAAATATCGTGCACCTCCTGCGAAGCAAGCACTTCATCAGAAGAGACTTCCCAGGTGTTAAGGATCTTACCTTTCAGCGGCATAATCGCCTGATATTCACGATCGCGCGCCTGCTTGGCAGAGCCGCCTGCGGAGTCACCTTCCACGAGAAACAGTTCGGTGCGGTTAAGATCCTGCGCGGTACAGTCAGCCAGTTTTCCGGGCAGTGCCGGACCGCTGGTCAGCTTTTTACGCACCACTTTTTTGGCCGCACGCATACGACGCTGGGCGCTGGAAATCGCCATTTCTGCCAATAGTTCAGCCGCCTGAACGTTCTGGTTCAGCCACAGGATGAAAGCATCTTTCACTACGCCAGAAACGAATGCCGCACATTGACGCGAGGAGAGGCGCTCTTTGGTCTGCCCGGCAAACTGCGGATCCTGCATTTTTACTGACAGCACATAGGCGCAGCGATCCCAGATATCTTCTGCCGACAGCTTCACGCCGCGCGGCAGAATGTTGCGGTATTCACAGAACTCGCGCATTGCGTCCAGCAGGCCCTGACGCAAACCGTTAACGTGCGTACCGCCCTGCATCGTAGGGATCAGGTTGACGTAGCTTTCGGTCAGCAGTTCTCCACCTTCCGGCAGCCACAGTAGCGCCCAGTCCACCGCTTCAGTATCGCCAGCGAAATTACCGATAAACGGTTTTTCCGGCAGCGTCGGTAAACCGTTTACCGCTTCCGCCAGGTAATCGTTCAGACCGTCCTGATAGCACCAGCGTTGTTCGGTGTTGTTGATCTCATCTTTAAAAGTGATCTCAACGCCCGGGCACAGTACCGCTTTGGCTTTCAGCACATGCGTCAGGCGTGAAACAGAGAAGCGCGGGCTGTCAAAGAAGGCTTCATCCGGCCAGAAGTGCACGCTGGTACCGGTATTGCGTTTACCGCAAGTGCCAACAACCTGCAAATCCTGTACCTTTTCGCCATTTTCAAAGGCGATGTTATAGATCTGACCATCGCGGCGTACGTTAACTTCTACGCGCTTCGACAGGGCGTTAACCACCGAAATTCCCACGCCATGCAGGCCGCCAGAGAACTGGTAGTTTTTGTTAGAGAATTTACCACCCGCGTGCAAACGGCAAAGAATCAGTTCGACCGCCGGAACGCCTTCTTCAGGGTGAATATCCACCGGCATCCCGCGACCATCATCAATCACTTCTAACGACTGGTCAGCATGTAAAATAACGTCCACGCGTTTTGCGTGACCCGCCAGTGCTTCATCGACACTGTTATCAATGACTTCTTGCCCCAAATGGTTAGGGCGCGTGGTATCGGTATACATCCCCGGGCGGCGGCGAACCGGCTCAAGCCCGGTGAGTACCTCAATGGCATCAGCGTTATAAGTTTGCGTCATGGTTTAAGTTAGCAATTCGAGTTGATCGTCAGAGATGGTGCAGACCAAGAAAATCGACGATCGGGTTGAAATAATCTTCGAAGCCTGTGAATGCATGGTTGCCGCCTTCTATAACAGTCTGGCGGCAGGAAGCGTAGTACGCCACCGCCTGGCGGTAATCCAGCACTTCATCTCCCGTCTGTTGCAGCAGCCAGATCAAATCCGGCGCTTCCAGCGGGTCAATCTGCATGACTTTGAGATCGTAAATATGGCGTGACTCTAGCACATATTGCTGCCCGGTGTAGGGGTTCTCGTTCTGACCGAGATAGTCCGTCAGCAGTTCAAACGGGCGCACCGCTGGGTTTACCACCACGGCGGGCAGCATAAAACATTGCGACAACCAGGTGGCGTAATATCCCCCCAGTGATGAACCGACGATCCCCAGTGAATCGCCGCCATGTTCCAGGACAATGGATTCCAGCAGTTCTGCCGCATCGGAAGGGTACGGCGGTAACTGCGGAATGATCATCTCAACGTCAGGGTGATGTTCCGCCAGCCAGTTTTTCAACAAACTCGCTTTTGCAGAGCGCGGCGAACTGTTGAAACCGTGTAAATAAAGAAGCGTAGACATCAGTAGCCTTCTGAAGCGGTATCAGGTTGGAAACGTGTGTCCGCCAGGCGGTGCACCTCGGTGGTCAGGGTACCATCAGCATGTAACTCGAGCGTACGCCAACCAGGCGCGATGGTGTCCAGCGTAAAGTTGGAACAATGCGGCTTAAACTGTACACAGGTCGATGGCGTTGCCAGCAGGCGGCGACCATTCCAGTCGAGATCCAGCTCCTGATGGATATGTCCACATAGCAAGTATTTAACGTTCGGAAACTTCGCCAGCACGTTATCCAGTTCGCCCGCGTTACGCAGACTGTGTTGGTCGAGCCAGCTACAACCCGCAGGTAGCGGATGATGGTGCAGCAGCAGCAACGTATGGCGTTCTGGCGCATCGGCCAGTTTACGTTCCAGCCACTCAAGCTGAAACTCGCTCAGCTCACCGTGCGGCACGCCAAAGACCTGGCTATCCAGCAACAGGATTTGCCATTGCTCACCAATAAACACCCGCTTCGCCGGGGAGATCCCCGCATCCTGTAGCGCGCTGTACATCGCAGGCTGAAAATCGTGGTTGCCCGGCAGCCAGACGCAGGGCGCACGAAAACTTGCGATGCCTTCAGCGAAATGCTGATAGGCCGCAGAGGATTGATCCTGCGCTAAATCACCGGTCGCGACAATCAGGTCGAATTCGTGCTGGTGTGGACGAATCGCCTCCAGCACCGCCTGGTAGCTTTCCCAGGTATTTACCCCCAACAGGGCTTCGTGCTTTTGCGCAAACAGGTGAGTGTCGGTAATTTGTAAAATCCTGACTCTGGCCTCACCAGCCAGAGGAAGGGTTAACAGGCTTTCCAAATGGTGTCCTTAGGTTTCACGACGCTAATAAACCGGAATCGCCATCGCTCCATGTGCTAAACAGTATCGCAACCAGTCCGCTAAAAACTGGTTAATTTGATGCTTTTCGTCGCGTTGATGCAACTTTTTATTAGGATAATCATACCGCGCTTTGAAGCGAAAAATCTGCTGACTTGAACACACTTCAGCCACCATCGCGTCATGATACAGACGCACCGTCATTGACGGAAGGCTCCAGTAACTGATCGCGGGCGCAGTCTGTTCGATTGTCACCAGGGTAGTGTATCGGGTCGATTCCACAATCGTTAGCCGATATTGTGCGTTTGCCACCTGATAGCTTACAGTTTCGCCGGGTGCGTCATTGCGCGGTAACAAACGCCGCAATTGTGAAAAGTTCATCTCGCACAGGCGCATCATTTCAGGAAAGTCAGGTGTGTAACGCTTCATTTATGCCCACTCATTTTTTAACGCTTGATGATGCAGCTGCAGCCATTGCAAAGCGATGACCGACGCTGCGTTGTCGATTTTCCCCTCTTCTACCCATTGGTATGCCTGTTCCCGGCTTACCACATGAACGCGAATATCTTCGTTTTCATCAGCCAGACCGTGAATACCGCTTGCGGTCGTGGCGTCCACTTCGCCCACCATAATTGACGAACGCTCACTGGTGCCCCCAGGGCTTGCCAGGAAACTTAACACCGGTTTGGTCCGTTTGACTATCAGTCCCGCCTCTTCAATCGCTTCGCGACGGGCGACATCTTCCACACTTTCACCCTCTTCAATCATCCCGGCCACCATCTCCAGTAGCCAGGGGGTTTCGCTGGTGTCATACGCGGCAATCCGAATCTGCTCAATCAGCACAACTTCATCGCGCACTGGGTCAAAGGGTAGCAAGACTGCGGCGTGACCGCGCTCAAAAATTTCCCGCCGTACCTCACGACTCATTTGCCCGTTGAATAGACGATGACGAAATCTATAAAGATCTAATGAAAAAAAGCCGCGATAAAGTGTTTCTCGTGCAATAATTTCAACATCGTTTTTGCCAAAAGTAACGGGCAGGTTGTCTGGCTTAAGCATTGTTAATGTCCTGGCACTAATAGTGAATTAAATGTGAATTTCAGCGACGTTTGACTGCCGTTTGAGCAGTCATGTGTTAAATTGAGGCACATTAACGCCCTATGGCACGTAACGCCAACCTTTTGCGGTAGCGGCTTCTGCTAGAATCCGCAATAATTTTACAGTTTGATCGCGCTAAATACTGCTTCACCACAAGGAATGCAAATGAAGAAATTGCTCCCCATTCTTATCGGCCTGAGCCTTTCTGGGTTCAGTACGTTGAGCCAGGCCGAGAACCTGATGCAAGTTTATCAGCAAGCACGCCTTAGTAACCCGGAATTGCGTAAGTCTGCCGCCGATCGTGATGCTGCCTTTGAAAAAATTAATGAAGCACGCAGTCCATTACTGCCACAGCTAGGTTTAGGTGCAGATTACACCTATAGCAACGGCTACCGCGACGCGAACGGCATCAACTCTAACGCGACCAGTGCGTCCCTGCAGTTAACTCAATCCATTTTTGATATGTCGAAATGGCGTGCGTTAACGCTACAGGAAAAAGCAGCGGGTATTCAGGACGTCACGTATCAGACCGATCAACAAACCTTGATCCTCAACACCGCGACTGCTTATTTCAACGTGTTGAATGCCATTGATGTTCTTTCCTATACGCAGGCGCAAAAAGAAGCGATCTACCGTCAGTTAGATCAAACCACTCAACGTTTTAACGTGGGCCTGGTGGCGATCACCGACGTGCAGAACGCCCGTGCACAGTACGATACCGTGCTGGCGAATGAAGTGACCGCACGTAATAACCTCGATAACGCTGTAGAGCAACTGCGTCAGATCACCGGTAATTACTATCCGGAACTGGCGGCACTGAATGTCGATAACTTTAAAACCGACAAACCGCAGCCGGTTAACGCGCTGCTGAAAGAAGCCGAAAAACGCAACCTGTCGCTGTTACAGGCACGCTTGAGCCAGGACCTGGCGCGCGAGCAAATTCGCCAGGCGCAGGATGGTCACTTACCGACTCTGGATTTAACGGCTTCTACCGGGATATCTGACACCTCATATAGCGGTTCGAAAACTCGTGGTGCCGCTGGTACCCAGTATGACGATAGCAATATGGGACAGAACAAAGTTGGCCTGAGCTTCTCGCTGCCGATTTATCAGGGCGGAATGGTTAACTCGCAGGTGAAACAGGCACAGTACAACTTTGTTGGTGCCAGCGAACAACTGGAAAGCGCGCATCGTAGCGTCGTGCAAACCGTGCGTTCCTCCTTCAACAACATTAATGCTTCTATCAGCAGCATTAACGCCTACAAACAAGCCGTAGTTTCCGCTCAAAGCTCATTAGACGCGATGGAAGCGGGCTACTCGGTCGGTACGCGTACCATTGTTGATGTGCTGGATGCCACCACCACGCTGTACAACGCCAAGCAAGAGCTGGCGAATGCGCGTTATAACTACCTGATTAACCAGTTGAATATTAAATCAGCTCTGGGTACGTTGAACGAGCAGGATCTGCTGGCACTGAACAATGCGCTGAGCAAACCGGTTTCCACTAATCCAGAAAACGTTGCGCCGCAAACGCCAGAACAAAATGCTATTGCTGATGGTTATGCACCAGATAGCCCGGCCCCAGCCGTTCAGCAAGCATCCGCACGCACGACTACCAGTAACGGTCATAACCCTTTCCGTAACTGATGCTGACGACGGGGCTTCGGCCCCGTCTGAACGTAAGGCAACGTAAAGATACGGGTTATCTGCCGCATTCTTCCCCCTTCCCGCTTCAATTTCGACCAGCCATCCTCTATTCTGATGGGTATTTACCACTGGTCCCGGAAGACAAAAATGAAACGGACAAAATCCATACGCCACGCATCGTTCCGCAAAAACTGGAGCGCACGCCATCTGACACCTGTCGCTCTTGCTGTTGCCACTGTTTTTATGCTGGCAGGCTGTGAAAAGAGTGATGAAACAGTGTCTCTGTATCAAAATGCTGACGACTGTTCAGCTGCAAACCCAGGCAAAAGCGCCGAATGTACCACTGCGTACAACAATGCGCTGAAAGAAGCCGAACGTACTGCGCCGAAATACGCCACTCGTGAAGACTGTATTGCCGAATTTGGCGAAGGTCAGTGCCAGCAGGCACCAGCCCAGGCTGGCATGGCACCGGAAAACCAGGCGCAGGCCCAGCAATCCAGCGGGAGTTTCTGGATGCCGCTGATGGCCGGTTACATGATGGGGCGTCTGATGGGCGGCGGCGCGGGCTTTGCACAACAGCCGCTGTTCTCCTCGAAAAACCCAGCCAGCCCGGCTTACGGTAAATATACCGACGCGACGGGTAAAAACTATGGCGCAGCGCAGCCAGGCCGCACCATGACCGTACCGAAGACGGCAATGGCACCAAAACCGGCGACCACCACTACTGTTACCCGTGGCGGTTTTGGTGAATCTGTTGCCAAACAAAGCACTATGCAGCGTAGCGCAACCGGCACCTCTTCTCGTTCAATGGGTGGCTGATACCGATGGAAAGAGTCAGTATTACCGAGCGCCCGGACTGGCGCGAAAAAGCCCACGAATACGGTTTCAATTTTCACACCATGTACGGCGAACCGTACTGGTGTGAAGATGCTTACTACAAGTTGACCCTCGCCCAGGTTGAAAAGCTGGAAGAAGTCACTGCCGAACTGCACCAGATGTGCCTGAAAGTGGTGGAAAAAGTGATCGCCAGCGATGAGCTGATGACTAAATTCCGCATTCCAAAACACACCTGGAGTTTTGTGCGCCAGTCATGGCTGACTCACCAGCCATCGCTTTATTCGCGTCTCGATCTGGCGTGGGATGGTACTGGCGAACCTAAACTTCTGGAAAATAACGCCGATACGCCAACGTCACTGTATGAAGCCGCATTCTTTCAGTGGATCTGGCTGGAAGATCAGCTTAACGCCGGTAACCTGCCGGAAGGCAGCGACCAGTTTAACAGTCTGCAAGAGAAGCTGATCGATCGCTTTGTCGAGCTGCGTGAACAGTATGGCTTCCAGTTGCTACATCTCACCTGCTGCCGCGATACGGTGGAAGATCGCGGCACCATTCAATATTTGCAGGACTGCGCAACCGAAGCTGAAATCGCTACCGAATTCCTCTACATCGACGATATCGGTTTAGGCGAAAAAGGTCAGTTCACGGATTTACAGGATCAGGTGATTTCCAACCTGTTCAAGCTGTATCCGTGGGAATTTATGCTGCGTGAGATGTTCTCCACCAAGCTGGAGGATGCAGGCGTACGCTGGCTGGAACCGGCGTGGAAGAGCATTATCTCCAACAAAGCGCTTCTGCCGCTACTGTGGGAGATGTTCCCGAATCACCCGAACCTGCTGCCCGCTTATTTTGCGGAAGATGATCATCCGCAAATGGAAAAATATGTGGTTAAACCGATCTTCTCCCGTGAAGGCGCAAACGTGTCGATCATTGAGAACGGCAAAACCATTGAAGCAGCGGAAGGTCCGTATGGCGAAGAAGGGATGATTGTTCAGCAATTCCACCCGTTACCGAAATTCGGCGACAGCTATATGCTGATTGGTAGCTGGCTGGTGAACGATCAACCTGCCGGAATTGGCATTCGTGAAGACCGTGCATTGATCACCCAGGATATGTCTCGGTTTTATCCACATATTTTTGTTGAATAAGCCATGATACCGGATGGCACTCGCCATCCGGTAATTATTAGCCTATCTGCACCGACAACATACTTAAACTGCCCATTTCTATACCATCGACCGGAATGGTAATTGGCTCCTGCCCATCCCACGCACCTAAGACATACAACAACGGCAGATAGTGCTCTGGCGTTGGGTTCGATAACGCGCCACCTTCATGGTCGAGATAATTCACCAGAGGATGCTGCTCTACCGGCCCTTGCCACGTCAGATTCGCTTTCACATACTCATTAAACGACATCGCCCAAGGATACGGTGAACTATCACCGTGCCACTTCACCGTACGCAGGTTGTGCACCACGTTACCGCTGGCGACCAACATTATTCCTTCGTCTCGCAGAGCCGCCAGTTTACGCCCCATCTCAAAGTGCCAGGCGGCAGGTTTGGTACTGTCGATACTCAACTGCACCATCGGGATATCGGCGTCAGGATACATCTTAATCAGCACGCCCCAGGAACCGTGGTCAAAGCCCCAGGCTTCTTTATCCAGCGTCACAGGGACCGGCGCTAACAGCTCAACCAGACGCTGTGCCAGCGCAGGCGAACCCGGAGCAGGATAATGGGTGTCGTACAGCGCCTGCGGAAAACCGCCAAAATCATGAATCGTGGGCGGCGTCTCCATCGCGGTCACTCCAGTTCCACGGGTAAACCAGTGAGCCGAAACCACCACAATCGCTTGTGGGCGTGGCAATGTCATCCCCAACTTCTGCCAGCTGCGGGTATACAAATTATCTTCCAGCACGTTCATCGGACTACCGTGACCTAAAAACAATGCTGGCATACGTGTTGAAGACATGATGATATCCTTAACTAAAGGTGTCATTTTGATATCCTCACAATACGCTTGTTCGGCGGAGTAAGAACCCGGATAACAATGATGATGATCATCAGTTATTTTGACGATCTGCCTGAAGGTAAAGATTTATAAGGAGTTGTCGATGTCAGTACCTCTCATTCTGACCATACTGGCGGGGGCAGCCACGTTTATTGGCGCGTTTCTCGGCGTTCTCGGACAAAAACCCTCGAACCGCTTACTGGCGTTTTCGCTAGGATTTGCGGCGGGGATTATGTTGCTCATCTCATTAATGGAAATGCTTCCTGCCGCATTAGCCGCCGAAGGAATGTCGCCTGTGCTGGGTTATGGAATGTTTATCTTCGGTCTGCTTGGCTATTTTGGTCTGGACCGCATGTTGCCACATGCGCATCCGCAGGATTTAATGCAAAAATCGGTGCAGCCGTTGCCAAAATCGATCAAGCGCACAGCCATTCTGCTCACTCTCGGCATCAGTCTGCATAACTTCCCGGAAGGCATTGCCACCTTTGTCACGGCGAGCAGTAACCTGGAGCTGGGCTTTGGCATCGCGCTGGCTGTTGCATTGCATAATATTCCTGAAGGTCTGGCAGTTGCGGGGCCGGTTTACGCGGCAACGGGGTCAAAACGCACCGCAATTTTGTGGGCGGGCATTTCTGGGCTGGCAGAAATTCTTGGTGGTGTGCTGGCGTGGTTAATCCTCGGTAGCATGATTTCTCCGGTGGTCATGGCGGCAATCATGGCGGCGGTTGCAGGAATTATGGTGGCGCTCTCGGTTGATGAATTAATGCCGCTAGCTAAAGAGATTGACCCCAATAATAACCCCAGCTATGGCGTGCTATGTGGAATGTCAGTGATGGGATTCAGTTTAGTGCTGCTACAAACGGCGGGAATTGGTTAAAGACGATTATGACAGATGTTGCCCATTGCTAAAGGCAACATCTGTATCGTTATTAAAGGTATTATTGATGCTTTTCAAATAGTTATTTATCAGAGCGGTTATCTAATTTACTTTGGGCAGCTAACAGCGCATCTCTGTCATGACGAAAAGCTTTACAGTAACGTTTAAGATGAAGAAAATAGCCACCAGCTAGTAGAACAATTAATACAATCCAGTACCAGGCAATAAACATCCTTTTCACCTTCAAAATTTAACATTACTAAACATTAGCATTAAAATTTCACATATCCATCGTTGAATATATTCATATACTCGCATAATTGTGAATCAAGTATATGATTTCGATCATAGTAAGTGTTGTATCATACACCACACTTGGTTAAAAAAAGAACAATCAAGACTATTGAAGCATCGTATTTCAGGATGAAACATTACTAATTAATAATAAAACTTAATAAGCACCACTAGATATATATTATATCTTCACGATTATTACGCCCCTACTCGTTTTAATAAATATACTTTACAACCTTACAATATAATACGTAAACTTTTGTCAATAGGTGGTTATTTTTTCGCCACGAGTCATGCAAAAAAATTATCATTCACAACAACACACAACAAAAATCTAGGTATGCGCATCTTAATATATAATAAAAGTGTATGATTTAAGTTTTACTTAATCAGTATTTAGTATTAATAACAAGCAAAATCATCTCTGACTATGGTAATGTCCATATCGGAATTAATATAAGATTCAAACCTATATTTTCCTCTTTCATAGCCTTTCCTAATTTATAAAGGATTATAGTCATGTTAAAAAAAACATTGTTATCTATGTTCGCAACTGCATTGTTATCAGGCGTTGCTTTTAACGCGCTTGCTGACGATGCGAATCAGGGTTCCGGTAAAATTACTTTTAAAGGTGAAGTTATCGATGCACCGTGTTCTATTGCTCCTGGTGATGAAGATCAGACAATAAATCTCGGTGAAGTTGCTGATACTGTATTAAAAAGTGGTCAGAAATCTCTGCCTGTAGATGTCACCATTCACTTGCAGGATTGTATTTTATCTGACGGCACTAACACTGTTGATAAAGTCAAAATCACCTTTAGTTCTGCCAGTGTTGACGCTACCGATTCCAACCTGCTTAAAAACACTCTGGAAGGTAACATCGGCGGTGCAACTGATGTAGGCGTACGTCTGGTGAAATCAGACAATACCAACGTGACTCTTGGTACCCCAATCACCATCGACTTCCCGACGACTAATTCCTACCAGGAGTTGAACTTTAAAGCCCGTATGGAATCTCTGGGACGCACCGCGACCCCAGGTAATGTGCAGGCACAGGCTAATTACGTACTCGACTACAAGTAATCGGCAGTTAATACCCACACAACACCAGGCGGTAAAGCCGATGAGATTTCATCGGCAACTTTGGGTCTTTTTAGAAATGGATTTTTATGAACAATAAAAACACGTTTACCGGGGACAGATTATCCCATGCAATTAAAAATGCCCTGTCTGGCGTTGTGTGTTCGCTACTCTTCGTTTTGCCAGTCCACGCAGTAGAATTCAATGTCGATATGATTGACGCAGAAGACCGCGAGAATATTGATATCTCTCGTTTTGAGAAAAAAGGCTACATAACCCCAGGTAAATATCTGGTCCGAGTGCAAATCAATAAAAATATATTACCGAAAGCATTAATACTGGAGTGGGTAAAAGCAGATAATGAAAGCGGTTCATTACTCTGCTTAACTAGAGAAAATTTAATTAATTTTGGCCTGCATACAGACTTTATTGAATCATTACAAAGCACTGCTGGAAGCGAGTGTCTCGATTTAAGTCAACGACAGGAATTATCTGCACGGCTAGATAAATCTACGATGATATTATCGCTTAGCATTCCCCAGGCATGGTTGAAATACCAGGCAACAAACTGGACGCCGCCAGAATTTTGGGATGACGGTATCACCGGATTTATCCTCGACTATAACGTATACGCCAGCCAGTACGACCCACATCACGGAGACAGCACCCAAAATATCAGTTCCTACGGTACTTTAGGTTTCAACCTCGGCGCATGGCGTTTGCGTAGCGATTATCAATACAATCAGAATTTTGCTGATGGCCGCTCGGTAAACCACGACAGCGAATTTGCGCGAACTTATCTGTTTCGCCCTATCCCCTCCTGGTCGTCAAAATTCACTATGGGCCAGTACGACCTGAGCTCCAATCTTTACGATACCTTCCACTTTACTGGCGCATCGCTGGAAAGTGATGAAAGCATGTTGCCGCCAGATTTACAGGGTTATGCGCCACAAATTACTGGCATCGCGCAGACCAACGCTAAAGTAACTGTGGCACAGAATGGTCGTGTACTTTATCAAACCACTGTCGCGCCAGGCCCTTTTACTATTTCTGATTTGGGCCAGTCGTTCCAGGGTCAACTGGATGTCACTGTTGAAGAAGAAGATGGCCGTACCAATACCTTTCAGGTCGGTTCCGCTTCCATCCCCTATTTAACCCGTAAAGGGCAAGTACGCTACAAAACGTCGCTGGGAAAACCAACATCTGTCGGACATAACGATATTAATAACCCATTTTTCTGGACGGCAGAAGCCTCCTGGGGCTGGCTGAACAATGTGTCGCTCTATGGCGGCGGCATGTTCACTGCGGATGATTACCAGGCGATCACCACTGGCATCGGTTTTAATCTCAATCAATTTGGTTCGCTTTCTTTCGATGTCACCGGAGCTGATGCCTCTTTACAGCAACAACATAGCGACAATTTGCGTGGTTACAGCTATCGGTTTAACTATGCAAAACATTTCGAATCAACGGGCAGCCAGATTACCTTCGCGGGTTATCGCTTTTCTGATAAAAATTACGTGTCAATGAATGAGTACCTCAACTCACGTAATGGTGACGAGTCAATCGATAACGAAAAAGAAAGTTATGTTATTTCCTTGAATCAGTATTTTGAAACGCTGGAATTAAACTCTTATCTCAACGTTACACGCAATACTTATTGGGACAGCCCTAGCAATACCAACTACTCGATATCAGTAAGCAAAAACTTTGATATTGGCGATTTCAAGGGCATTTCCGCATCGCTGGCGGTGAGTCGTATTCGCTGGGATGATGACGAAGAAAATCAGTATTACTTCTCTTTCTCTCTGCCGTTACAGCAAAGTCGCAACATCTCCTACAGTATGCAGCGCACGGATGGCAGTAACACCTCGCAAATGATTTCCTGGTATGACTCGTCGGATCGCAACAATGTCTGGAACATTTCTGCGTCAGCAACGGACGATAATATTCGCGATGGCGAACCAACGTTGCGTGGCAGCTACCAGCACTATTCACCGTGGGGACGTCTGAACATTAACGGCAGTGTGCAGCCGAATCAGTATAATTCTGTTACCGCAGGCTGGTACGGTTCACTTACCGCTACGCGTCATGGTGTCGCTCTTCACGATTATAGCTATGGCGATAACGCCCGCATGATGGTCGATACCGATGGTATTTCCGGCGTTGAAATCAACTCTAACCGTACCGTTACCAACGGACTGGGCATTGCTGTTGTACCTTCGTTATCGAACTACACCACCTCTATGTTACGGGTGAACAATAACGATCTACCAGAAGGTGTTGATGTCGAAAACTCGGTTATTCGTACCACGCTCACACAGGGTGCCATCGGCTACGCAAAACTGAATGCAACCAGCGGTTACCAAATCGTCGGCGTTATTCGTCAGGAAAATGGGCGCTTCCCACCACTGGGGGTGAATGTCACAGATAAAGCGACAGGTAAAGATGTGGGCCTGGTGGCGGAAGATGGCTTTGTTTATCTCAGCGGGATTCAGGAAAACAGCACCCTGCGTTTAACCTGGGGTGATAACTCCTGCGAAATTACTCCCCCTAACCAAAGTAACATCAGCGAAAGTGCCATTATTTTGCCTTGTAAAACAGTCAACTAATTCAGGATGAATAAAATGAAATCGCTATTAACCGCAACAGGAATGATTTGTTTACTGGGGATCTGCAACTTCGCCCAGGCGACAGTCTCCCCCGACAGGACGCGCATCATTTTTAATGCTTCGAATAAAAGTGCAACGGTTCGCCTGACCAACCAAAGTAAAATCGATCCTTATTTGGCTCAGTCGTGGATTGAGGATGCTAGTGGTAAAAAAACGCGCGATTACATATCAACGCTCCCCCCAATGGAACGTATCGAGGCCAATGAGCAAGTACAAATTCGCCTGATGGCGCTGGCCTCGTTAAATAACTTACCACAGGACAGAGAAACGCTGTTCTACTATAACGTGCGGGAAATTCCGCCGCGTGCCAAAGAACAGAATGTCATGCAAATCGCCATGCAAAGCCGTCTGAAACTGTTCTGGCGACCGAAAGCGATTGAGTTAAAAGAGGGAGAGATGGTTCCTCTGCAAAAAGTGACGATTACACGCACCGCCGCCGGGCTGACCCTGAATAACCCGACGCCTTATCATATTACTGTCGGCTATATCGGCACTAATGGCAAGACACTGATGCCCGGTGCGAACAGTATTATGGTGGCACCATTTGCTTCTGCGACTCAACACTTAAACAACCTGCCCTCTATCTTCCAGTTAGGCTTTGTGGCGGACTACGGCGGGCTGGAGATGTTTAAAGTGGTATGTAATTCCGTCCAGTCCCTCTGCCAAAGCACTCCTGCGAAGAAGGGGAAAATATGATTACGCTTTTTCGACTACTGGCGATTCTTTGCCTGTTTTTTAACGTTTCAGCTTTTGCTGTTGATTGCTATCAGAATAGTAAAACCTCAAACCCCATTAATACAATTAACGTAACATTGCCAACGTTTAAAATTCCAGAGAACGCGCAACCGGGGAAAAAAATTTGGGAAAGCGGAGATGTCAATATCACTGTTTATTGCGACAATGCGACAGGATGGACGCGGAACAATCCAACAGAAGACATTTATGCCTGGATTAAATTACCTGCAATCAACAGCACCGACATGCTTAACAATCCATATCTAACCTTTGGTGTCACTTATAATGGTATGGACTATGAAGGGATAAACGAAGGAATTGATACTAATGGGTGTCTGGATAAATATGAACAAATCTATAGTGGAATTTATCATGACCCTGTATGCAATGGTAGCACACTTCAAAAAGGGGTGACATTTAATGCTCACTTTCGTGTCTATGTAAAATTTAAAAGCCGCCCTGCAGGTGATCAGACAGTTAACTTTGGCACAGTCAACGTACTCCAGTTTGACGGCGAAGGAGGGGCGAACCTGGCTCGCAACGCGAAAAATTTACGTTATGCGATTACTGGCTTAGATAATATTTCATTTCTTGATTGTAGTGTCGATGTCCGTATTTTCCCGGAAAGCCAGATAGTAAACTTTGGGCAAATCGCAATGAATTCCATTTCAACATTCGCACCGAAAGCGGCATTCAGCGTTTCTACTATAAGAGATGTGGCAGCCAATTGTACTGAAAAATTTGACATTGCCACCAATTTCTTTACTTCGGATACATTATATGATAACACGCATCTGGAAATGGGTAACGGGTTGCTCATGCGAATTACCGATCAAAAAACGCAAGAAGATATTGAATTTAACCAATTCAAATTTTTTAGCGCTTATATTCCCGGACAAAGTGCAGCAATAGCAACCCGCAATTATCATGCCGAATTAAGCCAAAAACCAGGTGACTCTCTGGTCTATGGTCCGTTCCAGAAAGACCTGATCGTTAAAATCAACTACAACTAACCAGAAAAATGCCGGGAATATCCCGGCGTTTTCATCTTCAATATTTTGAGTTATTAACTAGCTTTACGCTCATGTGCCTGACGGTATGCCACCAGGTCTTCAATAGTCACGAGCGCCATATTGTGTTTCTTGGCAAACTCAATGCACCCTGGCGCACGCGCCATCGTGCCATCGTCATTAGTCAGCTCACACAACACACCAGCCGGTTTAAAGCCTGCCAGCGTCATCAGATCAATAGTCGCTTCGGTATGGCCGCCACGCGTCAGCACACCACCCGCCTGCGCGCGCAGTGGGAAAACGTGGCCAGGACGATTCAGATCAGAAGGTTTTGCGCCATCGGCAATCGCTGCGCGAACGGTCGTAATACGGTCAGCGGCAGAAACACCGGTAGTCACCCCTTCAGCCGCTTCAATGGTCACGGTAAAACCGGTGCCATAGGCGCTGGTGTTATTTTCGACCATCATTGGCAGATCGAGTTGTTTACGGCGATCTTCAGTAATGCACAGGCAAACAATACCGCTACCGTGGCGAATGGTCAGCGCCATCTGCTCAACGGTCATGGTTTCTGCCGGGAAGATCATATCGCCTTCGTTTTCACGGTCTTCATCATCAAGCACCATTACACCGCGTCCTTCACGCAGCGCAGCCAGTGCATTTTCAACACGTTCGAAAGGCGTACCAAAAGAGGAAAGTAGCGTCTGATTCATGGTAAAAAAACCTCACTAAAATTATGGTTACCAGAATCAGGGCAGTCTTAGGAGTGGCGGCATATAGCCAAAATAACGTGAGCGGGTCCATGCCCGACAGAATCGTTACTCTCTCCCATCCGGACTCTAACCGTCGGCCCCGGAATTACACCGGATCTGCTGTCCTTTGAGTTCGCACCCAAAGCGCTCGCGGGCTTTCAACTGAGTTGATTTACCGCCGGTGGGGAATTTCGCCCCGCCCTGAGAATAAGCGGATTCACTATAACGCTAATGATTAGCGGCAGCAACGCATAGCTTCACATTATTCTGGTTTATGACTTACCCTTATCGCACTACAATGGCACTCAACACCTATCAGTACAGGGAAACTACAATGATTGACCCGAAAAAAATTGAGCAAATCGCTCGCCAGGTTCACGAATCAATGCCTAAAGGAATCAGGGAGTTCGGGGAAGATGTGGAGAAAAAAATCCGCCAAACCCTACAAGCGCAGTTGACGCGTCTCGATCTGGTAAGCCGCGAAGAATTCGACGTTCAGACGCAAGTCCTGTTACGGACTCGTGAAAAACTGGCGTTACTGGAACAACGCATCAGCGAACTGGAAGCGCGCAATAATCCGGTAGCAGAACTTCAATCTCCTCCAGCTATCCCGCCGGTTGATAAAGCAGAATAAAGCACCACAAAAACGGGCCAGACGGCCCGTAATATCAATGTTCTAATTCCAGTTCTCTGGTTTGCATCATCTGTTGGCAATACCAGGCATAACGTGCGCAAAACCAGGTTCTATGTTCTTCATCCATGTTACCAGTAACGGCCAGAATATCGACCGGGCGACCTTCTGCGTGCATTCTGGCAAAACTACGCGCCAGGAAATCGAAGTTATTTAAAGAATTAAGACTATGATCCATAAGCACATCCTCCGGTTATCGCATACCTTTTAAGGCCATATGCTTTTTCTGATTTCAGTATTCCCCAATCAGTGTAGTGCCTTTAAACATAACGTGCGTAAATATATTGTTCCCGATCACACTTTTTAGTGAAAAATAAAAAAACAACATTAAAAGACTTTCTCTTTCAGAACATCTCTAACATATGTTATTATTAACAAAGATAAATGTAAGCAAGGAAATTATCGCAAAATAAATATTGCGTCACTAAATGGACATTGGAGTGACATATGATTTTATTCGCTGACTATAACACCCCTTATCTTTTCGCTATTTCTTTTGTACTTTTGATCGGCCTTTTAGAAATTTTTGCACTTATCTGCGGTCACATGCTTTCCGGTGCTCTTGATGCACATCTTGACCATTATGATTCCATAACCACAGATCATATTAGCCAGGCACTTCATTATCTCAATTTTGGAAGATTGCCAGCTCTCGTCGTTCTCTGCTTACATGCTGGTTTTTTTGGCCTTATTGGCATCCTGCTACAGCAGGTCTGCATCATGGTCTGGCAATCACCACTCACAAATCTGTTTGTGGTTCCTGTCAGTTTACTGCTAACGATTATTGCAGTGCATTATACCGGTAAAGTAATTGCGCCCTGGTTACCACGAGATCATAGCACTGCTATTACAGAAGACGATTATATTGGCTGCATGGCATTAATTACCGGACATCAGGCCACTTCAGGTAACCCCTGTGAAGGAAAACTCACCGATCAATTTGGCCAAATACATTATTTACTACTGGAACCTGAAGAAGAAAAAACTTTCACTAAAGGAGACAAAGTATTAATTATTTGCCGACTTTCTGCAACGCGATATTTGGCGGAAAAAAATCCCTGGCCCCAAATACTGTAATTTATTAATCAAAAGGAAATTTAATAATGGATGATATTGTTAATTCTGTGCCCTCCTGGATGTTTACCGCAATTATTGCCGTATGCATTCTGTTTATTATTGGAATTATTTTCGCCAGGCTCTATCGTCGCGCTTCGGCAGAGCAAGCTTTTGTTCGTACTGGTTTAGGTGGGCAAAAAGTGGTAATGAGCGGTGGCGCAATCGTGATGCCGATCTTTCATGAAATAATCCCCATCAATATGAATACTCTGAAGCTGGAAGTCAGCCGCTCAACCATTGATAGCCTGATTACGAAAGATCGTATGCGCGTCGATGTCGTTGTCGCTTTCTTTGTGCGGGTAAAACCGTCAGTGGAAGGTATTGCCACCGCCGCCCAGACGCTGGGGCAACGCACCCTGTCGCCTGAAGACTTACGTATGTTGGTTGAAGATAAATTTGTCGATGCCCTCCGTGCAACAGCTGCACAAATGACCATGCATGAGTTACAGGATACCCGCGAGAACTTCGTGCAGGGCGTACAAAATACCGTTGCTGAAGATCTGTCGAAAAACGGCCTGGAACTGGAAAGCGTTTCACTTACCAACTTTAACCAGACGTCGAAAGAACATTTCAATCCTAACAACGCCTTTGACGCCGAAGGTTTAACCAAGCTGACGCAGGAGACGGAGCGCCGTCGCCGCGAACGTAACGAAGTTGAACAGGATGTAGAAGTTGCGGTGCGTGAGAAAAACCGTGATGCGCTTTCGCGGAAGCTGGAGATTGAACAGCAAGAAGCGTTTATGACGCTTGAGCAGGAGCAGCAGGTTAAAACCCGTACCGCTGAGCAGAATGCGAAAATTGCGGCTTTTGAGGCCGAGCGTCGTCGGGAAGCAGAGCAGACGCGAATTCTGGCTGAACGACAGATTCAGGAAACGGAAATCGACCGCGAACAGGCCGTCCGTTCCAGAAAAGTTGAAGCTGAACGTGAAGTTCGCATTAAAGAGATCGAACAGCAGCAGGTCACCGAAATCGCCAACCAGACGAAATCGATCGCTATTGCCGCCAAATCGGAACAGCAGTCACAAGCGGAAGCGCGTGCCAACCTTGCACTTGCAGAAGCGGTAAGCGCCCAGCAAAACGTAGAAACCACTCGCCAGACCGCAGAAGCCGATCGTGCTAAACAAGTTGCCCTAATCGCTGCCGCGCAGGATGCAGAAACCAAAGCGGTTGAACTGACCGTGCGGGCGAAAGCAGAAAAAGAAGCCGCAGAGATGCAGGCGGCGGCGATCGTTGAGTTAGCCGAAGCTACGCGTAAAAAAGGCCTGGCGGAAGCAGAAGCGCAACGTGCGCTGAACGATGCTATCAACGTACTTTCTGACGAGCAAACCAGCCTTAAATTCAAACTGGCATTGTTGCAGGCGCTCCCTGCGGTAATTGAGAAATCTGTGGAACCAATGAAGTCTATCGACGGTATTAAGATTATTCAGGTCGATGGTCTGAACCGTGGTGGTACCGCAGGGGATGCAATATCAGGTAGCGTTGGTGGAGGAAATCTGGCGGAACAAGCGTTATCAGCCGCGCTTTCTTACCGCACACAGGCACCGCTGATTGACTCCTTGCTCAATGAAATTGGTGTTTCAGGCGGCTCGCTAGCGGCATTGACTTCACCCTTAACCTCAACAACTCCCGTCGCAGAAAACATAGAATAAATTTTCAACCATGAACATCCCTGGCCCAAAAAGCTGGGGATTTGTTATATCTGCGTTCCGCTAAAAAGTACAAATGATCAGGTTGTTACAGCGTTTTGCGAGCCGACTCGGGGAAGAGAAAACTGCATCAGGGAAAGCATTGCGCGGGGTCCGGCGCTCATCAACAATCGGGGAGCCAGCAAGGGGCTGAAACGGGAAAGCCCCTCCCGAGGAAGGGGCCTTGCATAAGGAAAGGGTTATGATGAAGTTCGTCATCATACTGATTGTGTTGTTACTGTTAAGTTTCCCGACTTACTAACAAACAATTCAGAGGGGGGAGAAATCCTCCCTTACCCTTGTTCCTTTACTTTAGGTTGAAAAAAAATCAGCGTCAAGAAGGTTTCATTAACACATATCCCTGGCCCAAAAAGCCGGGGATTTTTTATATCTGCGTTCCGCTAAAAAGTACAAATGATCAGGTTGTTACAGCGTTTTGCGAGCCGACTCGGGGAAGAGAAAAGTGCATCAGGGAAAGCATTGCGCGGGGTCTGGCGCTCATCAACAATCGGGGAATCAGCAAGGGGCTGAAACGGGAAAGCCCCTCCCGAAGAAGGGGCCTTGTATAAGGAAAGGGTTATGATGAAGTTCGTCATCATACTGATTGTGCTGTTACTGATAAGTTTCCACGCTTATTAACGGCCATTCAGAGGGGGGAGAAATCCTCCCTTACCCTTGTTCCTTTACTTTAGGTTGAAAAAACAACAGCGTCAATAGGTCTATCCGGCACAACGCGAGAACTGTGAACCACTTTCCGGTTAGCCTTTTTTATCCTGTTGGATCTTCTTGATGATGTTGGTCGTTGAGCAACCGTCTTCAAAGTTGAGCACCAACACTTCGCCACCGTTGGCCCAGACTTCTTTACTCCCGGCAATCTCTTCTGGTTTATAGTCGCCGCCTTTCACCAGCAGATCTGGCAAGATCCCGGCAATCAAGCGCTGCGGCGTGTCTTCTTCAAACGACACCACCCAGTCGACCGCTTCCAGTGCCCCCAGCACAATCATACGCTGTTCGAGAGGGTTAACGGGGCGGGAATCCCCTTTCAGCCGTTTGGTGGAGGCATCGCTGTTGACGGCGACAATCAGGCGGTCACCCAGCTTGCGGGCGTTTGCCAGATAGGAGACATGCCCGGCGTGGAGAATGTCAAAGACGCCGTTAGTCATCACCACTTTTTCACCGCGTTTACGCGCCGCCGCTACCGCCAGCTTCAGCTCCTCTTCGGTCATCACACCAAAGCCGGTATCTGCACGTCCACGTACTGCGTTTTCCAGCTCGATCGGCGAAACCGTGGATGTTCCCAGTTTGCCAACCACCACACCGGCCGCCGCGTTGGCAAAGAAGCAGGCTTCTTCCAGCGAATTACCCGCCGCCAGCGTTGCTGCCAGCACACCAATCACCGTATCGCCCGCACCGGTGACGTCATACACTTCTTGCGCCTGGGTTGGCATATGCAGCGGCTCTTTACCCGGTTGCAGGAGCGACATCCCCTGCTCGGAACGGGTTACCAGCAGCGCAGAGAGTTCGTAGTCGGCAATCAGTTTCATGCCGCGTTCAACAATCTCTTCTTCTGTTTTACATTTACCAACAACAGCTTCAAATTCCGAGAGATTCGGCGTTAACAGCGTAGCGCCGCGGTAGCGCTCAAAATCGGTCCCTTTTGGATCAATCAGTACCGGAACGCCTGCTTTACGTGCCAGTTGGATCATCTGCTGCACACTTGCCAGCGCACCTTTCGCGTAGTCCGAAAGTACCAGCGCACCGATCGAACTCAACGCCTGATTAATCCGCTCGTGGAGTGGTTGCGGATCAACGCCTTCAAAACCTTCTTCGAAATCCAGGCGGATTAGCTGTTGATTACGGGAAAGCACCCGCAGTTTGGTGATGGTCGGATGCGTCGGTACAGAAACGAAGTCGCATTTGACGTTGACGTCGGCCAGAGACTTACTCAGCGCGCGCGCCGCATCGTCAATGCCCGTCAACCCGACCAGGCGTGCGTTTGCACCGAGAGAAGCGATGTTCATCGCCACGTTGGCCGCGCCGCCCGGACGTTCTTCGATGGTATTCACTTTAACCACGGGTACTGGCGCTTCCGGTGAGATACGGCTGGTGGGACCGTACCAGTAACGATCCAGCATCACATCACCAACCACCATCACTCCTGCACGTTCAAACTCTGGCAGCGTTACTTTCATTCCTGTCTCCTGAGAGATTCAAAATTTGCGCGCGATAATACCATACTTCATTCTTCCACCAGCCACTTCTGCCAGCTTGCCCGCACCAGTTCACGCTCTGCGGTAAAGCAATCTTCCGGCACATGACCCGGCAATTCCTGTAATGCCAGATGATGAAGTTCATCGCGCAGCGTCGTGTAAGCACGGGTCAGCGCCATCGCTTCCTGCTCTTCCATAATGTCGTTTTGCGCCAGCAGTTCCAGAATACGCACGTTGTCTGACCAGCGCGTTAACTTTGGTTTTTCATGAGCGTAGCGCAACACCAGATATTGGGTAATAAATTCGATATCAGTAATTCCACCTTCATCGGCTTTGATATCAAAGCGATCGCGATGTTTATTGCCAAGATGCGCGCGCATTTTCTCGCGCATTTCCCGCACTTCTGTTTGCAGGGTTTTGCCTTCGCGCGGCAGTGTCATTATCTCGCGACGTACCGCGTCAAAGTGCGCGGTGAGCTGTGGATCGCCATATACTACGCGCGCACGTACCAGCGCCTGATGCTCCCACGTCCAGGCCTCGTTTTTCTGATAATCGGCAAACGCGTCTGCAGATGTCACCAGCATTCCCGCCGCCCCGGACGGACGCAGCCGCGCATCCACTTCGTACAAAATGCCGGAAGAGGTGCGCGTACTGAACAGATGCATAATGCGTTGCGCCAGACGCAGATAAAACTGTCGTCCGTCGATTTCCCGCTCGCCGTCAGTCATCGCATCCATTGGGCAATCATGGAGGAAGATCAGGTCAAGATCGGAACTGTAGCCTAACTCCCAGCCGCCCAGCTTGCCGTAGCCGACCACCGCAAAACCACGCCCTTCGCGTTCGTTCAGGTGATTCGGTTTACCGTAGCGGGCAACCATTTGAACCCACGCCTGCTGAACGACGGCATCTATCATAGCTTCCGCCAGCCAGGTTAAGTGATCGCTCACTTTCATTACCGGTAGCGTACCGGCGATATCCGCTGCCGCAATACGTAACAGTTGCGCCTGTTTGAACTGACGCAGCGCCTCAAGCTGTTGTTCTTCGTCATCTTCCGGCACGCGCAGCAAATACTGGCGCAGTTCATCACGGTAGGCATCCGTCGCCGTCGGCTGGTAGAGAGTGTTTGGATCGAGCAGTTCGTCCAGCAATAATGGATAACGCGCCAGTTGGCTGGCAATCATCGGCGATGCGGCACACAGAGAAATCAAATGCTTAAGCGCCGCGGGGAATTCACTAAGCAATTCTAAATAGGTAGTGCGGGTAACAATCCCCACCAGCAAGGCGGTAATGCGCGACAGCGTGACAGCAGCGTCTTCACGCGCACAGACATCACTTAGCAGATGCGGCATCAGATGGTCGAGCACCTGACGTCCTCGCGGCCCAATAGTGCGCTTATCCAGCTCTTTGCGGAAATCAGCAATCAGCGTCAGCACCTGTTTGCGATCATCTTCGCTAAGATGCGCCAGCACTGGCGTAGTGTCATCTTCCTGCAACGCATCCTGCCACAGCTCACGCCACTGTTCCGACAGCGACTCTTCCTGAGTTTCGCTTTCGTCGTCGCCAATCAATTCATTAAACACCCGGCGCACATTGGTCATATGTACGGTCAGCGCCCCGGTCAGTTGCGGCCAGTCAGCAAAGTCCATCGCCCACGCCAGCCGCGCACGGTTAAGCTCATCAGAAGGAAGTGTCTGGGTTTGTTCGTCGTTAATGCTTTGCAGCAGGTTTTCCAGACGCCGCAGGAAGAGATACGCCACTCGCAATTGTTCAGCATCGTTTTCAGAAAGCAGATGCAGCGCGGCAATGGCGCTGAGCGTTGGCAGTAAAGAGCGCGATTGCAGCGACGGTTCGCGCCCGCCGCGAATGAGCTGGAACACCTGGACGATAAATTCAATTTCGCGAATGCCACCCGCGCCAAGTTTGATGTTGTCGGTCAAACCGCGTCGGCGCACTTCACGGGCAATCATCCCTTTCATGTTGCGCAGCGACTGGATCACGCTGAAATCGATGTAACGGCGGAAAACAAACGGGCGCAGCATCGCACGCAACTCGTTAGCATAGACGCCGTCGCTATCGCCCATAATCCGCGCCTTGACCATGGCGTATCGCTCCCAGTCGCGCCCCTGCTCCTGGTAATAGTCTTCCAGTGCCGCAAAGCTCAGCACCAGCGGGCCACTTTCGCCAAACGGACGCAGTCGCATATCCACGCGATAGACGAAGCCATCCTGCGTTGGTTGATCCAGCACTTTAATCAGCCGCTGGCCCATGCGGGTAAAAAACTGCGCATTATCCAGTTCCCGGCGTCCGCCCTGCGTACAACCATGTTCCGGCCAGGCAAAAATCAGATCGATATCTGAGGAGAAATTCAGCTCCCCACCGCCCAGCTTACCCATGCCTAAAATCAGCAGCGGTTGCGCTTCGCCCTGCGCATTGCACGGCGTTCCCCATTCGCGGCAGCAGGCGTCATACAGCCAGTCACGCGCCGCAACAATCAGCGTCTCCGCCAGATGACTGAGCTGCTGCAAAATGCTCTCTTCAGTAACCAGTGCCAGCGTTTGCGCCCAGGCGATGCGCACCATAATGCGCCGCCGGAATAGCCGCAGCTCGCGCATTAACCCGGCTTCGTCACTCACATTACTGAGCGCCTCCTGCAACCATGCTGCGTAATGATGCCATTCGTCGGCCTGCGGCGGTTGGCTTTCCAGTTCCGTCAGCCACTCTGGATGCGCAATTATGCTGTCCTGCAGAAAATCACTGAAAGTAAGTACTGACTTCGCCTGTGCGCTAAGTGATTCCTCGGCTAAAGGCGCTGGCAGCCGCTCAACAACGGTCTGCCAGTACTGCTGTAACGGTGAAGAGAGCGGCTTCATAAGCGATTTTATCCTTGCCTGATTAACGTTTTCCGCTGTGCAACCAGAACGGTTCCTGATTGTTTGCCTCATTACGGAAATGTTCAATTTCAATGCGTTGCCCGGTCGCAATGGCATGACGCAGTCCCTGCCAGTTCTCCAGCCAGGCTTGCGCGACGAGAGGATCGTAGTAACCCGCCAGCAACAATATTGAGTCAATGTCACGCGTCAGGCGCGGCAATTGGTCACGGTAGCGATCGCCTAATGGCTGGCAGAAAACGCTTTTCAGTTCAGCGGCATGGCGGGAAAGATGGATATCGGCAAAGCGTTTGAAAGAATCGCTGATTTTGCCCTGCGCTTTGGCATCTAAAAACGGCTGCCAGGCTTTGCTTACCAGCCATTCGGTCAACGCCAGCTTCGCCATCGCCGTTTCGGTAGAGTAGACCGCCGTTACGGCAGACACCGCTGAAGCGATGGTCGCTTCGCATTGAGTCAGCAAATCACGTAAGTGAGTGCTCGCTTTACGCGGCACAATACCGCCGAACAGCATCAGCGTATGACGGACCAGGCCAATGGCAGCCAGCACTTGCTCTTTCGCCGCATCGTTGCCGCGGACCCACAGTTCTTCATGATACTGCCATTGCGCTAACGCCAGCTCGAGCGCCGCTTCCAGCCCCTGTTCCACATCGGCTTTTGCCGCAACATGCAAAATGGTGGTGGGTTTGATTTCACGCGCGGGATTGCCCTGCGCCAGATGATAGCCGCGCGCGGCTTTGCTCAGGCTGCCCTGACGTAATCCGGTTTGCGATACCAGTTGGTTCGCCAGTTTCAGCACCGCGCGCGTGTCGCCGCTAAGCAGTTCCAGTTCAAGCTCGCAGATAGGCTCAGCAAATTCGCCTGCCTTCACCTCGCCCTGATCGAGAGCGATTTCAATTTGGCTACCATCGACCTCTACCAGCCACTTTTCGCGATAAAAATCGGTGCTGAACAGCGGTTGTAAGCGGGAAGCGAGATCGGCAGGCAATTCGCCGTTCGGCCAGACTTCCGTCGGTAACTGCGCCAGCTCGAGCGTCGGTTCGCTCAACGCCACGTTATATTCCGGGCGCTGGTGTAAGCCGCCTGTCACTCTTCCTGCAACTTTCATGGTCATCTCATAGCGACCGTTTTCGCCACGGATACGTAAGCCCATGTCGTGCCCACGCAGCCAGTTATCCAGCGTTTCGTAGTAAATATTCAGCAACTGCACGGGGTCATGGTGCTCGCCGCCCAGCGTATTGAGATGGTCACGCAACGCCTCAACGGCACTGTGATTAACAATAAACTTTAATTCGATTTCCTGAGCCATCCTTCCTCCACTGGGTACTCCCCCCCAACGTAGGCGGGAGGGGAATTTGGGCTGTTAAGCCCGCAGTTTATCAGCCACGCTGATTCTGAATATACTTTTTCACAACTTCCAGCGGTGCTCCACCACATGAACCGATGAAATAAGAGCGTGACCAGAGTACGGGCTTTGAATACGCGGCGCGCAAATCAATAAAATCATTCCGCAGCCGCCTACTGGTAACGGACTTAAGGCTGTTTACCAGCTTTGTGAGTTGCACCAACGGTGGGTATTCAATCAGCATGTGAACATGATCTGCCTCGCCGTCACATTCCTTTAACTCGGCGCCAAAGTCCGCGCATACCTCCGCTACATACTGACGCATGTTTGCATGATGCAATTCACCAAAAACTGGACGGCGGTATTTTGTCATAAAAACAACGTGAACATGCAACAGGTAAGCTGAATAGCGTGAACGATTGATTTCGCACACGTATTGATCCTCCCAAAAAAATGTGGATATATTGTACATTCTAAATAACCACATACTGAATGCAAAATGTTAATCCAGAAAGCATATAAATACAGGCTCTACCCCACTGACCAGCAGGCGCAAAGGTTGCGTCAGTTGTGCGGTTGCGCTCGCTTTGTCTGGAACTATGCACTGAATGAAACACTGAGCATTCATGACGCGGGCGGAAAAATTCCGTCAGCTTTCGACCTGAATAAACGACTTACGGGCTGGAAAAAACTCCCTGAGCTGGCCTTTCTTGCTGAGGGTTACACTGACAACCTCCAGCAGAAACTGAAAGACCTGCGGAGCGCATGGGATCGCTGTTTTGATAAATCCCTGACGGCTGAAAAGCCCGTTTTCAAAAAGAAAACCAAAGGCTGCGACTCTATCCGGTTCGTCAATTTCAGCAAATATTGTGAGCTGGATTATGGCCGTGTGAAACTCCCGTCAGGACTGGTCTGGGTTAAATTTCGTCAGTCCCGGAAGATTGAAGGCGTCATTAAAAATTGCACCATCAGCCAGCATGCCGGACACTGGTATGTGTCTTTTCAGGTCGAATTAGCTGTTACCGATCCGATTCACGCATCGACCAGCGCAATAGGCCTGGATGCAGGTATAACGAAGCTGGCAACACTTTCAGACGGCACGGTCTTTGAACCGGTAAACAGCTTTAAAAAAAATCAGGATAAGCTGGCTCGCTTACAGCGCCATCTGGCCCGGAAGGTTAAATTCTCCGCCAACTGGAAAAAGCAGAAAGCGAAGATTTCCCGTTTCCACTCTCATATCGCAAACATCCGCCGCGATTACCTTCATAAAACCACGACGACGATCAGCAAAAACCACGCGATGATAGTCATTGAGGATTTAAAGGTTTCGAACATGTCAAAATCAGCAACGGGTACGGTAGACCAGCCGGGGCGCAACGTCGCGGCAAAATCAGGTCTTAACCGGGCGATACTGGATCAGGGCTGGGCAGAAATGCGCCGCCAGCTCGAATATAAGCAGGCATGGCGCGGCGGTGATGTGCTGGCGATTAATCCGGCGTACACCAGTCAGAAATGCGCATGTTGTGGGCATACATCGAAAAATAACCGCAGGGCGCAGGCGAGCTTTATCTGTACCGCGTGCGGCTATACGGCAAACGCCGATGTAAACGGCGCTCGAAATATATTAACAGCAGGTTTTGAAGTCATGGCGGCAGGACAAATATTGCCGTCAGTCCGTAAAGGACGCGCCCGTAAGGCGGCGTAAGCCGTCGAGCGATGAACCGGGCAATGCGGCAACGTATTGCTACCCTGACAAGGGAATCCCCCTCCTGAGTCGCTTTGCGCGAAGGTGGGGGAGGATGTCAAGGCCTTTACTTATCGGTTATGTCACATAAGTGACGATGAACGGCGAACTTAATGCGATCTTTTTTGTCAGTAGATAGTATTTTGCGCCAAATTGCCATGCAACGGGCAATTTGACGGGCGTAAAAGTTTGAAGCAGTGGCAAGACCTGACACAGAGGATTCCGATTGATGTCGAATGCTTTGCGTAGCGACACTGATGCCACTACTATCGTTCCACTTTCCATGACAATAACGACAGCCTGATGCCAAAATTACGCCTGATCGGATTAACTTTACTCGCACTTAGCGCGACTGCCGTCTCACACGCTGAAGAAACGCGCTATGTTTCTGACGAACTGAATACCTGGGTCCGTAGCGGTCCGGGAGACCATTATCGCCTCGTGGGCACGGTTAACGCCGGCGAGGAAGTGACCTTATTACAAACTGACGCCAACACCAATTATGCCCAGGTGAAAGACAGCTCTGGCCGTACCGCCTGGATCCCGTTGAAACAACTTAGCACAGAGCCAAGCCTGCGCTCCCGTGTGCCAGATCTGGAAAATCAGGTCAAAACCCTGACCGATAAGCTCACCAATATCGATAACACCTGGAATCAGCGCACCGCAGAAATGCAGCAAAAAGTGGCGCAGAGCGACAGCGTGATCAACGGGTTAAAAGAAGAAAACCAGAAACTGAAAAACGAGCTGATTGTCGCGCAGAAAAAGGTCGATGCCGCCAGCGTACAGCTGGATGACAAACAGCGCACCATCATCATGCAGTGGTTTATGTATGGTGGCGGCGTGCTGGGGCTTGGCTTGCTGCTCGGTCTGGTACTGCCGCACCTGATCCCAACGCGCAAACGTAAAGATCGCTGGATGAACTAAATCGCCTTCTTCGTTGCACTGTCTTATTATTAGGAATTGTGTATTTGACGAAGGGAAGATGGCGTGAAGATTTATCTGGTCGGTGGTGCTGTTCGGGATGTATTGTTAGGGCTACCGGTCAAAGACAGAGATTGGGTGGTAGTCGGTAGTACGCCACAGGAGATGCTCGACGCGGGCTACCAGCAGGTAGGCCGCGATTTTCCTGTTTTTCTGCATCCGCAAACGCATGAAGAGTATGCGCTGGCACGTACCGAACGGAAATCCGGTTCCGGTTACACCGGTTTTACCTGCTATGCCGCACCGGATGTCACGCTGGAAGATGATCTTAAGCGGCGCGATCTGACCATTAATGCGCTGGCCCAGGACGATAACGGCGAGATTATCGACCCGTACAACGGTCTGGGCGATCTGCAAAATCGTCTGTTGCGCCATGTTTCCCCCGCTTTTGGCGAAGATCCGTTACGCGTATTGCGCGTGGCGCGTTTTGCTGCGCGTTATGCCCACCTCGGTTTTCGTATTGCCGATGAAACTCTGGCGCTGATGCGCGAGATGACCCACGCGGGTGAACTGGAACACCTGACGCCTGAACGGGTGTGGAAAGAGACGGAAAGCGCCCTCACTACCCGCAATCCCCAGGTGTTCTTCCAGGTACTGCGCGATTGCGGCGCACTGCGCGTTTTATTCCCGGAAATTGACGCCCTGTTTGGCGTTCCGGCCCCTGCCAAGTGGCATCCGGAAATCGACACCGGTATTCACACCTTAATGACGCTCTCAATGGCGACGATGCTAAGTCCGCAGGTCGATGTCCGTTTCGCAACGCTATGCCACGATCTCGGTAAAGGACTGACGCCGCCAGAACTTTGGCCGCGTCATCATGGTCATGGCCCGGCGGGTGTGAAGTTAGTGGAACAACTATGCCAGCGTCTGCGCGTGCCAAATGAAATTCGCGATTTAGCCAGACTGGTGGCTGAGTTTCACGATCTCATCCACACCTTCCCAATGCTGAACCCAAAAACCATCGTCAAACTATTTGATTCCATCGACGCCTGGCGTAAACCGCAGCGTGTCGAGCAACTGGCGCTGACCAGCGAGGCTGATGTGCGCGGCAGAACCGGTTTTGAATCAGCGGACTACCCGCAAGGCCGCTGGTTGCGCGAAGCCTGGGAAGTGGCACAGTCAGTGCCGACAAAAGCCGTCGTTGAAGCGGGATTTAAAGGTGTGGAGATTCGCGAAGAGCTGACCCGACGGCGGATTGCGGCGGTAGCCAGCTGGAAGGAACAACGTTGTCCAAAGCCTGATTAAGCACTTGAATTTCAATTTATTGCAAACACCGGCCAGGTCGGATAAGACGCACAAGCGTCATATCCGACACTATTCCTCAATCAAAAGAACACGACATACACCGCAGCCGCCACAATAAAGCGATAAATGGCGAAAGGGATAAACGAAATGCGCTTAATCAATTGCAGGAAGGTTTTAATCGCTATCAGCGCCACCACAAAAGCGGTGATAAACCCAACGGCAAACATCGGGATATCGCCGGTTGTCAGGAAGCCCCAGCTTTTGTAGAGATCGAGCGCCGTTGCGCCCATCATCATCGGCACCGCCAGCAGGAACGAGAACTCAGAAGCCGCATAACGGCTCACACCCATCAGCATCCCACCTGAAATGGTCGCCCCGGAACGGGAGAAACCTGGCCACAGCGCCAGACACTGGAAGCAGCCAATCATAAACGCCTGACGATAGGTCATATCATCGAGACCCGGCGCACGCGGTTCTTTTGGTTTCAGGCATTCGGCGGCAATCAGCAACAGACCGCCAACGACCAGCGCATACATCACATTTATTGGATTAAACAACGACTTAATCGTGTCGTGGAACAACAGCCCCAGTACTACCGCTGGGATCATGCCAAGCAGAATGTGGATCAGCGTTAAACGGCCTTTGCTTTCTCCTTCGTGTTGCAGCGGACGACCAAAGTGAATGCCAATCAGGCCAAACAGACGCCGCCAGAACATCACTACTACCGCCAGAATTGATCCTAACTGGATCACGACTTCAAAGGTTTTCGCCGTGTCGCCCTCAAATCCCAACAAGTGACCGACAATAATCATATGGCCCGTGCTGGATACCGGCAGAAATTCTGTCAATCCTTCGACCACACCCAATATTGCCGCTATCAGCAGCGAGTGCATATCGCTCATCAATAAACCCCTAAATTATAAAAATGTAACGCTTGTCCAAACTACTGCAGTATGACCAGGTTATAACCGTTTGGTTTAACAGCTGTAAAATTAATTATTTTCTTTCAGATTATTGCCACGCTCAATGATGACGCCAACATTCGCCGCCCGCGCCACTGCGCCTGGCTTGCTGAGTTTGATACGCACCCACGGCGAGTTGAAGCGTGCTAACAGCAGCTCCGCCACCTCTTCCGCCACACGTTCCACCAGCGCAAAACGCGCGCCCTCGACGTGGCTGACTACCGTTTCTGCAATGTCAGCGTAACTGAGGCAATCCGCCACATCATCACTTTTCGCCGCTTTACGGTTATCCCACGCCATTTCGATATCGAACACTAACTTCTGTTCGATGGTCTGCTCCCAGTCGTAAACACCAATAGTGGTGATTACCGAAAGTTGCTCTATAAATACAATATCCATCACGTCCTGCCTGCTTTTTGGCTAACCGGATACCACTTCCGGCGAAATGTGCGTATTATCCACAGATTCATCGTTGAACACGAATTTTCAAAACGGAACAGCTTATGAGTGCAATCGCGCCTGGAATGATCCTCATCGCGTACCTCTGCGGCTCCATTTCCAGTGCCATTCTGGTTTGCCGCTTGTGTGGGCTGCCCGATCCGCGAACCAGCGGCTCCGGTAATCCTGGCGCAACCAATGTGTTACGTATCGGTGGCAAGGGAGCAGCCGTAGCAGTACTGATTTTCGACGTTCTGAAAGGAATGTTGCCCGTCTGGGGCGCGTATGAATTAGGTGTCAGCCCCTTCTGGCTAGGCTTAATTGCCATCGCCGCCTGCCTTGGACACATCTGGCCCGTTTTCTTCGGTTTTAAAGGAGGAAAAGGCGTTGCTACCGCTTTTGGTGCCATCGCACCAATTGGCTGGGATCTCACCGGAGTAATGGCGGGAACCTGGTTACTGACCGTGCTATTGAGCGGATACTCGTCGCTGGGAGCGATTGTCAGCGCACTGATTGCTCCATTTTACGTCTGGTGGTTTAAGCCACAATTCACCTTCCCGGTTTCGATGCTCTCATGCCTGATCCTGCTGCGCCATCATGACAACATCCAGCGTCTGTGGCGTCGTCAGGAGACAAAAATCTGGACGAAATTCAAAAGAAAGCGCGAAAAGGATCCTGAGTGATTTTTCGCGAGTCTACATAACCTGATAGCCTTCGTCGGGCTTGCCCAGCCGCTGCTGGCACCATGCCGCCAGAAATTCCACGCAGACACGTAATTTCATGCTGCGATAGAGCGGCTCCCGGTAAACAGCCCAGATATTGGCGCTTTGTGCATACTCCGGCAATACTCGCACCAGTTTGCCACTCTCCAGAAACGGTAAAACATCCCACTCAGAACGCAGCATAATTCCTTTTCCTTCCAGCGCCCATTGCAGCACAATCTCGCCGCTATTGGAGGAAAGGTGCCCGCTTACCTTCACCGATTTTTTCTCCTGACCGTTCCCCAACTCCCATATTCCGTGGGTCATATCGCGCTCTTTGGTCACCAGACAGTCATGACGACTTAATTCCTGCAAGGATTGTGGCTGCGGATATTTTTGCAGATACTCAGGCGCTGCACATAATATTCGTTTATTTTTTGTCAAAAGATGCGCAATATAATAATCAGGAATTTCGTCATTAATACGAATATCCAGATCAATATTATCCTGCACTAAATCAATTTGCCGATCGAACAATTCAAAATGCACCTGTAACTCAGGATAATTGCGCATCAGTTCGGTAATAGCTGGCGCAATATGGCTGCGCCCAAAACCAAAACTACAGCCAATACGAATCATCCCCTCCGGGCGCGTTTTGATTTGCGTGACGTCATCGACCAGTCGCTGATATTGGGTGAGGATTTCCAGCGCATGCTCGTAACAACGTTGGCCACTTTCAGTCAGCGCCACGCCGCGGGCGGAGCGGTTCAGCAGCGTTGTTGCCAGCGTATTTTCAAGGAGTTGGATCCGCTTGGTGACAAATGCAGGCGTTTGCCCAAGCGTCGCCGCTGCAGCACTAAAACTCCCGCTGTGGACGATTTCTACCAGTACCTGCAAATCTTTGGCTAAAGGCCAGCTATTCAGCATCGTTAATTATCCGCAGTTGTGATAAGCGCAGTGTATTTCGCAAAACATTGCCATTCCCTGCTCTGGCGCAATATTCATTCTTATTTTCGCGTTGATTCACGAACTGTGAATTACATATTCACGGCGGCAAAAAATATAAAACCACATTTTTAGTGGTAGTTTGTAGCAGTGAATTTTTCCAGACAAATACATAAACTGGAGTTGCCATGATGAGCGAAAGTAATAAGCAACAGGCAGTGAATAAGTTGACGGAGATTGTCGCTAACTTTACCGCCATGATTTCTACCCGAATGCCCGATGACGTGGTGGACAAACTAAAACAGCTAAAGGATGCCGAAACGTCGTCGATGGGGAAAATCATCTACCACACGATGTTCGACAACATGCAAAAAGCAATCGACCTGAATCGTCCTGCCTGTCAGGACACCGGCGAAATCATGTTTTTTGTTAAGGTCGGTTCCCGTTTCCCACTGCTTGGCGAGCTGCAAAGCATTCTTAAGCAAGCCGTGGAAGAGGCAACCGTCAAAGCGCCACTGCGTCACAATGCGGTAGAAATTTTTGACGAAGTGAACACCGGCAAAAATACCGGCAGCGGCGTACCGTGGGTCACCTGGGATATCGTCCCCGACGGTGACGATGCGGAAATCGAAGTTTACATGGCAGGCGGCGGCTGCACGTTGCCTGGTCGTTCGAAAGTGTTAATGCCGTCGGAAGGCTACGAAGGCGTAGTGAAATTCGTCTTCGAAAATATCTCCACCCTCGCCGTAAACGCCTGTCCACCGGTACTGGTAGGCGTGGGCATCGCCACCTCGGTGGAAACCGCCGCTGTGCTCTCACGTAAAGCCATTTTGCGCCCGATTGGCAGCCGCCATCCCAATCCAAAAGCGGCAGAGCTGGAACTACGCCTGGAAGAAGGACTCAACCATCTGGGGATTGGTCCACAGGGGCTGACTGGCAACAGTTCAGTGATGGGCGTACATATCGAATCTGCCGCCCGCCATCCGTCAACCATCGGCGTTGCTGTTTCTACCGGCTGCTGGGCGCATCGTCGCGGCACACTGCTGGTTCATGCCGATCTCACCTTTGAAAATCTGTCTCACACCCGGAGCGCGTTATGAAAAAGATCCTGACAACCCCGATCAAAGCTGAAGATCTGCAAGATATTCGCGTCGGCGATGTGATCTACCTGACCGGTACGCTGGTAACCTGCCGTGACGTTTGTCACCGTCGCTTGATCGAACTCAAACGTCCGATCCCTTACGATCTCAACGGCAAAGCGATTTTCCACGCTGGCCCCATCGTGCGCAAAAACGGCGACAAATGGGAGATGGTATCCGTCGGCCCGACAACCAGTATGCGTATGGAAAGTTTTGAACGTGAATTTATCGAACAGACCGGCGTGAAACTGGTGGTCGGCAAAGGCGGAATGGGGCCGCTGACCGAAGAAGGCTGCCAGAAATTCAAGGCGCTGCATGTGATTTTCCCGGCAGGCTGCGCAGTACTGGCGGCAACCCAGGTGGAAGAGATTGAAGAGGTGCACTGGACAGAACTCGGGATGCCGGAGTCGCTGTGGGTCTGCCGGGTCAAAGAGTTCGGTCCGCTGATTGTCTCTATTGATACCCACGGCAACAACCTGATAGCCGAAAACAAAAAGCTGTTCGCCGAACGCCGCGATCCCATCGTGGAAGAGATTTGCGAGCACGTCCACTACATCAAATAACCCTCCCGGAGAGGCTCACCCCCTCTCCTTTTTCGCAGGCATAACACGATGAAACCTTCCACTGAATGGTGGCGATACCTTGCGCCGCTGGCGGTCATCGCCATTATTGCTCTAATTCCGGTTCCCGCAGGGCTGGAGAGTCATACCTGGCTCTACTTTGCCGTTTTTACTGGCGTGATCGTTGGACTGATCCTCGAACCCGTGCCGGGTGCCGTGGTGGCGATGGTGGGTATCTCCATTATCGCCATTCTCTCGCCGTGGCTGCTGTTTAGCCCGGAGCAGCTCGCCCAGCCAGGTTTTAAGTTCACCGCCAAATCCCTCTCCTGGGCGGTTTCTGGTTTTTCTAATTCGGTTATCTGGCTGATTTTCGCCGCCTTTATGTTTGGCACAGGCTATGAAAAAACCGGGCTGGGGCGACGTATCGCGCTGATTCTGGTGAAAAAGATGGGGCATAGTACGCTGTTTCTCGGCTATGCGGTGATGTTCTCCGAGCTGATCCTGGCACCTGTAACACCGTCCAACTCGGCGCGCGGTGCGGGGATTATCTATCCCATCATCCGTAACCTGCCACCGCTCTATCAATCACAACCAAACGACAGCAGTTCGCGCAGCATTGGCTCGTACATCATGTGGATGGGGATTGTTGCCGACTGCGTGACCAGCGCCATTTTCCTGACGGCGATGGCACCAAACTTGCTGTTAATTGGACTGATGAAAAGCGCATCTCACGCCACGCTGAGTTGGGGCGACTGGTTTCTCGGCATGTTGCCGCTCAGCATTTTACTGGTTCTGCTGGTTCCCTGGCTGGCTTACGTGCTGTACCCGCCGGTACTGAAGTCTGGTGATCAGGTGCCGCGCTGGGCAGAGACGGAACTGCACGCAATGGGCCCGCTCTGTTCTCGTGAAAAACGGATGCTGGGGCTGATGGTAGGCGCACTGGTGCTGTGGATTTTCGGCGGTGATTATATCGATGCCGCGATGGTCGGTTACAGCGTGGTGGCACTGATGCTGCTTCTGCGCATTATCTGCTGGGACGATATTGTCAGTAATAAAGCGGCGTGGAACGTTTTCTTCTGGCTGGCCTCGCTTATCACCCTCGCTACCGGACTCAACAACACCGGTTTTATTAGCTGGTTTGGCAAACTGTTAGCAGGCAGCTTAAGCGGTTATTCGCCAACGATGGTGATGGTGGCGTTGATTGTGGTCTTTTATCTGCTACGCTACTTCTTTGCCAGCGCCACGGCGTATACCTCCGCTCTCGCGCCGATGATGATTGCCGCCGCGCTGGCGATGCCGGAAATCCCGCTTCCCGTGTTCTGCCTGATGGTTGGCGCGGCAATTGGTCTGGGGAGCATTCTTACGCCATACGCCACCGGACCCAGTCCAATTTACTACGGTAGTGGTTATCTGCCAACGGTGGATTACTGGCGACTGGGTGCAATTTTTGGGCTGATATTCCTCGTGTTGCTGGTGATTACCGGCTTACTGTGGATGCCCGTGGTGTTGCTTTAAGTGAGGACGGTGCCGGAAGTGACTCTCCGGCACCTAATAGTTTTACGCGGCCGGTAACTCTGCCAGCGGCCAGCGCGGACGCACGCTAACGCCGAGATCCGCCGTCGCGCCTGCTTTAAACCGCACCATTCCGGCATAGGCGATCATCGCGCCGTTATCAGTACAAAATTCCGGACGCGCGTAGAACACTTCGCCACGGCGTTTTTTCATCATTTCAGCCAGCTTCGCCCGTAACGTGCGGTTAGCACTCACGCCGCCTGCCATTACCAGTCGCTTAAAGCCTGTCTGATCCAGCGCTCGCTTACACTTAATCATCAACGTATCGACCACCGCATCTTCAAAGGCGCGGGCGATATCAGCACGCGTCTGGTCGTCGGTGCCGTTGTCACGAATCGTGTTCGCCGCAAAGGTTTTCAGACCAGAAAAGCTGAAATCCAGCCCCGGACGGTCGGTCATCGGACGCGGGAAGACAAAGCGCCCGGCAGTACCCTGAGCCGCCATTTTCGACAGTAATGGCCCGCCAGGATAATCCAGCCCCAGCAGCTTCGCGGTTTTATCAAACGCTTCCCCGGCGGCATCATCGATAGACTCTCCGAGCAGCTCGTACTGACCAATGCCAGTCACGCTGATTAACTGCGTATGACCGCCGGAAACCAGCAGCGCGACAAACGGAAATTCCGGTGGGTTATCTTCCAGCATCGGCGCTAACAGATGCCCTTCCATATGGTGTACCGGGATCGCCGGAGCGCCCCAGGCAAATGCCAGCGAACGCCCGACCGTTGCGCCAACCAACAGCGCACCGACTAATCCAGGGCCTGCAGTATAGGCCACGGCGTCAATGTCTTTTGCCGTTAAACCGGACTCTTTCAGCGCCGCCTGGATCAACGGTACGGTTTTACGCACGTGATCGCGGGAGGCCAGTTCAGGCACGACGCCGCCGTAGTCAGCGTGCAATTTCACCTGACTATACAATTGGTTGGCTAACAAACCTTTTTCATCGTCGTAAATGGCGATGCCGGTTTCATCGCAGGAAGTTTCAATACCCAGTACACGCATGACTTGTTTTACCTCGCTTTATTACCGCGCAGTGTAGGACCAATGCGGGTTGATGTAAAACTTTGTTCGCCCCTGGAGAAAGCCTCGTGTATACTCCTCACCCTTATAAAAGTCCCTTTCAAAAAAGGCCGCGGTGCTTTACAAAGCAGCAGCAATTGCAGTAAAATTCCGCACCATTTTGAAATAAGCTGGCGTTGATGCCAGCGGCAAACCGAATTAATCAAAGGTGAGAGGCACATGCCGGTAATTAAAGTACGTGAAAACGAGCCGTTCGACGTAGCTCTGCGTCGCTTCAAGCGTTCCTGCGAAAAAGCAGGTGTTCTGGCGGAAGTTCGTCGTCGTGAGTTCTATGAAAAACCGACTACCGAACGTAAGCGCGCTAAAGCTTCTGCAGTGAAACGTCACGCGAAGAAACTGGCTCGCGAAAACGCACGCCGCACTCGTCTGTACTAATTCCCCGAGAGCGTTGCTCTCCGATCAGACCGAGTTGTAGTTGTAAGGCCGTGCTTCCGAAAGGAATGCGCGGCTTATTTTCGTTTATGAATTGCTAAAAATCGGGGCCTATGGCTGGACGAATCCCACGCGTATTCATTAATGATCTGCTGGCACGCACTGACATCGTCGATCTGATCGATGCCCGTGTAAAGCTGAAAAAGCAGGGCAAGAATTTTCACGCGTGTTGTCCATTCCACAACGAGAAAACCCCGTCATTCACCGTTAACGGTGAGAAACAGTTTTACCACTGCTTTGGATGTGGCGCGCACGGCAACGCGATCGACTTCCTGATGAACTATGACAAGCTCGAGTTCGTCGAAACGGTCGAAGAGCTGGCGGCAATGCACAATCTTGAAGTGCCATTTGAAGCAGGCAGCGGCCCCAGTCAGATCGAACGCCATCAACGGCAAACGCTTTATCAGTTGATGGACGGTCTGAATACGTTTTACCAACAATCTTTACAGCAACCTGTTGCCACGTCTGCGCGCCAGTATCTGGAAAAACGCGGACTAAGCCACGAGGTTATCGCCCGCTTTGCGATTGGTTTTGCGCCCCCCGGCTGGGACAACGTCCTGAAACGGTTTGGCGGTAATCCAGAAAATCGTCAGTCATTGATTGATGCGGGCATGTTGGTCACCAACGATCAGGGGCGTAGTTACGATCGTTTCCGCGAGCGGGTGATGTTCCCCATTCGCGATAAACGCGGTCGGGTAATTGGTTTTGGCGGGCGCGTGCTGGGCAACGATACCCCCAAATACCTGAACTCGCCGGAAACCGATATTTTCCATAAAGGCCGCCAGCTATACGGTCTTTATGAGGCGCAGCAGGATAACGCTGAACCCAATCGTCTGCTTGTGGTCGAAGGCTATATGGACGTGGTGGCGCTGGCGCAATACGGCATTAATTACGCTGTCGCGTCGTTAGGCACGTCAACCACTGCCGATCACATTCAGTTGTTGTTCCGCGCGACCAACAATGTCATTTGCTGTTATGACGGCGACCGTGCAGGTCGCGATGCTGCCTGGCGAGCGTTGGAAACGGCGTTGCCTTACATGACAGACGGACGGCAGCTACGTTTTATGTTTTTGCCTGATGGCGAAGACCCTGACACGCTGGTGCGCAAAGAAGGTAAAGAAGCGTTTGAAGCGCGGATGGAGCAGGCGATGCCGCTCTCCGCTTTTCTGTTTAACAGTCTGATGCCGCAAGTTGATCTGAGTACCCCTGACGGGCGCGCACGTTTGAGTACGCTGGCACTGCCATTGATATCGCAGGTGCCGGGCGAAACGCTGCGAATATATCTTCGTCAGGAATTAGGCAACAAATTAGGCATACTTGATGACAGCCAGCTTGAACGATTAATGCCAAAAGCGGCGGAGAGCAGCGTTTCTCGCCCTGTTCCACAGCTAAAACGCACGACCATGCGTATACTTATAGGGTTGCTGGTGCAAAATCCAGAATTAGCGACGTTGGTCCCGCCGCTTGAGAATCTGGATGAAAATAAGCTCCCTGGACTTGGCTTATTCAGAGAACTGGTCAACACTTGTCTCTCTCAGCCAGGTCTGACCACCGGGCAACTTTTAGAGCACTATCGTGGTACAAATAATGCTGCCACCCTTGAAAAACTGTCGATGTGGGACGATATAGCAGATAGGAATATTGCTGAGCAAACCTTCACCGACTCACTCAACCATATGTTTGATTCGCTGCTTGAACTGCGCCAGGAAGAGTTAATCGCTCGTGAGCGCACGCATGGTTTAAGCAACGAAGAACGCCTGGAGCTCTGGACATTAAACCAAGAGCTGGCGAAAAAGTAATTTAACGGCTTAAGTGCCGAAGAGCGATCGGGAAGCCCCCGACAGCCGCACTGAGAGGCAGCGGCAAATATATAAGTACGCCCTCGTAATTATCGTTGGCGGTAAATAACCGTTGGATTTCAGCGTTAACGGCTGAAGGACAGCGGGTCAATCGCCCAACACCAACCTCATGAAATAAGTGTGGATACCGTCTTATGGAGCAAAACCCGCAGTCACAGCTGAAACTTCTTGTCACCCGTGGTAAGGAGCAAGGCTATCTGACCTATGCCGAGGTCAATGACCATCTGCCGGAAGATATCGTCGATTCAGATCAGATCGAAGACATCATCCAAATGATCAACGACATGGGCATTCAGGTGATGGAAGAAGCACCGGATGCCGATGATCTGATGCTGGCTGAAAACACCGCGGACGAAGATGCTGCCGAAGCCGCCGCGCAGGTGCTTTCCAGCGTGGAATCTGAAATCGGGCGCACGACTGACCCGGTACGCATGTACATGCGTGAAATGGGCACCGTTGAACTGTTGACCCGCGAAGGCGAAATTGACATCGCTAAGCGCATTGAAGACGGGATCAACCAGGTTCAATGCTCCGTTGCTGAATATCCGGAAGCGATCACCTATCTGCTGGAACAGTACGATCGTGTTGAAGCAGAAGAAGCGCGTCTGTCCGATCTGATCACCGGCTTTGTTGACCCGAACGCAGAAGAAGATCTGGCACCTACCGCCACTCACGTCGGTTCTGAGCTTTCCCAGGAAGATCTGGACGATGACGAAGATGAAGACGAAGAAGATGGCGATGACGATAGCGCCGATGATGACAACAGCATCGACCCGGAACTGGCTCGCGAAAAATTTGCGGAACTGCGCGCTCAGTACGTTGTAACGCGTGACACCATCAAAGCGAAAGGTCGCAGTCACGCTGCCGCTCAGGAAGAGATCCTGAAACTGTCTGAAGTATTCAAACAGTTCCGCCTGGTGCCGAAGCAGTTTGACTACCTGGTCAACAGCATGCGCGTCATGATGGACCGCGTTCGTACGCAAGAACGTCTGATCATGAAGCTCTGCGTTGAACAGTGCAAAATGCCGAAGAAAAACTTCATTACCCTGTTTACCGGCAACGAAACCAGCGATACCTGGTTCAACGCGGCAATTGCAATGAACAAGCCGTGGTCGGAAAAACTGCACGATGTCTCTGAAGAAGTGCATCGCGCCCTGCAGAAACTGCAGCAGATTGAAGAAGAAACAGGCCTGACCATCGAGCAGGTTAAAGATATCAACCGTCGTATGTCCATCGGTGAAGCGAAAGCCCGCCGTGCGAAGAAAGAGATGGTTGAAGCGAACTTACGTCTGGTTATTTCTATCGCCAAGAAATACACCAACCGTGGCTTGCAGTTCCTTGACCTGATTCAGGAAGGTAACATCGGCCTGATGAAAGCGGTAGATAAGTTCGAATATCGCCGTGGTTACAAGTTCTCCACCTACGCAACCTGGTGGATCCGTCAGGCGATCACCCGCTCTATCGCGGATCAGGCGCGCACCATCCGTATTCCGGTGCATATGATTGAGACTATCAACAAGCTCAACCGTATTTCTCGCCAGATGCTGCAAGAGATGGGCCGCGAGCCGACGCCGGAAGAACTGGCTGAACGTATGCTGATGCCGGAAGACAAGATCCGCAAAGTGCTGAAAATCGCCAAAGAGCCAATCTCCATGGAAACGCCGATCGGTGATGATGAAGATTCGCATCTGGGGGATTTCATCGAGGATACCACCCTCGAGCTGCCGCTGGATTCTGCGACCACTGAAAGCCTGCGTGCGGCAACGCACGACGTGCTGGCTGGCCTGACCGCGCGTGAAGCGAAAGTTCTGCGTATGCGTTTCGGTATCGACATGAACACCGACCACACGCTGGAAGAAGTGGGTAAACAGTTCGACGTTACCCGCGAACGTATCCGTCAGATCGAAGCGAAGGCGCTGCGTAAACTGCGTCACCCGAGCCGTTCTGAAGTGCTGCGTAGCTTCCTGGACGATTAATCGGTAGGTCGGATCAGGCGTTACGCCACATCCGGCACTTTTCCCTTTGCACAAACGCCACCTTTTCGGTGGCGTTTTTTATCGCCCACGCACTACCAACGCCTGGTCCAGTTCCCGATACGCCTCAACCAGTTTCTCCAGTGAAACGCGACTTAAACCGCTGGGATTTGGCAGTACCCAAATCTGCGTCGAACCAATAGTGAGCGTTTGTTTCCCCCAGTGCGTGCCGCGCTGGCTAAAGCCCTGCTCATAAGCCTGTTTGCCGAGGATCGCCAACGCTTGTGGTTGATAATCCTCAATTTTTTCAATCAGCTTACGCCCGCCTGCGTGCAGCTCCTGCTTTGAAACTTCATTGGCTTGCACCGTTGGACGGTCTACCAGTTTGGTGACACCACAACGATAATCCAGCAGATGCTGTGCCTCCTGCGGCTTCAACTGACGGTCGGTAAACCCAGCCTGATATATCACCTTCCAGAAGCGATTTGCCGGATGAGCAAAGGGAAAACCAGTTCCGGCGGATGAAAGACCAGGATTGATACCGCAAAACACAACCCGTAACCCTGGAGCCAAAATATCCTCAACCATATTTACTCCTTTCTAACATCACCAGGAAAAGTATAACGGATTGAAAATACATTGTTTATAAAAACAGCAGGCGAGCGGTAATGGCTGGATTGCGACACGGAGTTACTTTATAATCCGCTACCATGGCCCCTTAGCTCAGTGGTTAGAGCAGGCGACTCATAATCGCTTGGTCGCTGGTTCAAGTCCAGCAGGGGCCACCAGATATAGCAAAGGCTGACGAGAAATCGTCAGCCTTTTTCTTTTTATATATCAGTTACTTTTCGTGCCAGTAAGCCGCTGCGCGTACCCGCTGTGGGTCATACTGTTCCGCTTCAAAGCGGCTGCTTAAATTCTTAACGACTTTGCCTTCGCCGGTTATCCAGATGAAGTAATCATCGGCAGGGATTTGCAGCTGCGCCAGGCGTGCGTCTACCGCCTGCTCATCATGCGCCAACCATTCGATATTAAAACCATCAAGGTGCGCGAGATAATCCTGACAGGCGTTATCCTGTACGCTGACCAGCGCGGTAACTTGCGGTTTAACGGCAAGTTTACTCAACGTTTCCAGGCGGCGGCGCAGTGCCGGCATTCCGGACTCATCGCAAACATACACCTGATACGCGTAATCTTCCGGCACCACCAGCGAACCGCGCGGACCTGCCACCGTGAGTTTATCGCCCGGTTGCGCCTGCATTGCCCAGCTGCTGGCGACTCCGCCGTCGTGAATAAAGAAATCGATCGCCAGTTCATGACGTTGTTCGTCATACAGTGGCGTATAGTCACGCGACGGTGGGCGTGGTCCTTCCGGCCAGACGATCCCCTCTTCCGTTACCGTTGGCGGCACAAAGTGAACGTCAGATTGAGGAAAGAAGAGTTTGCTGTGATCGTCAAAGCCGCGCGATGTAAAACCGTCCAGCGCCTCGCCGCCGAGGACAATGCGCTGAAAACCGGCACTGATACGCTCAACGCGTAACACAGTCAGTTCACGGAAGCGCAGATCATTGCGAACGCGCTGTGGGTAGCTGGGGGTGTTATTCATTGTTATCGCCTTCGTGATGATAATCAGATATATCTAAATAAAATTATTAAATGATAATGATTGTTAATCGTGATAAATGCAAGCGATTTGTAGAACTGATATGTCTATAGTCTGATAAGACGAACCGCCTCTTCTCAGGCATCATTACTCAACGCCGGATGCGGCGTGAACGCCTTATCCGGCCTACGTGTGAGATGAGTCCACGTTTAAAAATCATTTTTACACTTGCACTAATGCTTACATCAGATATAAATTAGATATATCTAATTAAGCAAAAGGAGGCTGATATGAGCCATCATCACGAAGGGTGTTGTAAACATGAAGGCCAGCCACGCCATGAAGGCTGCTGCAAAGGTGAGAAATCAGAACATGAACACTGTGGACACGGTCACCAGCATGAACACGGTCAATGCTGTGGTGGTCGCCACGGTCGCGGCGGCGGTCGTCGGCAACGTTTCTTTGGTCACGGCGAATTGCGTCTGGTGATTCTGGATATTCTCTCGCGCGATGACAGCCACGGTTACGAATTGATTAAAGCGATTGAAAATCTGACCCAGGGAAATTACACCCCAAGCCCGGGCGTCATCTACCCGACGCTGGATTTTCTGCAGGAGCAGTCGCTGATTACCATCCGCGAAGAGGAAGGTGGTAAGAAGCAGATTGCGCTGACCGAACAAGGCGCGCAGTGGCTGGAAGAAAACCGCGAACAGGTGGAGATGATTGAAGAGCGCATCAAAGCGCGTTGCGTTGGCGCTGCGCTGCGCCAGAACCCGCAAATGAAGCGGGCGCTGGATAATTTTAAAGCGGTGCTGGATTTACGCGTCAACCAGAGCGATATCACTGATGCACAAATAAAAAAGATCATTGCGGTGATCGACCGCGCCGCTTTTGATATTACCCAACTGGATTAATCGCCAACCACCGGATGCAGCATGAACGCCGTATCCGCCTACGCCCCCGTAGGCCTGATAAGATGCGCCAGCATCGCATCAGGCATTGTTCGCCAACCGCCGGATGCGGCATATCGATTAATGCAGCACCGTCACCGCGTCTTCCAGTCGGCTGGCGCGGTGTTTCACCATCGCCGACACCTGCGCACTCTCTTCCACTAACTCGGCGTTTTTCTGGGTGATCAGGTTAAGCTCATCCACCGCACGGGTCAGGCTGGAAAGCCCATCGGCCTGTTCCAGCGTTGAATGGCTAATCTGAGCTATCAACTGGGTGACGTTTTTTACCTGCGCCACAATATCTTCCATCGTCCGTCCGGCGGCGTGTACCTGCTGCGAACCGGATTGCACCTTATCAGCACTGGCATCAATCAGCTTGCGAATATCGTTGGCGGCATTAGCACTGCGGCTGGCTAAATGACGCACTTCCCCTGCCACCACTGCAAAACCTTTGCCTTGTTCTCCGGCACGCGCCGCTTCCACCGCCGCATTCAGGGCGAGAATATTGGTCTGAAACGCAATATCGTTAATCAGCGAAGTAATGGTGCCAATGCGCTGGGTACTGTCAGCAATATCGTCCATCGTTTTGATCACCGTGGACATCGCCTCCCCGCCCTGCACGGCCGCATTACTGGCGGTGATCGAAAGTTTATCGGCAGCCGACGCCGTGGCAGAGTTCTGTTTCACCGACGCCGCCATCTGGTTCATGGTCGCCACCGTTTGCTGAACATTATCAACCGTCTGTTGGGTATGTTCGTTCAGTTCATCAGTGCCTTTCGCCAGCGTCTCGCTGCCGTTTCTGACACTGGACACCTGGCTCGAGACATCGTTAATTAGCCAACGGCACATCAGGCCAAGCTGCCCTACCGCGCGTAATGTCAGCCCCAGCTCATCGCTGCGATTCAGATGCTCAACACTATTACGTTCTCCGGTCGCCACCTTCAGTGCCTGACGGGCGACATTTTCTATCGGGCGCACAATCTGCCATTCAAAACAGGCGCTTACTAACAATACCACTAATGCACAGAGGAAATACGACACCACCGGGGCAGCAACAAACCAAAGCATAGCCGCCAACAAGATAAACATCAGCGTCATCACTCCACGCGCCCGCCAGCGAAGCGGCAATGAAGGCAGTTTTCCCAGCCAGCCTTTACGCACCACCAGGCCTTTATGAATACGCTTACTGGTACGTCCGGCGTTCAACGCTTTGTACAGTGGCTCCACCGCCGCAATCTCTTCATCCGTCGCCCGGGTACGAATCGACATATAGCCACTGATTTTTCCCTCGCGCACCATCGGTACCGCATTGGCCCGCACCCAATAATGGTCGCCATTTTTGCGGCGATTTTTCACGATGCCGCTCCAGGGCTCCCCTTTTTTCAGGGTGAACCACATATCCGCAAACGCCGCTTTTGGCATATCGGGATGACGCACCATATTGTGCGGCTGCCCCTGTAACTCCTGCAAGGTATAGCCGCTCACCTGCACAAAAGTGTCATTAGCATGAGTGATATAGCTTTGCAGATCGGTAGTGGACATCAGAGTGGTATCGTCCGCCAGCGGGGTATTTTGCTGGGTGACATACGGATGAGAAGACATGTTCGCGTCCTGTGCAGGTTATATGGTTGTTAACTTCTTGTCAGAGTTTATGTCGGCCCCGCTGCGGTTATCTTTAACCGATTAATTTGATTTAGATCGCAATTTGCGATTAAAGCACAAATCTAATTCCTTGATTTAAAATACTTTCACTCTGTTACTATACGAAAACGTTAATTATCTTGCCCAAAAATCAGGCATTTATTGTCCTGAAAGCGTGCATTTGCGCAGCGATCGCCACATCCATACCCAATATAGACCGTGCAAAATAACAGCAAATGTTAACAAATAGCATTAAATATTGCGTAAATGATAACCACATTTGTGTTTATCCCGATTTTCGCGATTGCAGCCGGAGTGGCGCAATCCCTGCAATACTTAAATCGGTATCATGTGATACGCGAGCCTCCGGAGCATATTTTGAACAGGTTACCTTCGAGCGCATCGGCTTTAGCGTGCAGCGCCCACGCCCTGAATCTCATTGAGAAGCGAACGCTGGATCATGAGGAGATGAAAGCACTTAACCGAGAGGTCATTGAATACTTCAAAGAGCATGTCAATCCGGGGTTTTTAGAGTATCGCAAATCTGTTACCGCCGGCGGGGATTACGGAGCCGTAGAGTGGCAAGCGGGAGGTTTAAATACGCTTGTCGACACCCAGGGACAGGAGTTTATCGACTGCCTTGGAGGTTTTGGAATTTTCAACGTGGGGCACCGTAATCCAGTTGTGGTTTCCGCCGTACAGAATCAACTTGCGAAACAACCGTTGCACAGCCAGGAGCTGCTCGATCCGTTACGGGCGATGCTGGCGAAAACCCTTGCTGCGCTAACGCCAGGTAAACTGAAATACAGCTTCTTCTGTAATAGCGGCACCGAGTCCGTTGAAGCAGCGCTGAAGCTGGCGAAGGCTTATCAGTCGCCGCGCGGCAAGTTTACTTTTATTGCCACCAGCGGCGCGTTCCACGGTAAATCGCTTGGCGCGCTGTCGGCCACGGCGAAATCGACCTTCCGCAAACCGTTTATGCCGTTACTGCCGGGCTTCCGTCATGTACAGTTTGGCAATATCGAAGCCATGCGCACGGCTCTTAACGAGTGCAAAAAAACCGGTGACGATGTTGCCGCAGTGATCCTTGAGCCGATTCAGGGCGAAGGTGGCGTAATTCTGCCGCCGCCGGGCTATCTCACCGCCGTGCGTAAGCTGTGCGATGAGTTCGGCGCACTGATGATCCTCGATGAAGTACAAACGGGCATGGGGCGCACGGGCAAGATGTTCGCCTGCGAGCATGAGAACGTTCAGCCGGACATTCTGTGTCTGGCAAAAGCCCTCGGCGGCGGCGTGATGCCGATTGGCGCAACCATCGCCACTGAAGAGGTGTTCTCAGTTCTGTTCGACAACCCGTTCCTGCATACCACCACCTTTGGCGGCAACCCGCTGGCCTGTGCGGCGGCGCTGGCGACCATCAATGTGTTGCTGGAGCAGAACTTACCGGCTCAGGCTGAGCAAAAAGGCGATATGTTGCTGGACGGTTTCCGTCAACTGGCGCGGGAATATCCCGATCTGGTACAGGAAGCGCGTGGTAAAGGGATGTTGATGGCGATTGAGTTTGTTGATAACGAAATCGGCTATAACTTTGCCAGCGAGATGTTCCGCCAGCGCGTCCTGGTGGCCGGAACGCTCAATAACGCCAAAACGATCCGCATTGAACCGCCACTGACACTGACCATTGAACAGTGCGAACTGGTGATCAAAGCGGCGCGTAAGGCGCTGGCGGCCATGCGAGTAAGTGTCGAAGAAGCGTAATATCAAATCGGATGGCGATACGATGTCGCCATCCGATTGTTTTATACGATACGTACGCCCGCAGGCATCATCCGCTCCGGCGTTAACAGCACGCTTTCACTGCCATCATCGGTTTCCGCACACAACAGCATGCATTCCGATGTTTCACCACGCATTTTTGCTTTTTGCAGATTGCATAAGACCACCACCGTTTTCCCCATCAGCTCTTCTTCGCTGTAGTACGGCACCAGGCTGGTCACGGTTTGCAGCGTTTTTTCACCAACATCAACCTGTACGATGTACAGCTTGTCGGCGTTTTCATGGCGTTTAACTTCCACAATCTTTCCAACGCGCATTTCCAGACGCGCGAAATCGGTATAAGCCACGGTTTCCATTGTTATCCCTCTTCAAGTAAAATTTTACTAAACTATAGCAAAAAATTTTCTCAATCCTGTAGGCTAAAAATGGAGAATGCAGGCGTGATCACATTCGTGAGCCGCTGTGTTACCGTTACAGCGTCAAAGAAACGCGCTTTATTTACTGAAAACAGGTGACCCGATAAGCACTTCCTCTACAATGGGGGCGCACATCAGGGAAAGTAAAAAAGGTAAACATGGCAACACTAAAAGACATCGCAATCGAAGCTGGCGTATCCCTGGCGACAGTATCCAGGGTCTTAAATGACGATCCGACATTGAATGTGAAAGAAGAGACGAAACATCGCATTCTCGAGATCGCCGAAAAGCTGGAGTACAAGACCAGTAGTGCCCGTAAACTCCAGACAGGTGCAGTCAACCAGCACCATATTCTGGCTATCTATAGCTACCAGCAGGAGCTGGAGATCAACGATCCTTACTATCTGGCGATCCGCCACGGCATTGAAACCCAGTGCGAAAAGCTGGGCATCGAGCTCACCAACTGTTATGAACACAGCGGCTTACCAGACATTAAAAACGTCACCGGTATTTTAATTGTCGGCAAACCCACGCCCGCCCTGCGCGCCGCTGCCAGCGCGTTGACCGACAATATCTGTTTTATCGACTTTCACGAACCCGGCAGCGGTTACGATGCGGTGGATATCGATCTGGCACGTATCAGTAAAGAAATCATCGACTTCTATATCAACCAGGGCGTTAATCGTATTGGTTTTATTGGCGGTGAAGATGAGCCTGGCAAGGCGGATATTCGTGAGGTCGCCTTTGCGGAATATGGCCGACTGAAACAAGTGGTACGCGAAGAGGATATCTGGCGCGGCGGTTTTTCCAGTTCGTCGGGCTATGAACTGGCAAAACAGATGCTGGCGCAGGAAGACTATCCGAAGGCACTGTTTGTTGCTTCCGATTCCATTGCTATTGGCGTACTGCGGGCAATTCATGAACGTGGTCTGAACATCCCGCAGGATATTTCACTTATCAGCGTTAACGACATCCCCACCGCGCGATTTACCTTTCCGCCGCTCTCCACCGTGCGCATCCACTCCGAGATGATGGGAAGCCAGGGCGTTAACCTGGTGTATGAAAAAGCCCGGGATGGTCGCGCGCTGCCGCTGTTAGTCTTCGTTCCCAGCAAATTAAAACTGCGCGGCACGACCCGTTAAATCCCCTTACACACTGTCCGGCAATCGTTTTTGCCGGACAGCGCTGCCGTTTATTTTCGTGATCCAGTTAAAGTAAATGCATTTACTCGCTATATTTTAGTAAAAATTTTACTAAACTCCCCAGCAATTACACAAACTACCATCACCATGAATGGTTCCGATTTCTCTCTACCGGGAGGCCCTATGAATCGCTGGGAAAACATTCAGCTCACCCACGAAAACCGACTTGCGCCGCGTGCGTACTTTTTCTCATATGATTCTGTTGCGCAAGCGCGTACCTTTGCCCGCGAAACCAGCAGCCTGTTTCTGCCCTTAAGTGGTCAGTGGAATTTCCACTTTTTTGACCATCCGCTGCAAGTGCCAGAAGCCTTCACCTCTGAGTTAATGGCTGACTGGGGGCATATTACCGTCCCCGCCATGTGGCAAATGGAAGGCCACGGCAAACTGCAATATACCGACGAAGGTTTTCCGTTCCCTATCGATGTGCCGTTTGTTCCCAGCGATAACCCAACCGGTGCCTATCAACGTATTTTCACCCTCAGTGACGGCTGGCAGAGTAAACAGACGCTGATTAAATTTGACGGCGTCGAAACCTATTTTGAAGTCTACGTTAACGGTCAGTATGTGGGTTTCAGCAAGGGCAGTCGCCTGACCGCAGAGTTTGACATCAGCGCGATGGTTAAAACCGGCGACAACCTGTTGTGTGTGCGCGTGATGCAGTGGGCGGACTCTACCTACGTGGAAGACCAGGATATGTGGTGGTCGGCGGGGATCTTCCGCGATGTTTATCTGGTCGGTAAACAACTCACGCATATTAACGATTTCACCGTGCGTACCGACTTTGACGAAGCCTATTGCGATGCCACGCTTTCCTGCGAAGTGGTGCTGGAAAATCTCGCCGCCTCCCCTGTCGTAACGACGCTGGAATATACCCTGTTTGATGGCGAACGCGTGGTGCACAGCAGCACCATTGATCATTTGGCAATTGAAAAACTGACCAGCGCCAGCTTTGCTTTTACTGTCGAACAGCCGCAGCAATGGTCAGCAGAATCCCCTTATCTTTACCATCTGGTCATGACGCTGAAAGACGCCGACGGCAACGTTCTGGAAGTGGTGCCACAACGCGTTGGCTTCCGTGATATCAAAGTGCGCGACGGTCTGTTCTGGATCAATAACCGTTATGTGATGCTGCACGGCGTCAACCGTCACGACAACGATCATCGCAAAGGCCGCGCCGTTGGAATGGATCGCGTCGAGAAAGATCTCCAGTTGATGAAGCAGCACAACATCAACTCCGTGCGTACCGCTCACTACCCGAACGATCCGCGTTTTTACGAACTGTGTGATATCTACGGCCTGTTTGTGATGGCGGAAACCGACGTCGAATCGCACGGCTTTGCTAATGTCGGCGATATCAGCCGTATTACCGACGATCCGCAGTGGGAAAAAGTCTACGTCGAGCGCATTGTTCGCCATATCCACGCGCAGAAAAACCATCCGTCGATCATCATCTGGTCGCTGGGCAATGAATCCGGCTATGGCTGTAACATCCGCGCGATGTACCACGCAGCGAAGGCGCTGGATGACACGCGACTGGTGCATTACGAAGAAGATCGCGATGCTGAAGTGGTCGATATTATTTCCACCATGTACACCCGCGTGCCGCTGATGAATGAGTTTGGTGAATATCCGCATCCGAAGCCGCGCATCATCTGTGAATACGCCCATGCGATGGGGAACGGTCCGGGCGGGCTGACGGAGTACCAAAACGTATTCTATAAGCACGATTGCATTCAGGGACATTATGTTTGGGAATGGTGCGACCACGGGATCCAGGCGCAGGATGACAACGGCAATGTCTGGTATAAATTCGGCGGTGACTACGGCGACTATCCCAACAACTATAACTTCTGTCTTGATGGTTTGATCTATTCCGATCAGACGCCGGGGCCGGGACTGAAAGAGTACAAACAGGTTATCGCGCCGGTAAAAATCCACGCGCTGGATCTGACTCGCGGCGAGCTGAAAGTAGAAAATAAACTGTGGTTTACCACGCTTGATGACTACACTCTGCACGCAGAAGTGCGCGCCGAAGGTGAAACACTCGCGACGCAGCAGATTAAACTGCGCGACGTTGCACCGAACAGCGAAGCGCCCTTGCACATTACGCTGCCGCAACTGGACGCCCGTGAAGCGTTCCTCAACATTACAGTGACCAAGGATTCCCGCACCCGCTACAGCGACGCCGGGCACCCTATCGCCACTTATCAGTTCCCGCTGAAGGAAAATACCGCGCAGCCAGTGCCTTTCGCACCAAATAATGCGCGTCCGCTGACGCTGGAAGACGATCGCTTGGGCTGCACCATTCGCGGCTACAACTTCGCGATCACCTTCTCAAAAATGAGTGGCAAACCGACATCCTGGCAGGTGAATGGCGAGTCACTGCTGACCCGCGAACCAAAGATCAACTTCTTCAAGCCAATGATCGACAACCACAAGCAGGAGTACGAAGGACTGTGGCAACCGAACCATTTGCAGATTATGCAGGAACATCTGCGCGACTTTGCCGTTGAGCAAAGTGATGATGAAGTGTTGATCATCAGCCGCACGGTTATTGCCCCGCCGGTGTTTGACTTCGGGATGCGCTGTACCTACATCTGGCGCATCGCTGCCGATGGTCAGGTTAATGTGGCGCTTTCCGGCGAACGTTACGGCGACTATCCGCACATCATTCCGTGCATCGGTTTCACCATGGGGATTAACGGCGAATACGACCAGGTAGCATATTACGGACGTGGACCGGGCGAAAACTACGCCGACAGCCAGCAGGCTAACATCATTGATATCTGGCGCAGTACCGTCGATGCCATGTTCGAGAACTATCCCTTCCCGCAGAACAACGGCAACCGTCAGCATGTCCGCTGGACGGCACTCACTAATCGCCACGGCAACGGTCTGCTGGTGGTTCCGCAGCGCCCCATTAACTTCAGCGCCTGGCACTACACCCAGGAAAACATCCACGCTGCCCAGCACTGTAACGAACTGCAGCGCAGTGATGACATCACCCTGAATCTTGACCACCAACTGCTTGGCCTCGGCTCTAACTCCTGGGGCAGCGAAGTGCTGGACACCTGGCGCGTCAGGTTCCGTGACTTCAGCTACGGCTTTACGTTGCTGCCAGTTTCTGGCGGGGAAGCTACCGCGCAAAGCCTGGCGTCGTATGAGTTCGGCGCAGGGTTCTTTTCCACGAATTTGCACAGCGAGAATAAGCAATGAGGATCATCGATAACTTAGAACAGTTCCGCCAGATTTACGCCTCTGGCAAAAAGTGGCAACGCTGCGTTGAAGCGATTGAAAATATCGACAACATTCAGCCTGGCGTCGCCCACTCCATCGGTGACTCATTGACTTACCGCGTGGAGACAGACTCCGCGACCGATGCGCTATTTACCGGGCATCGACGCTATTTTGAAGTACATTACTACCTGCAAGGACAACAAAAAATTGAATATGCGCCGAAAGAGACATTACAGGTAGTGGAATATTATCGTGATGAAACTGACCGTGAATATCTAAAAGGCTGCGGAGAAGCCGTTGAGGTCCACGAAGGGCAAATCGTTATTTGTGATATCCATGAAGCGTATCGATTTATCTGTAATAACGCGGTCAAAAAAGTCGTTCTCAAAGTCACCATCGAAGATGGTTATTTCCATAACAAATAACAATTACGGCGGCATAAGGAGTTTGCCGCCACCGCTACCCTACTCATTTTCGGAGATGTGTTATGTCTGATACCAAACGTAATACAATCGGCAAATTCGGCTTGCTCTCGCTGACTTTTGCCGCCGTTTACAGCTTTAACAACGTTATCAATAATAATATTGAGCTTGGACTGGCCTCGGCACCAATGTTTTTCCTCGCGACGATTTTTTATTTTATTCCCTTCTGTCTGATCATCGCAGAATTTGTTTCGTTAAATAAAAACTCGGAAGCCGGTGTCTACGCGTGGGTAAAAAGTTCGCTGGGCGGACGTTGGGCATTTATTACTGCCTATACCTACTGGTTCGTAAACTTGTTCTTTTTCACCTCATTATTGCCGCGCGTTATTGCTTACGCCTCGTATGCTTTCCTCGGCTACGAATATATTATGACACCGGTTGCCACCACCATTATCAGTATGGTGCTGTTCGCCTTCTCCACCTGGGTTTCCACCAACGGGGCGAAAATGCTGGGGCCAATCACCTCCGTCACTTCAACGCTGATGCTGCTGTTAACGCTCTCCTACATTTTACTGGCAGGCACGGCGCTGGTTGGCGGCGTACAGCCTGCCGATCCGATCACCGTTGACGCGATGATCCCGAACTTTAACTGGGCGTTCCTCGGCGTTACTACCTGGATCTTTATGGCCGCAGGTGGCGCGGAATCTGTCGCGGTGTACGTTAACGACGTCAAAGGCGGTTCAAAATCGTTTGTTAAAGTGATCATTCTCGCCGGGATTTTTATCGGTGTACTGTATTCCGTCTCCTCGGTGCTAATTAACGTCTTCGTCAGCAGCAAAGAGTTGAAGTTTACCGGCGGATCGGTGCAGGTATTCCATGGCATGGCGGCGTATTTTGGTCTGCCGGAAGCATTGATGAATCGCTTTGTTGGCCTGGTGTCCTTTACCGCGATGTTCGGCTCCCTGCTGATGTGGACCGCTACGCCGGTAAAAATTTTCTTCTCCGAAATCCCGGAAGGCATCTTTGGTAAGAAAACCGTCGAACTGAACGAAAACGGCGTTCCGGCGCGCGCAGCGTGGATCCAGTTCCTGATCGTCATCCCGCTGATGATTATCCCGATGCTCGGTTCCAATACCGTGCAGGATCTGATGAATACTATTATTAATATGACTGCCGCAGCATCCATGCTTCCACCGTTATTCATCATGTTGGCTTACCTGAATTTACGCGCCAAATTAGATCACCTGCCACGCGATTTCCGTATGGGCTCCCGCCGCACAGGTATTATCGTTGTTTCAATGCTGATTGCGATATTTGCCGTAGGGTTTGTCGCTTCGACATTCCCGACTGGCGCGAATATTCTGACCATCATTTTTTATAACGTCGGCGGTATTGTTATCTTCCTCGGCTTTGCGTGGTGGAAATACAGTAAATATATAAAGGGATTAACGGCTGAAGAGCGCCATATTGAAGCGACGCCAGCCAGCAATGTTGATTAAGCAGAATAATAAAAAATGAGCAGGCATTTTCCCTCTTCCTGGATGGGGAGAGGGAAAATAGTTTATGCCTTTATATTTTTATAATTACAACGATAAAAGACTGTACTTTTTCTTTAGCTCATGGATTAACACAATGAAATTAATCACTGCACCATGCAGAGCATTACTTGCTCTGCCGTTTTGCTACGCCTTTTCTGCGGCCGCTGAAGAAGCACGTCCGGCAGAACATGACGACACAAAAACACCCGCAATTACCTCGACATCTTCTCCTTCATTTCGTTTTTACGGTGAATTAGGGGTTGGTGGGTATATGGATTTAGAGGGTGAGAATAAACATAAATACAGCGATGGCACCTATATAGAGGGTGGCCTGGAGATGAAGTACGGCTCCTGGTTCGGCCTGATTTACGGCGAAGGCTGGACCGTGCAGGCCGACCACGACGGCAATGCCTGGGTGCCTGACCATAGCTGGGGTGGTTTCGAGGGCGGAATTAATCGTTTCTATGGTGGTTATCGTACCCACAATGGCACCGAAATCATGCTCAGTCTGCGTCAGGATTCCTCGCTGGATGACCTGCAATGGTGGGGCGATTTCACGCCCGATCTGGGCTACGTCATTCCCAATACCCGCGACATTATGACCGCGCTGAAGGTGCAGAACTTAACCGGCAACTTTCGTTATAGCGTCACCGCCACACCAGCCGGACATCATGACGAAAGCAAAGCCTGGCTACATTTTGGCAAATACGATCGCTACGACGACAAATACACCTATCCGGCAATGATGAACGGTTACATCCAGTATGATCTTGCCGAAGGCATCACCTGGATGAACGGTCTGGAAATCACCGACGGTACCGGACAACTCTATCTCACTGGCCTGCTTACCCCTAACTTTGCCGCTCGCGCCTGGCACCATACCGGACGCGCCGACGGGCTGGACGTACCGGGAAGTGAAAGTGGGATGATGGTGAGCGCCATGTATGAAGCGTTCAAGGGGATTTATCTCTCTACCGCTTACACGTACGCCAAACATCGCCCTGACCACGCTGACGATGAAACCACCTCTTTCATGCAGTTTGGTATCTGGTACGAATACGGCGGCGGACGTTTCGCAACGGCTTTTGATAGCCGCTTCTACATGAAAAATGCCTCTAACGATCCCAGCGACCAACTCTTCCTGATGCAATATTTCTACTGGTAAAAGGACAATAATCTCATGAAAATCAAAACTATTTTAACGCCAGTAGCCTGCGCTCTACTGATGAGTTTTTCCGCCCATGCCGCTAATGCCGACAATTACAAAAACGTGATTAACCGTATCGGCGCACCGCAGTACATGAAGGATTACGATTACGACGATCACCAGCGTTTTAATCCGTTTTTCGATCTCGGATCCTGGCATGGCCATCTGTTGCCAGACGGCCCGAACACCATGGGCGGTTTTCCAGGCGTTGCGCTGCTGACAGAAGAATACATCAACTTTATGGCCAGCAATTTCGACCGCCTGACCGTCTGGCAGGACGGCAAGAAAGTCGACTTCACGCTGGAGGCATACAGTATTCCCGGCGCGCTGGTGCAAAAACTGACAGCAAAAGATGTGCAGGTTGAAATGACTCTTCGCTTCGCCACGCCGCGCACGTCACTACTGGAAACCAAAATCACCAGCAATAAACCGCTGGATCTGGTGTGGGACGGCGAGCTGCTGGAAAAACTGGAAGCGAATGAAGGGAAACCGATTTCCGATAAAACCATTGCTGGCGAGTACCCTGATTATCAGCGCAAAATCAGCGCCACCCGTGATGGCCTGAAAGTCACCTTTGGCAAAGTGCGCGCCACCTGGGATCTGCTGACCTCCGGCGAATCAGAATATCAGGTGCATAAATCCCTGCCAGTGCAGACTGAAATCAACGGTAATCACTTTACCAATAAGGCGCATATCAACGGGTCGACGACGCTCTATACCACCTACTCCCACCTGCTGACCGCTCAGGAAGTTAGCAAAGAGCAAATGCAGATCCGCGATATTCTGGCGCGTCCGGCGTTTTATCTCACCGCCTCGCAGCAACGCTGGGAAGAGTACCTGAAGAAAGGGTTAACCAATCCGGATGCGACGCCGGAACAGACGCGCGTCGCGGTGAAAGCCATCGAAACACTCAACGGTAACTGGCGCTCACCGGGCGGGGCGGTGAAATTTAATACCGTCACACCGTCGGTGACCGGGCGCTGGTTCTCCGGCAATCAGACCTGGCCGTGGGATACCTGGAAACAGGCGTTTGCGATGGCGCATTTCAATCCGGAGATCGCCAAAGAGAATATCCGCGCGGTCTTCTCCTGGCAGATCCAACCTGGCGACACCGTGCGTCCACAGGATGTGGGATTTGTCCCCGACCTGATTGCGTGGAACCTTAGCCCCGAGCGTGGCGGCGATGGCGGCAACTGGAACGAACGCAATACCAAGCCCAGCCTTGCCGCCTGGTCGGTGATGGAAGTGTACAACGTCACCCAGGATAAAACCTGGCTGGCAGAGATGTACCCGAAACTGGTGGCCTATCACGACTGGTGGTTACGTAACCGCGATCATAACGGCAACGGCGTGCCGGAATATGGCGCGACCCACGATAAAGCCCATAACACCAAGAGCGGCGAGATGCTGTTTACGGTGAAAAAAGGCGATAAAGAAGAGACGCTGTCTGGGCTGAACAACTACGCCCGCGTGGTGGAGAAAGGCCAGTACGACAGTCTGGAAATTCCGGCACAAGTTGCTGCGTCGTGGGAATCGGGCCGTGATGACGCCGCCGTCTTTGGGTTTATCGACAAGGAACAGCTGGATAAATATGTCGCTAACGGCGGCAAACGTAGCGACTGGACGGTGAAATTCGCCGAGAACCGCAGCCAGGACGGAACGTTGCTGGGCTACTCGCTATTGCAGGAGTCGGTGGATCAGGCCAGCTATATGTACAGCGATAACCATTATTTGGCAGAGATGGCAACTATCCTCGGTAAGCCGGCAGAGGCCAAACGCTATCGCCAGTTGGCGCAGCAGCTCGCGGACTACATCAATACCTGTATGTTCGACCCGACCACGCAGTTCTACTATGACGTGCGCATTGAAGATAAACCGCTGGCGAACGGCTGTGCGGGCAAACCGATTGTTGAGCGCGGTAAAGGGCCTGAAGGCTGGTCGCCGCTGTTTAACGGTGCTGCAACGCAGGCCAATGCCGACGCGGTGGTGAAGGTGATGCTGGACACCAAAGAGTTCAACACCTTTGTACCGCTGGGAACGGCGGCGTTAACCAACCCGGCTTTTGGCGCGGATATCTACTGGCGCGGGCGCGTATGGGTAGATCAGTTCTGGTTTGGTCTGAAAGGAATGGAGCGTTACGGTTATCGCGATGATGCCCTGAAACTGGCGGATACGTTCTTCCAGCATGCCAAAGGATTAACCGCCGACGGTCCGATTCAGGAAAATTACAACCCTCTGACTGGTGCGCAGCAAGGGGCACCCAATTTCTCCTGGAGTGCCGCACATTTGTATATGTTGTATAACGATTTTTTCCGTAAGCAGTAATTTGCAACGGCTGGCGGATGCGGCGTAAACGCCTTATCCGCCCTACATGTGCAATCCCCCTGGTCGGATAGGACGCGGCACGCATCGCATCCGGCAATTGCACCGCGCCACTGGCGGATGCGGCGTGGACGCCTTATCCGCACTACATGTGCGTTCCGTAGGCCGGATAAGACGCGGCAAGCGTCGCATCCGGCATCTGCACCGCGCCACTGGCGGATGCGGCGTAAACACCTTATCCGCACTACATGTGCGTTCCGTAGGCCGGATAAGACGCGGCAAGCGTCGCATCCGGCATCTGCACCGCGCCACTGGCGGATGCGGCGTGGACACCTTATCCGCCCTACATGTGCGTTCCCCCTGGCCGGATAAGACGCGGCAAGCGTCGCATCCGGCATTACCACCAGCCTATTCTTTTTGATTCCCATCACAAACCCCGCATTCCCCTTTTCCCTTTTCCCCGGCGACGGCTAAATTAGAACTCATCCGACCACATAACAATTATTTTACATACTGGATAATTTATGAGCTACCCGTCGCTGTTTGCCCCGCTTGATTTAGGTTTTACCACGTTAAAAAACCGCGTGTTGATGGGTTCAATGCACACCGGGCTGGAGGAATACCCGGACGGTGCCGAGCGGCTGGCGGCGTTTTATGCTGAACGCGCCCGTCACGGCGTGGCGCTGATCGTTAGCGGCGGTATTGCACCTGATTTAACAGGCGTTGGCATGGAAGGCGGTGCAATGCTCAATGACGTCAGCCAGATCCCGCACCATCGCACCATTACCGAAGCGGTACATCAGGAAGGCGGCAAAATCGCCCTGCAAATTTTGCATACCGGACGCTACAGCTACCAACCGCATCTGGTAGCGCCCTCCGCGTTGCAGGCCCCCATCAACCGTTTCGTTCCTCATGAACTCACCCATGAAGAGATCCTGCGACTGATCGACGATTTCGCCCGCTGCGCGCAACTGGCGCGGGAGGCCGGATACGATGGCGTCGAAGTGATGGGTTCCGAAGGGTATTTGATCAACGAATTTCTGACTCTGCGCACCAACCAGCGTAGCGACCAGTGGGGCGGCGATTACCGCAACCGGATGCGGTTTGCCGTCGAAGTAGTGCGTGCGGTGCGCGAGCGCGTCGGCAACGACTTCATTATTATCTATCGGCTGTCGATGCTCGACCTGGTAGAAGGCGGCGGGACTTTTACCGAAACGGTAGAACTGGCGCAGGTCATTGAAGCGGCGGGCGCAACCATTATCAACACTGGAATAGGCTGGCACGAAGCGCGGATTCCGACCATCGCTACGCCAGTGCCGCGCGGCGCATTTAGCTGGGTCACACGCAAACTGAAAGGTCACGTCTCATTGCCGCTGGTGACCACCAACCGGATTAACGATCCGCAGGTTGCCGACGATATTCTCTCGCGCGGTGATGCCGATATGGTATCGATGGCGCGACCGTTTCTTGCTGATGCGGAGCTGCTGTCAAAAGCGCAATCGGGGCGAGCCGATGAGATCAACACCTGCATTGGCTGCAATCAGGCCTGTCTCGATCAGATCTTTGTCGGCAAAGTCACCTCGTGCCTGGTGAATCCTCGCGCCTGCCACGAAACCAAAATGCCGATCCTTCCCGCCGTGCAGAAAAAAAATCTGGCGGTGGTCGGCGCAGGTCCGGCGGGGCTGGCGTTTGCCATCAATGCGGCAGCGCGTGGTCATCAGGTAACGTTGTTTGATGCACATAGCGAGATCGGCGGGCAGTTTAATATCGCCAAACAGATCCCCGGCAAAGAGGAATTTTACGAAACATTGCGCTACTACCGCCGGATGATCGAAGTGACTGGCGTGACACTGAAACTTAATCACACCGTGACCGCAGATCAGTTAAAGGCGTTCGATGAAACGATCCTCGCCAGTGGGATCGTACCGCGCATTCCGCCCATCGACGGGATCGATCATCCGAAGGTGTTGAGTTATCTCGACGCACTGCGCGACAAAGCGCCGGTGGGCAACAACGTCGCCATCATTGGTTGTGGTGGGATTGGCTTTGATACAGCGATGTATTTAAGTCAGCCAGGGGAGTCCACCAGCCAGAATATCACCGAGTTTTGTAATGAGTGGGGAATCGACAGTAGCCTGCAACAGGGTGGTGGGTTAAGCCCGCAGGGAATGCAGATCCCCCGTAGCCCGCGACAGATTGTGATGCTTCAACGCAAAGCCAGCAAACCAGGGCAAGGGTTGGGCAAAACTACGGGCTGGATCCATCGCACCACCCTGCTCGCGCGCGGCGTGAAAATGATCCCAGGCGTAAGTTACCAGAAGATCGACGATGACGGGCTGCATGTGGTGATCAACGGCGAACCGCAAATTTTGGCGGTAGATCATGTGGTGATCTGCGCGGGGCAGGAGCCAAACCGCACGCTGGCACAACCGCTCATTGATAGCGGGAAAACCGTGCATTTAATTGGCGGCTGCGATGTGGCTATGGAGCTGGACGCTCGACGGGCAATTGCCCAGGGAACACGGTTGGCGCTGGAGATTTAAATCGTTGTTTGAAGCGCCGGATGCGCCGCATCCGGCACGTCGCGTTAATCAATAAACAAGGCGGGAGAAATGCCGAATCTCGTTGCCAGTTTTTTAGCGTGTTCCAGCGTTAATTTCCTCTTCCCGCTCAAAACGCGTGACACCATCGATTTACTGCCAATTTCCGGCAGATCGGAAAGGGTTAAACCATATTGATCCATAAGGGTACGAATCACAGCTATACCGCCAGGCATGGCTTGAGCCATGGCATTAAATTCAGCAAATTCGGGCGCTGATTCTTCCCACGCGGTTATTTTGGCACACACCAGATCCAGCAAGGGGTTTTCAGGATCGTTGAGCAGCAGATGATCTACCAGTTCCAGCGCCTGGGTGTATTGTTCCTCGTTCTGAATACCCGCCAAAAAAGGTGCCACAGCAGTTAGCTTTTCTCCTGCTTGCAAGATGTCGGCAATCGCAATCATTTTCGCCCTTATGTAATTGGCTCAAGCGTAGGGTGACGTTTCTATTTTTAATGGTGTATCCCAGTCTAATTTAAAGGGACTATTAGCCACATCCTTCTGTTTATTTATAATCATTACCCTATTATGATAGCAGCCTAATTTTTTAAGTTCATGTTGTTGATCTTCCCCACTCCACCAAAGATAACCATATAAATAGCTTTTATTAAACTCGTCCCATGAAGAAAAATTTTTCTGAATTTTCGATGTTACATCAAAGACTTCTTTTATATAACGTTGTTCATCTATCCACCCAGCCAAATAATAATCTGCTAATAAATGATTTGCCCGACTTAAATCCCATGCAAGAATCGCATTATTGCCAAAATCAAGATGCGCATCATGCATTACTCTCATTTTAGTAAGCATTTTTTTATCAGTGATATTTGTGAATAATGTTTGCCAGTTTTGCTCTGTCTCTAAATTTATGACATTTTCAGTTATGTGTTTAAGCTCTTGAAGAAATTGTTCGTTATGTCGACCATCAACAAGCGACTGGAGCATCTCCATACCCGCTGATATGTCTTCTACTCCCCAGAAGCGTTTACAACGACCTTTTGCAGTAAGGCGGTTATCTTTATTATACTCATGGCCCGCTAATAACCGATAATCACCGCCGTTTAATACAGTGATTACAAGGTGCGTTCCATTAACAAATCGCATCGTATCATTTAACAACGGAGCATTATCTCTTTTTTTACGTTTTCTTTTTACATCTAACCAAGCCCATGTAAGAGCAACAGGAACAGTAACAGCAAGTCCTAGCAAAGTATATTTATCCATAATTATTCCGTTCGATGTAATGCTGAAAAAGATTGTTAATAATATAGAGTAGCAAATTGACAAAAAAGTCCTTAAACGGACCTTTCGTATTTAGAACAATTTTATTCTGAAAAATAGATTAGAAATAATGATATAGCGATGAACTTATTTACCGGATCGGGCATTTCAACCGCAATCCGGCATTACAAACAAGACTTACCGACGACGCCCCAGCTTCACCGCTTTCAGCACCACAAATTTATTATTGGTGGCAATGGTGGTGCAGTTGCCAAAAATTTTCTTCAGTTTATGGAAGTAATCCAGGTGACGGTTGGCAACGATATACAGCTCGCCGTTGATTTTCAGGCAGCGGCGCGCGTGGTGGAACATTTCCCAGGCAACGTTATCGGTCAGTGCATGTTGCTGGTGAAACGGCGGGTTGCAGAGCACAGCATTAAAGCGGAACGGCTCCACGCCGGAGAGCGCGTTGTTGATCATAAACTCGCAGCGATCCAACGCCTCTGGCATGTTGGTTTCAACATTCAAACGGCTGGAAGCAACCGCCATCGGTGATTCATCGACAAACACCACTTTCGCCTGCGGGTTTTTATCAAGCAGCGTCAGGCCAATAACGCCGTTACCACAACCGAGATCGACAACCTCACCCTCGAGATTCTCTGGCAGATGCTGCATAAAGAAGCGCGCGCCAATATCAAGCCCGGTGCGTGAGAAGACATTCGCATGGTTGTGGATAGTCCAGTCAGTACCCTCCAGCTTCCAGCTAACGGTCTGCGGTGCATCAACCAGCGGCGGCTCGTTGAAAGTGCAGTTAATCAGGCGCGCTTTCTTCCATGCCAGCGTGGTGGTGGTCGGGCCGAGCACTTTTTCGAACAGTTCCAGCGTGGAGGTGTGAATGTCACGGGCTTTAGCACCGGCAATAATACGTGTATCCGGCGTGACTACTTTGCGCAATGCGCGCAGTTGCTGTTCCAGCAATGCCAGTGTTTTCGGCACTTTGATCAGTACCACCCCCGGCTGCTGCGGGTAGTCAGCGGTGCTGTCGAGAAACTTCACGCTCGATTCATCAATCCCGTTGAGGCGTAAATTCTCGCGCGTCGCCAGTTCGCTGATGTATGAGTCGCCAATGCTGTATGGCTTATGTTCCGCCAGCGCACAACTTAACGCCCCAAAGGCATCATTCAGGATTAACACCGGGCCGCGGATTTCTGTGTCGTCCAACTGTTGCAGCAAATATTCATCTGCCGCTTCCCACGCCTGTAGCGGGTTAACGTCATCCGTCGCCGGAAAACGTTGTAGTGTCAGTGAACGGAAACCGTTGTCTAAGTGGCTCATCGGCCCTCCTGAATGATAAAATTTCGACGTTGCCCCTGAAAAGGGTGCGTGAGTATACCCTTTTTCTCTTTTTCGTGGGCGGTTATGAGCAATCTTACTTATCTTCAGGGTTATCCCGAACAGTTGCTTTCCCAGGTGCGCACGCTGATTAATGAACAGCGTCTGGGCGATGTGCTGGCAAAACGCTATCCAGGAACGCACGACTACGCCACCGATAAAGCCCTCTGGCAATATACTCAGGATCTGAAGAATCAGTTTCTGCGCAATGCCCCGCCGATCAATAAAGTGATGTATGACAACAAGATCCATGTGCTGAAAAACGCGCTCGGGTTACATACCGCTGTTTCGCGTGTGCAGGGCGGCAAGCTGAAAGCAAAAGCAGAGATCCGCGTCGCTACCGTGTTTCGCAACGCGCCGGAACCGTTTTTGCGCATGATCGTGGTGCACGAGTTGGCGCACCTGAAGGAGAAAGAGCACAACAAAGCGTTTTACCAGTTGTGCTGTCATATGGAACCGCAGTACCACCAGCTTGAGTTCGACACCCGGCTGTGGCTAACGCAGTTGTCGCTTGGGCAGGACAAAATCTGAAAATGATGTCAGGCGTTATCTTTTCTTCCTTTAGCGCCTAAAATCGACCTCCCCCCTTTCGTTAAGGATAACGACCATGCTGCGCGCCTTTGCCCGCCTTCTTCTCCGTATTTGTTTTTCTCGCCGGACTCTAAAGCTTGCCTGCTTACTGTTACTTGTGGCAGGAGCGACAATTTTTATCGCCGATCGCGCAATGGTCAACGCCAGCAAGCAGCTGACCTGGAACGATGTTAACGCCGTTCCGGCGCGTAACGTGGGTTTATTGCTGGGGGCGAGGCCGGGTAATCGCTACTTTACCCGACGTATTGATACCGCAGCAGAGTTGTACCACGCCGGAAAAGTGAAATGGCTACTAGTGAGCGGCGATAACGGACGTAAAAATTACGATGAAGCCTCAGGCATGCAGCAGGCTTTGATCGCTAAAGGCGTACCCGCAAAAGTCATCTTCTGCGACTATGCCGGATTCTCAACGCTTGATTCGGTGGTGCGTGCCAAAAAGGTGTTTGGTGAAAGCCATATCACTATTATTTCGCAAGAATTTCATAACCAACGCGCCATCTGGCTGGCAAAACAGTACGGCATCGATGCCATCGAGTTTAACGCACCAGACCTGAATATGAAACATGGTTTTTATACTCAGCTGCGGGAGAAACTCGCTCGCGTCAGCGCAGTGATTGACGCGAAAATCCTCCATCGACAGCCGAAATATCTCGGGCCGTCGGTCATGATTGGGCCGTTTAGCGAGCATGGCTGTCCGGCGAAAGAATAATGCGTATCTGCGCACGTCGAAGATGAAAAAGGCGTGCTACATTGACGGCAGAATCCCTTTATGGAGTATCCACGCGTTATGATACGTTTCGCTGTGATTGGCACGAACTGGATCACCCGCCAGTTCGTCGAGGCCGCCCATGAGAGCGGTAAATACAAGTTAACCGCTGTCTATTCCCGCAGCCTTGAACAGGCCCAGCACTTCGCCAATGATTTTTCTGTCGAGCATCTGTTTACATCGCTGGAAGCGATGGCTGAAAGCGATGCCATTGACGCGGTGTATATTGCCAGCCCGAATTCCCTGCACTTTTCCCAGACACAACTTTTCCTTAGCCATAAAATTCATGTGATTTGCGAGAAACCGCTGGCGTCGAATCTGGCGGAAGTGGATGCCGCCATTGCCTGTGCGCGGGAAAATCAGGTGGTGCTGTTTGAGGCATTTAAAACCGCCAGCCTGCCGAATTTCCATTTGTTACGCCAGGTACTGCCGAAAGTTGGCAAATTGCGTAAAGTCTTTTTCAACTATTGCCAATATTCCTCGCGATATCAACGTTATCTGGACGGCGAGAATCCCAACACCTTCAATCCGGCATTCTCCAACGGTTCAATTATGGATATCGGCTTTTACTGTCTGGCGTCGGCGGTGGCGTTATTTGGTGAACCGAAAAGCGTGCAGGCAACCGCCAGTTTGCTGGCAAGTGGTGTGGATGCCCACGGCGTGGTGGTGATGGATTACGGTGATTTCAGCGTTACCTTGCAGCACTCAAAGGTCAGTGATTCTGTGCTGGCAAGTGAGATTCAGGGCGAAGCGGGATCGCTGGTGATTGAAAAACTGTCTGAATGCCAGAAAGTTTGCTATGTGCCGCGCGGCAGCCAGATGCAGGATCTTACCCAACCGCAGCATATTAATACCATGCTGTACGAAGCAGAGCTGTTCGCTACCCTGGTGGATGAACATCTGGTAGATCATCCAGGGCTGGCGGTCAGTCGTATCACCGCCAGGCTGCTGACCGAGATCCGCCGCCAGACCGGGGTGATTTTTCCGGCAGATAGCGTAAAACTATAATAGCCAAAGTAAAACAGTGTAAAAGGGATGTAACAGACCATTGACTGACCGAATGGTCTGTCATACTTTGTTACCTGCAAAGGGGAGTAACTTCATTGCCGGTCGATCGTCATTACGATGTGTGAAAAACCACATCCGGTCACCGGGCAACCCGAAAGGAATACGCAGACGTATTCCTTTTTTGTTGTAAGTGAGACCTTGCCGGAAGGCGAGGTCTATGCATAAAAAGCAGCGGCTGACGTCTTCCGACGTTGGCCGTTTTTTTATGTGTAAGGAACTTCTATGAATACTGTCGGCACGCCGTTGCTATGGGGCGGATTCGCTGTTGTTGTCGTCATTATGCTGGCTATCGACCTGTTGTTGCAGGGGCGTCGCGGGGCACATGCCATGACCATGAAACAGGCTGCGGCCTGGTCGCTGGTCTGGGTGACATTGTCGTTATTGTTTAATGCCGCTTTCTGGTGGTATCTGGCGCAGACACAGGGGCGCGAAGTCGCGGACCCTCAGGCATTGGCCTTCCTCACGGGTTATCTGATTGAGAAATCACTGGCGGTCGATAACGTCTTCGTCTGGCTGATGTTGTTCAGCTATTTCTCTGTTCCGGCGGCATTACAACGCCGCGTGCTCGTGTATGGCGTACTCGGGGCGATTGTTCTGCGTACCATCATGATCTTCACTGGCAGCTGGCTGATTTCGCAGTTCGACTGGATCCTGTATATCTTCGGTGCCTTCCTGCTGTTTACTGGCGTGAAGATGGCGCTGGCTCATGAAGATGAATCAGGTATTGGTGACAAGCCGCTGGTGCGTTGGCTGCGCGGTCATTTGCGCATGACCGACACCATCGACAACGAGCATTTCTTTGTGCGTAAGAATGGTTTGTTGTATGCCACGCCGCTGATGCTGGTACTGATTCTGGTGGAGTTGAGCGACGTGATTTTCGCCGTGGATAGCATTCCGGCTATCTTCGCCGTGACCACCGATCCGTTTATTGTGCTGACCTCAAACCTGTTTGCGATCCTCGGCCTGCGTGCGATGTATTTCCTGTTGGCGGGCGTAGCAGAACGTTTCTCGATGCTCAAATATGGTCTGGCGGTAATTCTGGTGTTTATCGGTATCAAGATGCTGATTGTCGATTTCTACCATATTCCGATCGCCGTTTCGCTGGGCGTGGTGTTTGGCATTCTGGTGATGACGTTTATTATCAACGCCTGGGTGAATTATCGGCATGATAAGCAGCGGGTGGGATAATTCGCTGTATATTAAGCCACTACGGGTGATAACTCATTCCAGACAAAGATGAGCGATTAAGTATGTAACCGACTTATAGCTCTTTACAAAAAGATCGCTTGGGTGTTAGTGGCGTCAATATCACCGAAGCGTTCCCTGGAGGCCGGGGCAGCGGCGATTGGCCGCTCCCTGCGCCAGTGACTTTATGTGGCATCGCACATCACAGGAGCGCAACAGTTCTCATATGCCAAATAGTTTTGCCTATATGTTATCTAATCAGTCTCAGTAACCAGTCCTTCCCTCTGTTTATGTCAAATAAATGTAACCATTAAGTTGCAAAATATGACCTCTCTTTAAAATCCAGCATTTTTCGCTTCCCGAAGCTGTAACTTTCCTTATACTCGACCTTGCAAACACTTTGTTACATCCTGAAAGATGCGTCGACAGAACGCACCAGGGATGTGCGACAACACAATGAAAGGATCGAAAAATGACTACGCAACGTTCACCGGGGCTATTCCGGCGTCTGGCTCATGGCAGCCTGGTAAAACAAATTCTGGTCGGCCTTGTTCTGGGGATTCTTCTGGCATGGATCTCAAAACCGGCGGCTGAAGCTGTCGGTCTGTTAGGTACTTTGTTCGTTGGTGCCCTGAAAGCTGTAGCGCCGATTCTGGTGCTGATGCTGGTAATGGCATCTATTGCTAACCACCAGCACGGGCAGAAAACCAACATTCGCCCTATTCTGTTCCTCTATCTGCTGGGCACCTTCTCTGCTGCTCTGGCCGCGGTAGTCTTCAGCTTTGCCTTCCCTTCTACCCTGCACTTGTCCAGTAGCGCGAGTGATATTTCGCCACCGTCAGGCATTGTAGAAGTGATGCGTGGGCTGGTAATGAGCATGGTTTCCAACCCCATCGACGCGTTGCTGAAAGGTAACTACATCGGGATTCTGGTGTGGGCAATTGGCCTCGGTTTTGCACTGCGTCACGGTAACGAAACCACTAAAAACCTGGTCAATGATATGTCGAATGCCGTCACCTTTATGGTGAAACTGGTCATTCGTTTCGCACCGATCGGTATTTTTGGTCTGGTTTCTTCTACCCTGGCAACCACCGGTTTCTCCACACTGTGGGGCTACGCGCAACTGCTGGTGGTGCTGGTTGGCTGTATGTTACTGGTGGCGCTGGTGGTTAACCCATTGCTGGTGTGGTGGAAAATTCGTCGTAACCCGTTCCCGCTGGTGCTGCTGTGCCTGCGCGAAAGCGGCGTGTACGCCTTCTTCACCCGCAGCTCTGCGGCGAACATTCCGGTGAATATGGCGCTGTGTGAAAAGCTGAATCTGGATCGTGATACCTATTCCGTTTCTATTCCGCTAGGTGCAACGATCAATATGGCGGGCGCAGCAATCACCATTACCGTGTTGACGCTGGCTGCGGTTAATACGCTGGGTATTCCGGTGGATCTACCAACGGCGCTGCTGTTGAGCGTAGTGGCTTCTCTGTGCGCCTGTGGTGCGTCCGGCGTGGCAGGTGGTTCTCTGCTGCTGATCCCGCTGGCCTGTAATATGTTCGGTATTTCGAACGATATCGCCATGCAGGTGGTTGCCGTCGGCTTTATCATCGGCGTATTGCAGGACTCTTGCGAAACCGCGCTGAACTCTTCAACTGACGTGCTGTTCACTGCAGCAGCTTGCCAGGCGGAAGACGATCGTCTGGCAAATAGCGCCCTGCGTAACTAATACTTAGCCCCTTTCGTCTACGGCGGAAGGGGTTTTCTCCACTTTAAACGGATCAATTCCCCTTCTCTGCATACGCCAAAAACGAATGATATTCAGGCCATTCATCAGCAGAAAACTGCCTTCAATCATTGTGCCACCAATCGACCCGGCCCAAATGTTGTGAGTTAACCAGCAACAAGTAGAAAACCACATCACGCAGCGCATGGTCAGCCCTTTACAACGGAACAGCGCCCAGGTACTGACAATCGTGCCGATAACCGGCAGCAGCTCCATGGGATGATGGAACTTCGCCAGGCCAACTCCGCCAGTCAGCACGATGAAGATCGCCATTATCCATAAGCTGCGCGTGCGTAAGGTAATCAGCGTACGAATGGCATTAAGAATGGCACTGGCACCAGCGGGATAGGTGCCCATAAGAAAAAAATGCACGCCAATAACGGCGCTATAGACCGAAAGCTGCTTTTTGAAGCGACGTTCGTCACGGTTGAAAAATGTTGTGATACCAATCAGAAAGGCGATGACACCCACGCCCTGGGCCAGCCAATACGCGGTCATGATAAATCCTTAGCAGGTATGGAAAAGCAAACGGCGCTTCACATTATGAAACGCCGTTTTTTATTAACAACTCATTTCGACTTTATAGCGTTACGCCGCTTTTAAAGATCGCCAGTTCACGGAAGTCGTTACGCTCGTTGCAGGTTTGCTTACCGTTGGCAAACTCAACGATGGTATCGATAAATTCTTCCAGCAACTGCGGCATCGCTTTACCGTGGATCAGCTGACCCGCGTCAAAGTCGATCCAGTGTTTTTTCTTCGCCGCCAGTTCACTGTTGGTGGCGATTTTCACCGTCGGCACAAATCCACCATACGGCGTGCCACGACCAGTACTGAACAGCACCATATGGCAGCCCGCACCCGCCAGGGCGCTGGTCGCTACGGCATCGTTACCTGGCGCACTTAACAAGTTCAGCCCCGGCGTTTTCAGACGCTCGCCGTAACGCAGCACGTCAACCACGACACTGGAACCGGCTTTTTGCGTACAGCCAAGGGATTTATCTTCCAGCGTGGTGATACCACCCGCTTTGTTCCCCGGTGATGGGTTTTCGTAGATCGGCTGGTCATGGGCAATAAAGTACTGCTTGAAGTCATTGACCATGGTGACCAGTTTTTCAAACGTTGCTTCGTCACGACAATGGTCCATCAGCAACTGCTCTGCGCCGAACATCTCCGGCACTTCGGTCAGTACGGTAGTACCACCGTTAGCAATCACGTAGTCAGAGAAACGCCCCAGCATCGGGTTAGCAGTAATACCAGAAAGACCGTCAGAACCACCGCACTCCAGACCAAACTTCAGTTCGCTGAGTTTGCCTGGCTCGCGCTTGTCGTTGCGCATCACGTTATACAGCTGATGCAAATGCTCGATCCCGGCTTCGATCTCATCATCCTGCTGTTGGCAGATCATGAAATGAACGCGTTCAGGATCGATATCGCCCAACGTTTCACGGAATGCGGCAACCTGGTTGTTTTCACAGCCCAGACCAATCACCAGCACTGCGCCCGCGTTCGGGTGGCGCACCATATTTTGCAGCATGGTGCGGGTATTGATGTGATCGTCGCCCAGCTGCGAGCAGCCGTAGGTGTGGCTGAAGAGGAACACGCCGTCAGTACCTTCGGCGTTGTTGGTCTCTTTCAGGAAACGGTTCTGGATCTGCCGCGCGATGCCGTTAACACAACCCACGGTTGGCAGGATCCACAGCTCATTACGCACCCCGACATCGCCGTTCGCGCGACGATAGATCTGCACTTCACGATCTGCCGCTTGCGCAGGCAGATCCTGAAAATCAGGTTGATAGCGATACTGATCCAGATCGCTCAGATTCGTGCGCGTATTGTGGGCGTGAACGTGTTCCCCCGCCGCAATATCCGCCAATGCATAACCAATCGGCAGGCCATATTTAATGACGTTGGCCCCTTTTGCGATATCCGTTAACGCAAATTTATGTCCACGAGCAACATCCTGGCGCAGCGTAACAATCTGGTTATCGACACTGACTTCTGTGCCTTCCGCCAAATCTGCTAAAGCAACCGCGACGTTATCCAGCGCATGGATCTTGATGTATTGCATATCAACCCCAGACCTTAGTTCAGTTCAATGGCGAAGTAGTCACGCGCATTGTTAAAGCAAATATTTTTCACCATCTCGCCCAGCAGGTTGATGTCCGCCGGTGCTTCGCCCGCTTCCACCCAGCGGCCAATCATCTGGCACAGAATGCGGCGGAAGTATTCGTGACGGGTGTATGACAGGAAGCTACGGCTGTCAGTCAGCATACCGACAAAGCGGCTCAGCAGACCGAGCTGCGCCAGTTGGGTCATCTGACGTTCCATACCGTCTTTCTGATCGTTAAACCACCAGCCGGAACCGAACTGCATTTTGCCCGGCATACCTTCGCCCTGGAAGTTACCGATCATGGTGCCCAGCACTTCGTTATCGCGCGGGTTCAGGCAGTAGAGAATGGTTTTCGGCAGCAGGTTTTCTTCGTTCTGCTTGCTCAGCAACTTAGACAGCTCTTCTGCCATCGGACGATCGTTGATGGAGTCAAAGCCTACATCCGGCCCCAGCAGTTTGAACTGACGCAAGTTGTTATTACGCAGTGCGCCAATGTGGTACTGCTGTACCCAGCCGCGACGTGCATATTCAGCGCCAAGGAACACCAGCACCGCAGTTTTGAACTGTGCCACTTCGTGCTCGCTCAGGGTTTCGCCTGCCAGACGGCGCGCCAGAATGCTATCCAGTTCCGCTTCGTTCGCTTCGGCAAACATCACCACGTCCAGCGCATGATCAGACACTTTACAGCCGTGAGCGGCGAAGTGATCCAGACGCTTGGTCAGGGCAGTTTGCAGGTCAGCAAAACGACGGATGTCGGTATCAGAGACTTCACCCAGCTTCGCCATGTAGTCGTTAAAGGTCGCCTGTTCGATGTTGAAGGCTTTGTCCGGACGCCAGCTCGGTAGCACTTTAATGGTGAAAGAGCCGTCTTTGGCGATCTCAGCGTGATGCTCCAGTGAATCGATCGGGTCATCGGTAGTGCCGACCATTTTCACGTTCATCTGCTGCATGATGCCGCGCGCAGAGAAATTATCCTGCGCCAGCAGTTCGTTACATTCGTTCCAGATTTCGTCAGCGGTAGACGGGGAAAGCAATTTGCCGGTAATACCAAATGGACGACGCAGTTCGAGGTGCGTCCAGTGGTATAACGGGTTGCCGATAGTGTGCGGAACGGTCGCCGCCCAGGCGTCAAATTTTTCACGGTCAGACGCATCACCGGTACACAGACGCTCAGCCACGCCATTAGTGCGCATAGCACGCCATTTGTAATGATCACCTTTCAGCCAGATGTCATACAGGTTTTTAAAACGATAGTCTTCCGCAATCTGCTGCGGCGGCAAATGGCAATGGTAATCGAAAATCGGCTGGTCTTTTGCGTAGTCGTGATACAGACGGCGGGCAAATTCGGTATCTAACAGGAAATCTTCAGTCATAAACGGAGTCATTTTCGTCTTCCTCTCAACGAGTGAGCTAGCTTGCTTATGGTGCGATGCTGACAAAGTTATCACACCAATTTCCAGAGTCCGAAGATATTTTCGTGAGATAGATCAATAAACGTAGTTAAAAAAATTACTCTCAAAGTGGTAAATCTCGCTGCAAGCCGCGCCAGTACTGGCCTCGCTGTCATCAGGTAATGTCCCTACAAATATTCCCACATTTGTGATGGCTCTCACCTTTTAAAGTTGTATGACAAGTTATCTTTCTGCCGTCGCAAATCATAAGTCGACGGAATGCAAATTGCCGATTCATTCATTTGTTAGATGAATCGGGTTAACCGGTACGGAAGCCGAATTAGCACGAAACTTTCATGGCAACGTTCGGGGCGTGCCGGTTTTTTTTCGGTTACCCGGTCGTAACTAACATCTTCAGCCTCTGGCGGGATGATGGCCGCGCTTCCTGCGGATATAACAAAACGATGAGGTTTTACATGCGTAAAATTAAAGGGTTACGTTGGTATATGATCGCACTGGTGACGCTCGGCACCGTGCTTGGTTACCTGACGCGTAACACTGTGGCGGCAGCTGCGCCAACTCTGATGGAAGAGTTAAACATCTCCACCCAACAGTATTCCTATATCATCGCAGCCTATTCTGCTGCTTATACGGTCATGCAACCGGTAGCAGGTTATGTACTGGATGTGCTGGGTACGAAAATCGGTTACGCAATGTTTGCTGTACTGTGGGCTGTGTTCTGTGGCGCAACCGCGCTGGCAGGTAGCTGGGGTGGCCTGGCGGTTGCTCGTGGTGCGGTAGGTGCTGCAGAGGCGGCGATGATCCCGGCGGGTCTGAAAGCCAGTTCCGAATGGTTCCCGGCAAAAGAGCGCTCCATCGCGGTCGGCTACTTTAACGTAGGTTCTTCGATTGGTGCGATGATTGCGCCGCCGCTGGTGGTATGGGCAATCGTGATGCACAGCTGGCAGATGGCATTTATCATCTCCGGTGCGTTGAGCTTTATCTGGGCGATGGCATGGCTGATTTTCTACAAGCATCCGCGCGACCAGAAACATCTGACCGATGAAGAACGTGACTACATTATTAATGGTCAGGAAGCCCAGCACCAGGTTGACACAGCGAAGAAAATGTCCGTTGGTCAGATCCTGCGTAACCGTCAGTTCTGGGGTATCGCGCTACCGCGTTTCCTGGCTGAACCTGCCTGGGGTACTTTTAACGCGTGGATCCCGCTGTTCATGTTTAAAGTTTACGGCTTTAACCTGAAAGAGATCGCGATGTTCGCCTGGATGCCGATGCTGTTTGCTGACCTCGGTTGTATCCTCGGTGGTTACCTGCCGCCGCTGTTCCAGCGTTGGTTTGGCGTGAACCTGATCGTTTCCCGTAAGATGGTAGTAACGCTGGGTGCGGTGCTGATGATTGGCCCAGGTATGATCGGTCTGTTCACTAACCCGTATGTCGCGATTATGCTGCTGTGTATCGGTGGTTTTGCTCACCAGGCCCTGTCTGGCGCACTGATTACGCTCTCTTCTGACGTGTTCGGTCGTAACGAAGTGGCGACGGCGAACGGTTTAACCGGGATGTCCGCATGGCTGGCAAGTACGCTGTTTGCACTGGTAGTCGGTGCACTGGCTGACACCATCGGCTTCAGCCCGCTGTTCGCAGTTCTGGCAGTATTCGACCTGCTGGGTGCGCTGGTTATCTGGACTGTGTTGCAGAACAAACCGGCGATTGAGGTGGCGCAGGAATCACATAACGATCCCGCACCGCAACATTAAGGCTTCGTGTAAGTTTTAGTTTCCCTTCAAAGCCGCCTTCTCAGGCGGCTTTTTCATCACTGCGAGTAGAGCTAAACTCGCAAAAGTGGTATAACAAATATAGTCTGCCGTATCATGCCTGGAGCGCATATGGAAATCACTGAACCACGCCGTTTGTATCAACAACTTGCCGCTGATCTGAAAGAGCGCATCGAACAGGGCGTCTATCTGGTGGGTGATAAACTGCCTGCTGAACGCTTTATTGCCGATGAAAAGAACGTCAGTCGCACCGTGGTTCGTGAAGCCATCATCATGCTTGAAGTTGAAGGCTATGTAGAGGTGCGTAAAGGCTCGGGTATTCATGTGGTTTCCAACCAGCCGCGCCATCAGCAGTCTGCTGACACTAATATGGAATTCGCCAATTACGGTCCGTTTGAGCTGCTTCAGGCACGTCAGCTCATCGAAAGTAATATTGCCGAGTTCGCAGCGACCCAGGTAACCAAACAGGACATCATGAAACTGATGGCCATCCAGGAGCAGGCGCGCGGCGAACAATGCTTCCGTGATTCCGAATGGGATTTGCAGTTCCATATTCAGGTTGCCCTGGCGACGCAGAACTCCGCCCTGGCAGCCATCGTTGAAAAAATGTGGACCCAACGTAGCCATAACCCATACTGGAAAAAACTGCACGAGCATATTGATGCCCGTACTGTCGATAACTGGTGCGATGACCACGATCAGATCCTCAAAGCGTTAATTCGTAAAGATCCCCATGCCGCGAAGCTGGCAATGTGGCAGCATCTGGAAAACACCAAGATCATGTTATTTAACGAAACCAGCGACGATTTCGAGTTCAATGCCGACCGCTATCTGTTCGCCGAAAATCCCGTTGTGCATCTTGATACGGCCACCAGCGGCAGCAAATGAAATCCCCATTCGGCAGGCGCAACGACGCGCCTGTTTGCCTCGTCGGTAAGCGAAAAGTATAAAGTGTCAGCCTGTGTAAATCCTCTCGCCTCCCTCCCCTGCATTCAGCAAAATCAGACTCCACGGACATGTAATTTTGATAACGAACAACGTTGACCTTTGTTACAATTAGATTCAATTTGAATTTATGCTTTTGAATGCTTTCTTATCTCACGATTTAACAGGGAATAGTTCAGGCTGTGTTGATGTATCAAACCCGCAGAACATACCAAAACAGCAATAACATTGCGGTAGTGCATCTTTTAAAACCAGCGTGGCGTTAACCGATTCACCAGGAATAATGAATGGAACTTTTGACCCAATTGCTGCAAGCCCTGTGGGCGCAGGATTTTGAAACCCTGGCCAATCCGTCGATGATTGGCATGCTCTATTTTGTTTTATTTGTAATTTTGTTCCTTGAAAACGGCTTGCTTCCGGCAGCCTTTTTACCGGGCGACAGTTTACTGGTGTTGGTCGGCGTATTGATTGCGAAAGGCGCGATGGGCTATCCGCAAACAATTCTGCTACTGACCGTTGCCGCCAGCCTCGGCTGCTGGGTCAGCTATATTCAGGGGCGATGGCTGGGCAATACCCGCACCGTACAAAACTGGCTATCTCATTTACCCGCGCATTATCATCAACGCGCACACCATCTTTTTCATAAACACGGTTTATCGGCGCTGTTAATTGGTCGCTTTATTGCGTTTGTCAGAACACTGCTGCCGACGATTGCCGGGTTATCAGGGCTGAATAACGCGCGCTTTCAGTTCTTCAACTGGATGAGCGGTCTGCTGTGGGTATTAATCCTGACAACTCTGGGTTACATGCTCGGCAAAACGCCGGTATTTTTAAAGTACGAGGACCAGCTGATGTCATGCCTGATGCTGCTCCCGGTGGTGCTGCTGGTGTTTGGCCTGGCAGGTTCTCTGGTCGTGTTATGGAAAAAGAAATATGGAAATCGGGGGTAAGGGATGCAAATACCTCGCATGTCGCTTCGCCAGCTAACCTGGTCCGGCGCTGTTTTACTTCTGGTCGGCACGCTGTTGCTGGCCTGGTCCGCGGTTCGCCAGCAAGAGTCTACGCTGGCGATTCGTGCCGTTCATCAAGGCACAACGATGCCAGACGGTTTTTCAATCTGGCATCACCTTGACGCTCACGGCATTCCTTTCAAAAGCATCACCCCTAAAAACGACACTCTGTTAATTACGTTTGACTCCAGCGACCAGAGTGCCGCAGCAAAAGCGGTTCTCGACAGAACATTGCCCCATGGCTACATCATTGCGCAGCAGGACAATAATAGTCAGGCTATGCAGTGGCTAACCCGATTGCGGGATAACTCTCATCGCTTCGGATAACTTCCTGTTATCCGAAACAGATCACTCACTTTGGTGATTTCACCGTAACTGTCTATGATTAATGAGGCGGTGGTCAACACTACCGCTTCGTTGTCTGGACAATCGTTCCTTTGTAATAGGTCCGAATCACAATGGAAGGTTCAAGAATGAAATACCGCATCGCTTTAGCTGTTTCTCTTTTTGCTCTTAGTACCGGTAGTTATGCCACTACCCTGTGTCAGGAAAAGGAGCAAAATATCCTTAAGGAGATCAGCTATGCCGAAAAACACCAAAACCAGAATCGTATTGACGGTCTGAATAAAGCCCTGAGTGAAGTCCGGGCCAACTGTTCAGATAGCCAGCTGCGTGCCGATCATCAGAAGAAAATCGCAAAGCAGAAAGATGAGGTGGCGGAACGCCAGCAAGATTTAGCCGAGGCGAAGCAAAAAGGCGATGCCGATAAGATTGCCAAACGCGAACGGAAACTGGCAGAAGCGCAGGAAGAGCTGAAAAAGCTGGAAGCGCGCGACTACTAACTCACAATAGTCACTACTTACTCACCTGGAGAAAACTATGTCGAAAGAACACACTACGGAACATCTGCGTGCTGAGTTGAAATCCCTTTCCGATACGCTGGAAGAGGTGCTTAGCTCATCTGGCGAGAAGTCGAAAGAAGAGTTGAGTAAGATTCGTAGCAAAGCGGAGCAGGCACTGAAACAGAGCCGTTATCGCCTGGGTGAAACCGGTGATGCCATTGCCAAACAAACCCGTGTCGCGGCGGCGCGTGCCGATGAGTATGTGCGTGAAAATCCGTGGACGGGCGTGGGCATTGGCGCTGCAATCGGTGTAGTGCTCGGCGTTCTGCTGTCGCGTCGTTAATTATGGCGGACACTCATCACGCGCAAGGGCCCGGTAAAAGCGTTCTGGGCATCGGGCAGCGAATTGTTTCCATCATGGTTGAAATGGTGGAGACACGTCTGCGGCTGGCGGTGGTGGAGCTGGAAGAGGAAAAAGCCAATCTCTTTCAGCTTTTACTGATGCTGGGCCTGACGATGCTTTTCGCTGCATTTGGTCTTATGAGCCTGATGGTGCTGATTATCTGGGCGGTTGATCCGCAATATCGCCTGAATGCGATGATTGCCACCACCGTGGTGTTGCTGCTACTGGCACTCATTGGCGGTATCTGGACGTTACGTAAATCGCGTAAATCCACCTTACTGCGCCATACGCGCCATGAGCTGGCAAACGATCGGCAACTGCTCGAGGAGGAGTCCCGTGAGCAGTAAAGTCGAACGTGAACGACGTAAGGCGCAACTGCTTAGCCAGATCCAGCAACAACGGCTGGATCTTTCCGCCAGTCGTCGTGAATGGCTGGAGGCGACAGGCGCTTATGATCGTCGCTGGAATATGCTGCTGAGTCTGCGCTCCTGGGCGCTGGTTGGCAGTAGTGTGATGGCTATCTGGACGATTCGTCATCCCAATATGTTGGTCCGCTGGGCCAGACGCGGTTTTGGTGTATGGAGCGCCTGGCGTCTGGTGAAAACAACCCTCAAGCAACAACAGCTTCGCGGTTAACTTCCTCTCTGGCCGGAGACATTCCGGCCTTATTCCTCAAATTTTTTGAAAATATTTGACAGTTTTCCTTGCTAACAATCACGCTTCGCCACGTTTATGATTCTCTCCATCGAAAGCAACGACGCTAATACCGCGCCCTTGCACAAAAAAACAATCAGCAGCCTGAGCGGCGCAGTGGAGAGTAAGATGAAAAAATTAGAAGATGTTGGGGTACTGGTCGCACGCATTTTAATGCCGATTCTGTTTATTACGGCAGGTTGGGGAAAAATTACTGGCTACGCGGGTACGCAACAATATATGGAAGCGATGGGTGTCCCTGGCTTTATGTTGCCACTGGTGATTCTGCTTGAGTTTGGTGGTGGTCTGGCAATCCTGTTCGGTTTCCTGACACGTACCACTGCCCTGTTTACTGCGGGCTTTACGCTGCTGACGGCATTTTTATTTCACAGCAATTTTGCAGAAGGCATGAACTCGCTGATGTTTATGAAAAACCTGACTATTTCTGGCGGATTCCTGCTGCTGGCGATTACCGGTCCGGGCGCGTATAGCATCGACCGTCTGTTGAATAAAAAGTGGTAAGTACGCGCTATACTTAACGATAAAAAACGAGGGGGAACACTCCTCGTTTCAGATTGTTGACAAAGTGCGCGTTGTTCATGCCGGATTCGGCGTGAACGCCTTATCCGGCCTACAAAAACATGCAAATTCAATACATTGCAGAAACCTCGTAGGCCTGATAAGCATAGCGCATCAGGCAGTTTTGCGTTTGCCATCAGTCTCAAACGAGGAGAAACACTCCTCGTTTCAGATTGTTGACAAAGTGCGCGTTGTTCATGCCGGATGCGGCGTGAACGCCTTATCCGGCCTACAAAAACATGCAAATTCAATACATTGCAGAAACCTCGTAGGCCTGATAAGCATAGCGCATCAGGCAGTTTTGCGTTTGCCATCAGTCTCAAACGAGGAGAAACGCTCCTCGTTTTTGCTATTGGAGGAGAGAAAAATGGGTCAACTGATTGACGGCGTCTGGCATGACACCTGGTACGACACCAAATCCACCGGCGGTAAATTTCAACGTTCAGCTTCCGCATTTCGTAACTGGCTCACTGCCGATGGCGCGCCAGGCCCCACTGGCAAAGGCGGTTTTGCCGCAGAGAAAGATCGTTATCATCTCTATGTTTCACTCGCCTGCCCGTGGGCGCACCGCACGCTGATCATGCGTAAACTCAAAGGACTGGAACCGTTTATTTCCGTTTCCGTAGTGAACCCGTTAATGCTGGAAAACGGCTGGACCTTTGATGACAGTTTTCCGGGAGCAACCGGCGATACACTCTATCAACATGAGTTTCTGTATCAGCTTTATCTCCACGCCGATCCACACTATAGCGGACGTGTCACTGTTCCCGTACTCTGGGACAAGAAGAACCACACCATTGTCAGCAACGAATCAGCGGAAATCATCCGCATGTTCAATACTGCATTTGATGCGCTGGGCGCGAAAGCCGGTGATTACTACCCTTCAGCCCTGCAAACGAAAATTGACGAACTTAATGGCTGGATTTACGACACCGTTAACAATGGCGTGTATAAAGCCGGTTTTGCCACCAGCCAGGAAGCCTACGACGAGGCAGTGGTGAAAGTGTTTGAATCGCTGGCGCGGCTGGAACAGATTTTAGGTCAGCATCGTTACCTGACCGGCAACCAGCTAACCGAAGCCGATATTCGCCTGTGGACCACACTGGTGCGTTTTGATCCAGTGTATGTGACCCACTTTAAGTGTGATAAGCACCGCATCAGCGATTACCTGAATCTGTATGGCTTCCTGCGCGATATCTACCAGATGCCGGGAATTGCCGAAACAGTCAATTTCGCTCACATCCGTAATCACTACTTCTGCAGCCATAAGACCATCAACCCTACGGGGATTATTTCAATTGGTCCGTGGCAGGATCTCGATGAACCGCACGGACGAGATGTTCGCTTCGGTTAAAAAAAGGCACCTTACGAGGTGCCTCTGATAATTAGCTAAGTGCGTGTTGTTCATGTCGGATGTGGCGTAAACGCCTTATCAAACCTACAAAACATTTATATTCAATATGTTGCAATGACCGCGCAGGCCAGATAAGCGTAGCGCATCTGGCAATTTTGCGCTTGCCCTTATCCTTCACAGCGCCTTATTAATTCATCGAGATAATATTTACTGCCATTTCATTCACGTCTATTCTTAATTTGCTGCTTTAAAAACAAGTGATTGAGCAAAATTGAGGCAAAAATGGACTGGTATCTGAAAGTACTAAAAAAATATGTCGGTTTCCGGGGCCGTGCGCGGCGCAAAGAGTACTGGATGTTTATTCTGGTCAACATCATCTTTACGTTCGTGCTGGGGCTGCTGGATAAAATGTTAGGCTGGCAACGCGCCGGTGGCGAAGGCATCCTGACGACAATCTACGGTATTCTGGTGTTTTTACCATGGTGGGCAGTTCAGTTCCGCCGCCTGCACGACACCGACCGCTCGGCGTGGTGGGCACTGCTGTTCTTAATTCCGTTTATCGGCTGGCTGATTATCATCGTCTTTAACTGCCAGGCAGGTACGCCAGGCGAAAACCGCTTTGGACCAGATCCGAAACTGGAACCTTAAAACAAATCTCCTCGCCGGATGTCTGACTCATCCGGCTTTTATCATCATGTTGATGAATAAATAATCTACTAATGTTTATTTAAATTATTTCAATGTCGTTATATAAATTACATATAAAAAACGGCCATGTATTTATCTTAAATATCAAAACCTTTATAACATCCGAAAAAGAAAGATACGAATAGCATTTACTCCATCCCCGGAATAGACTTTCGCAACTTTTAATTAAAGGGATGTTTTTATGCAGTGGTATTTAGCCGTATTAAAAAATTATGTTGGTTTCTCTGGTCGTGCACGTCGTAAAGAGTACTGGATGTTTACTCTGATTAACGCCATCGTCGGCACTATTATCAATGTCATTCAATTGATTTTAGGTTTAGAGTTTCCATTCCTTTCTCTCATTTACCTGGCAGCAACAATCATTCCGGTCATTGCTCTGTGCGTTCGTCGTCTGCACGATACTGACCGTTCAGGTGCGTGGGCGCTTCTCTATCTGGTACCGGTCATTGGCTGGTTAGTTCTGTTTGTATTTGCCTGTTTAGAAGGCAATTCTGGCAGCAATCGTTACGGAAACGATCCGAAGTTTGGTTCAAATTAATCTTAGAATTGGGGCGATATTTCGCCCCTTTTTATTAAAAATAACAAATATTATTTTCCGCTAAAAAGTTTGGGAATTTCCCGCAGACACCAGGATTTCGCTTCCCCCATACTGTCACGACGCCAGGCCATAATAATATCGATCTCGCTGGTCGATTCCGGGCTGACGACACGCAACCGTCCTTCCGCAATATCTTTTTCAACCATCGGATACGGCATCGTCGCCACGCCAAGCCCCGCCAGTAATGCCTGACGTTTATCTTCAATCGTGCTCACCGTTAAGCGCGGCTGTTTGTCCAGCAGCTGTACGGTCAACACCGGGCGCTCACGAGCGGTATCCGCCACCGCAATTCCACGATATTTCACGCGCGTCACTTCAGATAACGGTTCCGGCTCCTGATGAATCGGGTGATCAGGCGCGGCAACATAGACGTTCATTAAGGTATAGAGTTTGCGCGAGTTGATCTCCGACGAGGAGCGAAAATGCATATCCGGCGCGATAACAATATCCGCGCGCCCCTGCTCCAGCCGTTCCCACGCCCCCGCCAGCACTTCGGTGATGATTGCCAGTTGGGTATTGGCTTTTGCCGCCAGTTTGTCGATTAACGGGAAAAAGGCGGGTGTCGGTACCAGCGCCTCAGTCACAATGGTGAGATGCGTTTCCCAACCGCGCGCGAGGGCTTCCGCATCGGTAGTCAGTTTATCTGCGGCTTCCAGCAAAACGCGCCCTCGCTCCAGCAACATTCGCCCGACATTGGTGAATTTGGTGCGATGGCCCGAGCGGTCAAACAACACCACATCCAGCTCTTCTTCTAGTTTTTGCATGGTGTAGCTAAGTGCGGAAGGCACGCGTCCCAGCTCATCCGCCGCCGCCGCAAAACTGCCCCGGCGATCGATCGCATCCATAACCCGTAGTGCTTCCAGCGTTAATGCCCTTTCTTTGGCCATTTCGTTCTCATTCAGGAAATTTGAACATACCGGGCAGAATATCTGGCTAACAATGTAGCGTCCAGCCCCTTACCATAAAAGGAAGTAAAGAGAGGTCAAGAATTATGATTACTACCCGAACTGCCAGGCAGTGTGGACAAGCAGACTACGGATGGTTGCAGGCCCGGTATACTTTTTCCTTTGGACACTACTTCGACCCGAAATTGTTAGGTTATGCCTCCCTGCGTGTGCTTAACCAGGAAGTTCTGGCCCCAGGTGCCGCCTTCCAGCCGCGTACCTATCCTAAAGTCGATATTTTAAATGTGATTCTGGATGGAGAAGCTGAGTATCGTGACAGCGAAGGCAATCATATTCAGGCCTACGCAGGTGAAGCGTTGCTGCTCTCTACCCAGCCGGGTATCAGCTATAGCGAACACAATCTCAGCAAAGACAAACCGTTAACACGGATGCAGCTTTGGCTGGATGCCTGCCCGCAGCGAGAGAATCCGCTGATTCAAAAACTGGCGCTTGATATGGGCAAGCAGCAATTAATCGCCTCGCCAGAGGGGGCGATGGGAAGCCTGCAGTTGCGCCAGCAAGTGTGGCTGCATCATATCGTGCTAGACAAAGGCGAAAGTGCGAATTTCCAGTTGCATGGGCCACGCGCGTATTTGCAATCGATTCACGGGCAATTTCATGCGCTTACGCATCATGAAGAGAAAGCGGCGCTGACCTGCGGTGATGGGGCGTTTATTCGTGACGAGGCTAACATTACGCTGGTTGCCGATTCCCCACTGCGCGCTTTGCTGATAGATTTGCCTGTCTAGTTGTTTTTACAGGGAGATGAAGATGAGTAAAAAATCGGCCAAAAAGCGTCAGCCGGTGAAGCCCGTGGTGGCGAAGGAACCGGCTCGCACCGCCAATAATTTTGGCTATGAAGAGATGTTGAGCGAACTGGAAGCCATTGTCGCGGATGCTGAAACGCGTTTAGCCGAGGATGAAGCTACCGCGTAAAGACAGGTTGCCGGATGCGGCGTAAACGCCTTATCCGGCCTACAAAACCAGCAACATCAACAAATTGCACAACTCGTAGGCCAAATAAGATGCACCAGCATCGCATCCGACACGATACCCAAAACCAGGTGTTTATCTGGCCTTGCTCGCCATAATCTCGATAATCTGCCGATCCGTTTGCTGCATCGAATGGCTTGCCAGCGCACACAGGTTGGCAATCGACTGCTCAACATCATGCGCCACAATACCTTCATTACCGGTCACAGCGGTATCATCCAGCGCCATTAACACTGCTTTCCACGCAGCCGAAGCACTGGTCGAAACCTTCATCGCGCAGCTGTTGGACGCACCATCGCAAATCATGCCGCTGACATCGCCGATCATACTGCTGATCGCCATCGAGATGGTTTCATAACGCCCATCCACCAGCCATGCCATCCCGGCGGCGGCCCCCATTGCTGCGGTCGTTGCGGCACAAAGCGCAGACAAACGCGGTAACTGGTTATGGATGTAAATCGCGCTCAAATGCGAAAGCATCAGCGCACGCGCCAGCCGTTCATCATCGGCCCCGAAGTGTTCTGCGACCACCACCACAGGCATTGTTGCGGTGATCCCCTGATTGCCAGAACCGGAGTTACTCATTGCCGGAAGCGTAGCACCGCCCATACGCGCATCGGATGCCGCGCTGGTACGAATCACAATGGATGAAGAGAGATCTTTCGCCAGCAAACCGCGTTCACACTGTTTTTCCAGCGTCGCGCCAATATGTAGCCCCCAGTTACCACTCAAACCTTCCTGCGATAACGCGCAATTTAACTTCGCGGAATCGAGAATAAAGCGGATCGCCGAAAACGGCACTTCATTGACAAACTTCAGGATCTCAGCCAGCGTCGTTCTGGAGAGCACTGCCAGCGGCGACTCTTGCTCACCTTCTGTAACACTTGCCTGCTGGGTAAAAACCACGCCATTGTGCGTTTCAATATGCACAATGTTGGTATGCCCGCCAACGATGGTGACACACGCCCACTTCTCACCGTTCCAGACTTTGGCGCGTGAGAAGAGGATTTCATCGCAAGGTTCCTGGATTTTAACCGAGACTTTCCCCGCCGCCAGCAACGCTTTGGCATCGGCAATTGCCTGCGCCGTTGCGTCTTTCAGCACTTCCAGCCCGGCGTTGGCATTTCCACCTAACGCTCCCAGCGCCGCCGCAATCGGCAGCCCCACCATTCCCGTGCCAGGAACGGTGACGCCCAGACCGTTCTTCATCAGATTTGGCGAAACCCAGGCTTCTACACGTTCAACCGGACCTTCCAGTTTTGCCGCAGCAACCGCCGCCGCCAGCGCCAGTGAAATCGGTTCAGTACATCCCAGCGCCGGTTTTACTTCCTCCTGAACGGCGAGGATGTAACGCTGCCATAACGGATTTAAAGTCGAATCAAACATTATAAAAACCTTAAAATTTCAGGTAAATCAAGAAAATGCCAGGAACGGAGATACACAAAGCAACAAACCAGTGACGATAATCAGGTACAGAGACATCCCTTTGTATTTGTGCAATGCCGGTACTTTGTAAACCAGCCACGCCGGGATCAAGCACCCTACCATGCCGAAAATCGGGCTACAGATAGAGGTGAAGCTCAACACCGGTGCGTTCAGTACGATGGCGCTCCAGGCCAGTAAAATGGCGAAAATCATGATGCCGCGCTGAACGAGATTTGCGTTAATCTTCTCGGCAGGCATCTTGCGACGCAGGATGTTCATTACGATCCCTTGCGTTGCTTCGCGAAAGCCTAAATAGACGCCAAAAAACGCGGTCATTACTGCAAAGATATTGAGAATGACGCTGACCACTTTCACCCACGCTGCGCCGTCACCGCTAATAAACTGTGCGGCAATTGCCAGCGCAGAAATATTCTGCTCGTAGGCTTTTACCGCTTCGTCATGTCCCATCGCCAGCGTGAACGACACGGCGTAGAAAAAGACGGTGACAAACAAAATGCCAAACGCGATATTCATTGCCCGCAATGCTTTATGCCGCGCCACTTCAATGGATTTTTCCCGTGAGCGATAAGAGATCACCATCGGGCTTAACGTCTGGATAAACAGAATCGACGTCAGGGTAAACGGCAGCGTAATAATGGCGTTTTTCACCAGCAGCCCCAGCGGCGGCAGCGAACCGACGTTGTACAGATGCCACATTCCGACCATCGACACGCCCAGCGCCGCAACCACCAGCAGCTTAGTCAGCACCATGCCGGTCGAAATTTTGAATAACAATTTCTCGCCGCGTGAGGAGATCGCCACCAGAATGCAAATCAGTACCAGACCATAAAAGGGACTGTCTGACAGCAACCCTTCCGTCACGCCGAAGGTATGCAGGTAGGAAGCACTATCGTTGGTGATGGCAGTGGAATAGACGAACATCCAGATCACCAGCATCACGAAATAGAGCGCACCTAACAGGATGCCCCAGTTTTTACCTAAATAACCGCTGATGACGCTGGGGTAATCTTTACACTCTGGTGATTCTGCCAGCGTATTAATAAACAACCGCTGAAACAGATACATTGCCGGGTAACCAATCACCGATGAGAGCAAAAATACCCACAATCCCATCAAACCGACCTGCACCGGGAGAAAAACAATCCCTGCGCCAATCGCCATCCCGATACTCATAATCACCCAGCCGGTGTCAGTACTGTCGAATTTGATCGCTTCTCGCCACTCGCTCTCACTCATTCCAGCACGACCTGCCGGGGTCGAAGCGTCTGCAATGACGCCTTTATTCGATGCAATTTCCATAATTTCTCGCTCAATATTTTGTAGGGCTTATTATTTTTTTCCGAGCCGCATCAAGGCGATATGCGGTCTACGTTTTTGCAGGCGAGTTATTAGAATAAAGAAATGATACGCGCGAGGTCAGAGAAAATCTTCACAATCAAGACTTTGAAATAACGGAGATGGATAAGAATTTTCTACTAAATTAATCACAAGAGAATATTCATTCTCTATTTGCGGCAGATCACAAAAAAAAAGGTGCACATTTGTGCACCCAAGGATGAAAGCTGACAGCAATGTCAGCCGCAGACCACTTTAATGGCCAGTCCTCCGCGTGATGTTTCGCGGTATTTATCGTTCATATCTTTGCCGGTTTCATACATCGTCTCGATAACTTTATCGAGTGAAACACGCGGTGCCGAGGTGCGGCGCATCGCCATCCGCGCAGCGTTTACTGCTTTCACGGCATTAATGGCATTACGTTCAATACATGGGATTTGCACCTGTCCGGCAACCGGATCGCAGGTCAGCCCAAGGTTATGCTCCATAGCAATTTCCGCCGCATTGCATACCTGCGCAGGACTGCCGCCCAGTAGTTCAGTTAACCCTGCCGCCGCCATTGAACAGGCCACGCCAATTTCCCCCTGACAGCCGACTTCCGCGCCAGAAATGGAAGCGTTCATTTTATACAGCGCGCCAATAGCCCCCGCTGCCAGTAGATAGCGGGCAATCGACCGCTCATTTACTGGGCGACGGAACTTATCATAATAAGCCAGCACAGCCGGAATAATGCCGCACGCCCCATTGGTCGGCGCTGTTACTACGCGCCCACCGGCTGCGTTTTCTTCACTCACTGCCAGCGCGTACATGTTGATCCAGTCGATGACGTTCATCGGATCGTTAGAGATGTTATCGCTGGAAACCAGCTGGCGACGCAACGCAACGGCACGACGAGGCACATTAAGCGGTCCTGGCAGCACGCCTTCGGTATTCATCCCGCGTTCAATGCCGTCGTGCATCACTTGCCAGATACGGGCAAACCCGGCATCAATTTCCGCTTTGCTGCGCAGCGCCAGCTCGTTGTGCATCATTAGGCCAGAAATAGACAGGCCGTTGTAATCACACATTTTCAGCAGTTCACCTGCTGAGTGAAAATCGTAAGGTACGAGGGTTTCGACAGCGTGCGACAGACCGAAGTGTTCTTCTTCAACGATAAATCCGCCACCGACTGAGTAGTAAGTTTTGCTTAATAGCTCTTTCTGCCCATTCCAGGCAGTAATCCGCATCCCGTTCTCATGACGAGGCAACATTTCAGGATGGAAAACAATGTTCTTTGCTACAGGAAAATCAACAACATGCGCCCCAGAAGCCACCGGCAACCGCCCGCTGCGCGTCACTAACTCAATAAATGCAGGGATCTCATCAATAACAACATCCTGCGGACTGTTTCCTGCTAGTCCCATGATGATGGCGACATCCGTGGCATGGCCTTTGCCCGTCAGTGACAACGACCCGTACAGATCGACCATAATATGGCTCGTCGCGGTTAATAAGCCGCTATTTTCCAGCCGATCAATAAAACTTTTTCCGGCATTCATCGGCCCCACGGTATGCGAACTGGAGGGTCCAATCCCAATTTTGAAAATATCGAATGCACTAATCATATCCACACCCTCGGATTGCCGTTCAGTGAAGTGGAGCGGAACGACCTTGCGACCGTCCCGCTCACGAGGCTTTACGCACTACGTACTGCGATGGCTTCAATTTCCAGCTTCACATCTTTCGGCAAACGCGCGACCTGCACACAGCTCCGGGTCGGGTAGGTCGCCTGATGCTCATCGAAGAACTGCTTATAGACTTCATTGATGGTGGCAAAATCATTCAGATCGGTGATGAACACGGTCATCTTGATGATATCGCCCACGCTCAGCCCGGCAGCAACCACGATCGCTTTGACGTTTTCGAGGCTTAAACGCGCCTGATCTTGCACATCAGCCGGGATCTCACCTGTCTGCGGGCAAACCGGAATTTGCCCGGAGGTGAAGACCATGCTGCCTAAATCAACACCCTGAACATAAGGGCCGATTGCGCCTGGGGCACGTTGCGTTTCGATAATCTTTTTCATACATCCTCCGGCGTCAGAGCGCCTGGGTAAAAGTACGTGAAATAACATCCTGTTGCTGTTCACGGGTCAGTGCGTTGAAGCGCACGGCGTAGCCAGAGACACGGATTGTCAGGTTAGGATATTTTTCCGGGTGCTCGATGGCATCCAGCAGCATTTCCCGATTCATTACGTTGACGTTGAGGTGTTGACCGCCTTCGACATCCGCTTCGTGGTGGAAATACCCATCCAGCAGGCCGACAAGGTTGGTTTTACGTACTGGATCTTCTTTGCCCAACGCCGCCGGGACAATTGAGAAGGTGTACGAGATACCGTCTTTGGCGTAAGTGAACGGCAGTTTCGCCACCGACGTCAGCGAGGCCACGGCACCTTTACGGTCACGACCGTGCATCGGGTTAGCGCCCGGTGCGAACGGTGTTCCGGCGCGACGACCGTCCGGCGTGTTACCGGTTTTCTGCCCGTACACCACGTTAGAAGTGATAGTCAGAATCGACTGGGTAGGGACGGCGTTGCGATAGGTCGGCAGCGCTTTAATTTTCTTCATAAAACGTTCAACCAGGTCGCAGGCAATACTGTCTACGCGCTCGTCGTTGTTGCCGTACTGCGGATATTCACCGTCGATTTCGAAATCCACCGCCAGGCCGTTTTCGTCACGGATTGGTTTCACGCGGGCATATTTGATGGCAGACAGGGAGTCCGTCGCCACTGACAGGCCCGCGATGCCACACGCCATAGTGCGATAGACATCACGATCGTGCAGCGCCATCAGCGAGGCTTCGTAGCTGTACTTGTCGTGCATGTAGTGGATGATGTTCAGCGCGCTGATGTACTGCACCGCCAGCCAGTCCATAAAGTGGTCGAGGCTGTCCATCACTTTGTCGTAGTCCAACACGTCGTCCATCAGCGGTGCTGTTTTTGGGCCGACCTGAATCTTCAGCTTCTCGTCCACCCCGCCGTTAATTGCGTAGAGCAGCGTTTTCGCCAGGTTAGCGCGTGCACCAAAGAACTGCATTTGCTTACCAATCACCATCGGGCTAACGCAGCAGGCAATCGCGTAATCGTCGCTGTTGAAGTCAGTACGCATCAGATCGTCGTTTTCATACTGCAAGGAAGAGGTGACGATAGACACCTGCGCGGCATATTTTTTGAAGGCGATCGGTAATTCTTCCGACCACAGAATGGTCAGGTTTGGTTCCGGTGCTGGCCCCATAGTGTGCAGGGTGTGCAGATAACGGAAAGAGTTTTTGGTCACCAGCGTACGACCGTCCAGCCCCATCCCACCGATCACTTCCGTCGCCCAGATCGGGTCGCCAGAGAACAGCGAATCAAATTCCGGCGTACGCAGGAAGCGCACCATACGGATCTTCATAATGAAGTGGTCGATCAGTTCTTGTGCCTGCTGCTCATTGAGCACGCCAGCTTTAAAGTCGCGCTCAATGTAGATATCGAGGAACGATGCCGTACGGCCAAGAGACATTGCGCCGCCGTTCTGTGATTTCACTGCCGCCAGGTAAGCGAAGTAGAGCCACTGCACCGCTTCCTGCGCATTCTGCGCCGGACGGGAGATATCAAAACCGTATTTCGCCGCCATTTCCTGAATCTGCAACAGCGCACGACGATGTTCCGCCAGCTCCTCACGCAGACGGATAGTGGCTTCGAGATCTTCGCCTTTTTCCAGACGAGACTGGAGATCGGCAAATTGCAGTTCGCGTTCACGTACCAGATAACTGATGCCGTAAAGCGCCACGCGGCGGTAGTCACCGATAATACGCCCACGACCATAACCGTCTGGCAAACCAGTCAGTACACCCGATTTACGGCAGCGCAGCATATCCGGTGAGTACGCATCAAATACGCCCTGATTATGGGTTTTACGCAGATCGGTAAAGATGTACTCAAATTCGCTGTCCATTTCACGGCCATATGCGTGGAATGAACTTTTAATCATATTAATACCGCCGAACGGATGCAGCGCGCGCTTTAATGGCGCATCCGTTTGCAGGCCAACTATTTTTTCCAGCGGCTGGTTAATATATCCCGCATCATGAGCGGTAATGGTGGTAGCAATATTAGTATCGAAATCAACCGGCGCGTGGGTTGCGTTTTCGATACGAATGCCTTCCATCACTTTTTCCCACAATTCCGTGGTGGCTGGCGTTGCTTCGGCGAGAAAAGATTCATCGCCTTCATACGGTGTATAGTTATGTTGAATAAAATCGCGGACATTAATTTCGTTTTTCCAGTCCGTACCTTTAAAGCCAAGCCATGCGTCGGCGTACAGCTTATCGCTGGTATCAATATCTACCTTCATGAAAAATAATCTCTCTACAATACTTCAACTAAATTATGCAAATTCTGCGGGCGCGTTCACTTTGCCTAAATGAATGGCATCCAAAGCAATCATTTTTTCTTCGTTAGTCGGAATAACGGCGCAAATGACACGCGCATTTTCACTAGAAACAATTCGCTCTCCAAAGGAGTTAGAGCGATTATTCATTTCTGTATCAATCTCTACGCCTAATACAGCCAAATGCTCCATGACCAAACGACGAATTAAACTTGAGTTCTCTCCTATTCCGCCGGTGAATATAATTCCATCCAGGCGACGTAATGAAGCTGCGTGTCCGGCAATATGACGGGCAATTCGGTGAACAAAGGTTTTAATTGCCAGTTGCGCGCGTTCGTGACCTTCATGCCAGGCTTCTTCCAGAACACGTAAATCCGAAGAAAGACCGGAAATACCTAATAATCCCGACTCTTTATTCACTACGCGTTCCAGGTCACCCAGGCTCTGGTTGGTTTGGCTGGCGACCCAGGACATCGCCCCGAAGTCGACATCACCACTGCGGGTACCCATCATCAAGCCTTCCAGCGGCGTCATTCCCATTGAAGTGTCAACACTCTGACCGTTGCGAACTGCGCAGATTGACGCGCCATTGCCAAGATGCGCCACGACCAGGCCGGAGTCATCTTCCGCCAGATTCAGCAAAGAATGTGCGCGCTGGGAAACATAGCGGTGCGACGTACCGTGGAAACCATAACGGCGTACACCTAACTCTTCATAATATTTCCACGGCAGGCCGTATAAATAAGCTTCCGGCGCCATCGTCTGGTGGAAACTGGTATCAAATACCGCCACCTGAGTTACGCCCGGGAATAATTGCTGCGCCGATTCAATACCACTTAAATTGGCGTAATTATGCAGGGGTGCCAGTGGAGAAACGCGACGGATATTATCAATGACTTCATCGGTAATAATGGCAGACTCGGTAAAAATACTGCCGCCGTGAGCGATGCGGTGGCCAATTAAGGCCACGCTGTCATTTAAATTCCGTTTTTCCAGTTCAAATGCAATTGCCTTCAATGCACCTTCGTAGCTGTGGTGAGCCAGCGGTGCTGGCTCTCCCCCATTTACGGATAAGAATGCATTTTCCGAGTTAATACCGTCGGCAATACCTGACATTAATACTTCACAGTCGCTGGCATCGAGCACGGAAAACTTAATCGAAGACGAACCACAGTTAATAACCAAAACAACCGGAAATTCATTCATCTCTTTTCTCATCCTGAGTTACGGATTAAAACAGTTTGTATACGATGTTCAGGATGGTCAGCAGACCAATCACGGTAACAAACACGTTATCCAGACGACCACGGTATTTCGCCAGAGACGGCGCTTTACGGATGGCATACATCGGCAACAGGCACAACAGGGATGCGATAATCGGCGCGCCCATAGCTTCAATCAGGTCGAGGATGTTCGGGTTGGCGTAGGCAACAACCCAGGTGGATCCCATGATGAAAACCATGCTGAGAGTATTCAGTTTACCCAGCGACACTTTGGTTTTGTCACCTTTATAACCGAACTTCAGAATCAAACCATTCAGACCTTCCAGCGTCCCCAGATAGTGACCGAAGAAAGATTTGAAAATAGCCACGAGTGCGATAATGGAAGCTGCATATTCAAGTGTAATTGCAAACGTTGTTTTGGTACCGGTCATGGACGCAAAGTGGTTAGCCAGATAAGAAAGCACTGGAATATTCTGCGCTTTCGCTTCAGCCATATTCGCCGGAGACAGCGTAAACAGGCAGCTAAAGGCAAAGAACATCACCACTGCAACCATCAGCATACTGGCGCGAGAGATGATTTGTGAACATTTACGCTCGGTGAAGTCGCGACCGAAGTCTTTCTCATACTCTTCACGTTTAGAAACCACGAAGGAAGAGACGATTGGCGAGAAGTTAAAGGAGAAAACCATGATGGAAATCCCCAGCCAGACAGTGATCAGGATACCGTCATGGCCGGTTAACGACAGCGAACCGAGGTCAACCTGGTCGATAACTGCAGAGTTCCAGTAAGGGATCAGCGATAGAGAAATCAGCACCAGGCTGGCGATAAACGGCCATACCAGGTAGCTCATCACTTTAACCATCAGATCCTTACCAAACCAGATGACGAAAGCCATCAGCAGCAACAGGAACAGCGCCACAAAGCCGCGATTCAGCGGTGCAAAGCCGAGCTGGTTTTCCCAGAACGTCATAAAGGTATTGGTAATAGTAACGCCATAAATCCACAGCAGTGGGCAAATCGCGAAGAAGTACAGGAACGTGATAACCACGCCGCCAGTTTTACCAAAATGCTCTTCCACCGTTTCCGTAATGTTGCCGGAAGGGTTAGAGCCAGAAAGACACAGACGCGCCAGCGCCCGGTGGCAATAAAATGCGATGGGGTATGCCAATACCAACATCAGAAGAATCGGGATCAGTCCGCCAAAACCTGCGCGGATAGGGAAGAACAGCACCCCGGCGCCGATTGCCGTACCAAACAAGCCTAACGTCCATGTGGTATCTGATTTACGCCAGGACGATTGTTTTGTCTGGCTGGATACAATGCTATCTGAAGTACTCATATCCTATCCTCAACGAATTAATTAAGCGTCAACGAAACCGGTGATTTGAGAGACGCGAGAAAGATCGATATTGCCGCCGGAAATAATACTGACGGTTTTTCTGTTTTGAATATATTGGTCTAATTTACCGCTTAATAATGCAGCACATGCCAGAGCGCCTGCGCCTTCGGTGACGACTTTATTGCGCTGAATTAAGGCAATCATACTGTTTCTGATTTCGTCTTCGCTGACCAGCACGATGTCATCGACTAATTCACGAACGATTTCGTAAGTTAAATTACCCGGGCGGGCGACATCACAACCATCCGCCAGGGTGCCGGTAGTTCGGTGCGTGGTTATTTCTCCGGAGTGGAAAGAAGCCGCCATGCCGTGAACGTTTTCTGACTGTACGCCAATAACACGAATAGTCGGGTTAATTGATTTAATCGCTACCGCAATACCAGCAATTAAACCGCCACCGCCAATTGGCACAATCACGTTATCGACATCATAGAGATCTTCCATAATTTCCAGACCAATCGTTCCCTGACCGGCAATCACTTTCGGATCATCATAAGGTGGGATAAAAATACGGCCTTCCATTTCGACAATTTCGCTCACTTTAGCGATAGTGTCGTTGAAGTTATCACCATGCAAAACAACTTCAGCGGAGTAGTCGCACGTTGCCGCTACTTTGGATTTCGGCGCGCCTTTTGGCATCACCACTTTACCGTCGATACCCAGCATCGCGCAGGAGAGCGAAACCCCTTGCGCATGGTTGCCCGCAGAGCAGGCCACTACACCTTTACGTTTTTCCGCATCGGTCAGTGAACTTAATTTATTAAATGCGCCACGAATTTTAAATGAACCGGTACGCTGCATGTTTTCGAATTTGAGGAATATTTCACCTTTGCAACGTTCACTAAAATAGTTGGAGCGAGGCATGCCTGTTTTATAAATTCGCCCAGCCAGTCGTTGTTTTGCTTCAATGATGTCATCAATAGCAACCGGGAGATCGTATGTAATATGCATTATAAAACCTCTTAGCCTGAATTAAATATGTAGGTAACCGTAACCGACACCTGCAAAACAGACAGGTGGATTATTTATGTTTAAATAAAAACAAATAACTAACCAACTTCAATTAATTGCCTTCGTCTACACCCATTATAAGATGAATACTCTTTGGCTAATTCCACCAAAACCGATGCTGCTTTTTTAATACGATAATTTTTCGACCATACCGCGGCATATTGTGCCACAGGTAATGTTTCTTCAACCGGAATAGTAATAAATTGATTAGAACCAAAAGGTGACGTCATATCACAAGGAATTACAGTTAAGAAATCAGCATTGAGAACAAGATTATAAATTGTCACGACTGAGTCGGTTTTAACGATGTTTTCAATACTGATGCCATTTCTTTGTAACGTGGTGAGCAGCTCGCTGTAGTACCCCATATTGGTTTGTGGCAACACCCACTGTTCGTTCTTCAACGACTCCAGCGTGGTGGTGCCGGTGCATGTTCGGGACTTACTGGCTACCAGCACAAACTCGGACTCGAACAGCGGCTCAACATGTAAATCCTGAAGCTTCATTTCTGCGCTTAACGTACCAATCGCAAAATCCAGGCGACCGTCGCGGATTGCCGGTAGGAACGAAGACAGTTGCGCTTCATACATAGAAACCTGCGCTTTCGGGAACACCTCTTTGAACTTGTTGATCATCCCGGACATAAAAGTAAAACCAATCAATGAAGGAAAACCAAACGAGACTTCCACCACCGCCTCAGAAGACATACCGCTTATCTCATTCACCATATTTTTCATTTCACGGGTAATGGATTCGGAACGGGAGAGTAACAATTGACCGGCAGGTGTTAATGTTACACCGGTATTTTTCCGCACCACTAATTCCACACCAAAATAGTCTTCAATATCGTTAATGATTTTACTGACGGCGGGTTGAGTTAACCCTAATTCTTTTGCAGCCGAGCCGATAGAGCCACTTCTAATGACTTCCTGAAAGACTACCAGATGCTGCGTTTTCGGAAGAAGAATAGTGCTCATAACTACCTACGTTAATAACCTCATTGACGGCATGAAGTGTATCAAAATGAAATGAACAGGATATGTGCGACCACTCACAAATTAACTTTCAATACTTTTCTGGATATCACTGTATCAATTAAATGCTTTTATATATCAATAAGTTAAAGTATATAAATCAGCATAAACCCTGATTTTTGTCAAAAAAAATGACAGGGATAACCATATTTTATGGCGATAACATCATTCGTTATGTGGTTAATAAAAAAAAGCAGCTGCGACCATATTTCAAGCAATTAGCGGATAATTACCAGGCAAATTTTGAGTTAAATTTTATGAGCAAGTTATCAAATTTTATTATAAATAAATCATTTTCAGCGATAAATAATGCGGCACGTCACATTTTTTCTCGCTATTTGTTGGAGGGCAAACATTTATTTTATCAATGTTTTAAAATTTCGAATACAGATATTGATCATCTCGAACAATTGATTAACATCAACTTTCACCCTTCTTACAGGACGTCATTTTGTGAATGCAATCGTTTCCCCTCGTTTCTACTGTCACCATAGTTACTAAATAGCATTTTGTGTTGATGATCACAAAACGAATAATTGATGTTCATCGCTATACGGTCAGAATAAGAGAACAAGGAGGATTTTCGTTGTGCTTTACATCGTTGTAGACCACAGAATTTTGCTTCGTTGACTGTAATGCCGGGTAATTGAGCGTTTTTTGATAGTTGTGAGCGAACCGTGCAAGGAAAATAAGCATTGATTATTGTTTGTCATGATGACAAGGCAGGCATCAATGAAAGGTTATTCGGTTTCACATTTTTTACCCCCTTCGATACCACCAATGTACGAAACTGTTAACACTTATAATAGAAACATTGATTATTGGAAGGTAAAAATAAAATTTGCCGAGATTATATCGACAAATGACGTTAATGAAATTTACAGCATAAGCAATGAATTGCGGAGAATATTATCTGCGATTACTGCATTGAATGTCTATAAAGGTGATGTTTCTTCTGTAATGATCCGAATCCAACCGGAAAATAGAAGTCCATTCATCATAGATATTTCTACAGGAGTAAATGATGATTATATAATACAAACTTTAGATGTAGGCACATTTTCACCTTTTGGCGAAAAATGTACTTGTTCAGCCATCAATAGAAAAGATCTGGAGTGTATCAAGGAGACAATTTTTAAGTTTTGCGCAAAGTTCACGCAAAAAGAAGTTATCTTAACGGAATTTAATCATTTTAATAAAACTGACAATGTTTCAGATTGTTGGCAAATTCTCTTTTTTTCACCAGATCATTTTAATCATGATTCTCATTGATTATTTAAAAAGGATAAAATAATGTTCCCGGTTTCATCAATAGGTAATGACTTAGGTAATGATTTAGTACGTATAAAAATGAATGACATTCCTGAAACCCCCATAATAAATGACCTCAAAGCACTAGCACCAGGTGTAGTAAAACTAAAACAGACTTCTAATCAAATGCTCACGTTAATCTGCGCGTTGCAACCTGGTGGAACATGTATTATCGATGGTGATTTTCAACAAGAATTAGCATACTTAAAAAATGTAATACTTTATAATGACTCGTCTCTTCGCATAGACTTTTTAGGTTATAATGCCCAAATAACGCAACGATCAGACAATACCTGCGAGCTTATAATTTGTGAACCGTTAAATAACATAAAAATTTCAGCAGACATCATGAACATAAATTGTTCATTAGAGGAAATTTACAATGAAATCAGAAGATTAAATGTAATCTTTAGCTCTGGAGCAGGTGATGTAGTAGATTTATCCTATCTGGACTTGCATAACGTCGATTTAACTGGTTATGATTTTTCAAATAAACATATGGCTTACGCGACTTTAGATCCCTTTACATTGTTTGCAACAAAGTTTACTAAAACCAATATGTACAATATAAATTTTATGCGTTCGACACACAATGGTACTATCTCATGGAATTCTTTATTAAAAATCACCCCAGCGTTAACAAGTATCAGCGATAATTATTCCAGAGAAAAAATCAACTTTGTCGAAAGTTGTTTAAATGAGCTTGGAGATTTAACCGAAGATCAATTAAAAATCATGAGATATGCGATTATAAAATCCATACCAACAGCAAATATAACAGACAAATTAGAAAAAGAATTAACAAAAAGCATATATAAAAACTCCTCAAAAATTAATAATTATTTGAGCAAAGTTAAATTACCAGAGATGAAAAACTTCTCATTAGAAAAAGCATATGATTATATCGATAAAATTATTGAAGAATATGATTGCGTCAAAAAAAATGATTACCAAACCGATCCAGAAATTAATTATACTGTCGATTACAACCTGGATTATACTAACTCAAACGACTTGCTTTCAGATAATAGCCTGGAGGAAGAAAGAGATTCTGTTGACAATTCCTTTTCAGACGATGAATTTAGCTTCAACGAGTGTCGTTTTATTAGCAAAGAATATACGTATGATTACGATCTTTTAAATGAAATATAAATGTAATGATTTCTTGCAAAGTCTATTATTAATAGCTTAGATATTCGTTCATCTTTCCGTCTGCACCAAAAGTAAAAGCTTGCCGAAGCAGGTTCGAGACTGATGATAAACACAAAATTGCCTGAGGCGCTACGCTTATCAGGCCTACATTGCCTCTGTGCAATATATTGAATTTTCGTTGTTTTGTAGGCCAGATAAGACGTTCATCTTTCCGACCACCCTCCTCAAAAGCAAAAACCCGCCAGTTTACGCTGGCGGGTTTTGGTTAAAATAGGTGAAACTGACCGATAAGCCGGGTTCTGTCGTGGACAGTCATTCATCTAGGCCAGCAATCGCTCACTGGCTCAAGCAGCCTACCCGGGTTCAGTACGGGCCGTACCTTATGAACCCCTATTTGGCCTTGCTCCGGGTGGAGTTTACCGTGCCACGGACTGTTACCAGCCGCGCGGTGCGCTCTTACCGCACCCTTTCACCCTTACCTGATCCCGCTTGCACGGGCCATCGGCGGTTTGCTCTCTGTTGCACTGGTCGTGGGTTTCCCCCCCAGGCGTTACCTGGCACCCTGCCCTATGGAGCCCGGACTTTCCTCCCCTCCGCCCGTCTCCCCCGAAGAGGACGACGACGAAGCGGCGACTGTCTGGTCAGCTTCGGCGCGCAGTATAGAGGGTTTGCGCGCCCTTGTCACCCCGCGTTGCGCATTCCAATCGCCAGTGTCGCGGCGATATTACGTGAAGCACGGTAAATATTGTCATAAGCCCCACGGAATGCTTCATCCAACGTACCAATACTGGTCAATACGCTGAAGACCGCATCAATGCCATGCTGATGTACAACGCCAACATCATTGGTCAGGCTACCCGCAATGCCAATCACCGGTTTATGGTACTTTTTCGCCACGTTTGCGACGCCAATCGGAACCTTGCCGTGTATACTCTGGCTGTCAATACGCCCTTCACCGGTGATCACCAGCGTACAATCGTGAATATGTTCCTCCAGATTCAGCGCCGTCGTGACGATTTCAATACCACTTTTCAGTTCCGCACCAAGAAACGCCATCAGCGCCGCGCCCATACCGCCCGCAGCTCCTGCGCCGGGGACATCTTTCACATCAACATGCAGCGCTTTTTTAATGACATCGGCATAGTGAGAGAGGTTATTGTCCAGCTCGACAATCATCGCTTCACTGGCTCCCTTTTGTGGGCCAAAGATGCGCGATGCGCCGTTATCGCCCACCAGCGGATTGGTGACATCACAAGCGACGCGAATAGCACAATCTTTTAAGCGCGGATCGAGGCCGGAAATATCAATATCATTCAGAGTATTAAGGCTACCGCCGCCAAAACCAATTTCATTGCCGTTGGCATCGCATAATTTCGCCCCCAGCGCCTGCACCATGCCTGCGCCGCCGTCGTTGGTGGCGCTGCCGCCAATGCCGATAATAATGTTTGTCGCGCCGCTCTCCAGCGCCTGCAGGATTAACTCGCCAGTACCGCGTGAAGTGGTCACAAGTGGATCGCGTTTTTCCGCAGGTACCAGTTCCAGCCCACTGGCCGCCGCCATTTCGATAAACGCGGTTTTGCCATCGCCGGAGATCCCCCAACTGGCATTCACTTTCTCGCCCAGCGGCCCTGTAACCCAGGCGTGACGTTCAGCCCCCTGGGTGGCTGCAATCATGGCTTCCACCGTTCCTTCACCACCGTCGGCAACCGGAACGGAAACATACTGTGCATCAGGAAAAATTTCCCGAAATCCTTTTTCTATCGCCTGCGCAACCTCGCTGGCAGATAAACTTTCTTTATAAGAGTCTGGGGCGATTACGATTTTCATATCTATGCCTGTTACCACATGACGCCGGAGGGCGTTTCTCTTATTCGGCCTGGATTCCAGGCCCGGATTGCAATACGCCATCCGGGCACGACGTCATTAGCGAGTAACTTCGACTTTCGCCAGTTTTTCGTAGTAGCACGCCAGGGCGCTATGATCCGCCGTTCCTAAACCATCGGCACGCAGTGCCTGCATCATCTCCATAACCGCAGCTGTGAGCGGCAGTTGCGCGCCGACGCCGTGGGAAGTATCCAGCGCATTTGCCAGATCCTTAATATGCAGATCAATACGGAAGCCCGGCTTGAAGTTGCGGTCCATCACCATCGGCGCTTTGGCATCTAGCACGGTACTGCCCGCCAGTCCACCGCGAATTGCCTGATACACCAGATCCGGGTTAACGCCCGCTTTGGTTGCCAGCGTTAACGCTTCTGACATCGCGGCAATATTCAGCGCCACAATGACCTGATTTGCCAGTTTGGTGACGTTACCTGCACCGATTTCCCCGGTATGCACCACGGAACCCGCCATCGCTTTCATCAAATCATAGTATTTGTCGAAAATAGCCTTGTCGCCGCCCACCATCACTGACAGCGTACCGTCGATGGCTTTCGGTTCACCGCCGCTCACCGGGGCGTCCAGCATATCAATGCCTTTCGCTTTCAGCGCTTCGCTTATTTCACGGCTTGCCAGCGGTGCAATAGAACTCATATCGATCAATACCGTACCTGGCTTCGCGCCTTCAATAATGCCATTCTCACCCAGCGCCACCTCTTTCACATGAGGGGAGTTTGGCAGCATGGTTATGATGACGTCGCACTGTTCAGCGATCGCTTTAGCCGTAGAAGCTGTTTCTGCACCTGCAGCAATCACGTCAGCAATAGCTTCTGGGTTACGGTCAGCAACCACCAGCGAGTAACCTGCTTTCAGAAGGTTTTTACTCATTGGTTTACCCATAATCCCCAGGCCAATAAAACCAACTTTCATAGTCATATCAATCATCTCTCTTGTTGCGGTGGTGGTTATTTTTTAAAGGTATCAGCCAGTTTCTGAGTGGCAGAGCGGAAGACGCCGAGATCGCTGCCGACAGCCACAAACGTCGCGCCCCATTCCAGATAACGACGCGCATCGGCTTCGACCGGCGCGAGGATACCGCTGGGTTTGCCGTGCGCACTGGCACGGTTAAAAATATGCTGGATTGCTTTTTGTACATCCGGGTGCGAGGCATTGCCGAGATGGCCTAATGCCGCAGCCAGATCGCTGGGGCCGACGAAGATACCGTCTACACCTTCGGTAGCGGCAATGGCATCGACGTTATCTACGCCCTGCTGACTTTCTATCTGGACCAGAATGGTGATGTTCTTGTTCGACTGAGCGAAATAATCCGCCACGGTGCCAAACATATTGGCGCGGTGAGAAACGGAGACGCCGCGAATGCCTTCCGGTGGGTAACGGGTTGATGCCACCGCCTGCTCTGCTTCCTCTTTTGTTTCTACAAAAGGAATCAGGAAGTTATAGAAACCGATATCCAGAAGACGCTTTATAATTACCGGCTCGTTGGTCGGCACTCGCACTACTGGCGCGCTGGCGCTGCCTTTCAGGGCCATTAACTGCGGAATAAACGTGGAGATATCGTTTGGCGCATGTTCGCCATCCAGCACCAGCCAGTCAAACCCAGCCAAACCAAGAACTTCAGTGCTAATCGGGTTAGAGAGTGCTGACCAGCAACCAATTTGTACCTGTTTCGCAGCCAGTGCGGCTTTGAATTTATTCGGGAAAACATCGTTATTCATCGCTTATACCTTTGCTTATTTCTGCAATTCCATACGTTTAATGTCGCCAACTACGAAGAGGTAGCAGACCATCGCCATCAGCGCCGAACATCCCACGAAGACCAGTGCCGCATTGAAGGAGTGCAGTTCACTCACCAGGTAGCCAATCACCAGTGGAGTGACAATGGAGGCAACATTGCCAAAGACGTTAAAGACGCCGCCGCAGAGGCCAACTATCTCTTTCGGCGCGGTGTCAGAAATCACCGGCCAGCCCAGCGCACCAAATCCTTTGCCAAAAAAAGCCAGCGCCATCAGCATGACCACCAGCGTGGTGTTATTGGTGTAGTTACATAAGATGATGGTGGAAGCCAGCAACATTCCCAGCACAATCGGTAGCTTACGTGCCAGGGTCAGGGACAAACCGCGTTTGATCAGATAATCCGAGAAGACACCTCCCAGCACGCCGCCCGCAAAACCACACAGTGCCGGAATCGAGGCGACCAGACCCACTTTCAGAATCGACATGCCTTTTTCCTGCACCAGATAAATCGGGAACCAGGTGAGGAAGAACCAGGTGATGGTGTTGATAAAATATTGTCCGAAAAATACGCCCAACATCATGCGGTTAGAGAGCAATTGCTTGATGTAATGCAGTTTGGGACCGCTTGCTGCCGCGCTGCCCGGCTTTTTGTGGTCCATATCGACCACCGCGCCATTTTCAGATATAAACTTCAGCTCTTCCGCAGACATACGTGGGTGATCTGTCGGGTTATGAATCAACTTGATCCACAGCGCCGTCAGCACAAAACCAATCACCCCCATAACGGTAAAGACGTGCTCCCATCCCCAGGCGAAAGTCAGCCAGCCAAGCAGAGGCGAAAAGAGCGCCAGTGAGAAATATTGCGCCGAGTTAAAGATGGCGGAGGCAGTACCACGTTCTTTCGTCGGGAACCAGGCGGCGACAATACGGGCGTTCGCCGGGAATGATGGCGCTTCCGAGAAGCCGAGCATAAAGCGCATAAAGAACATGGAGATCCCTGCCCAGGCCAGCGGGAACATATCAACAAAGCCTTGCAGGAAGGTGAATAGCGACCAGAAAAAGAGGCTGTAGGTGTAAACTTTTTTCGAGCCAAACTTATCAAGCAGCCAGCCGCCGGGGATTTGCATCAGCAAGTAGGCCCAGCCAAAAGCAGAAAAGATGTAACCCATCGAAACCGCACTTAACTGCAACTCTTTTGCCACTTCGGTACCAGCAATAGACAGCGTTGCACGATCGGCGTAGTTAACGGCGGTAACAATAAAAATAATCAGTAATATTAAATAGCGGGTATGCACGCCTTTCTTTTTTACGTCAACGGTGTCCAGAATCATTTTATTTACCTCGGGTACTTATGCTGATTTTTATTATTATGGGGAAGGTGTTATTTATGAGTTTTATTTATGCCGTTACGACAATGAACTCAGGAATTAGTATAAGCAGCGAGAGAATAATAATCATTGTGCAAATGCTAATTTAATTATTACTATTTAAATATTATTTTGAGCATATGCACATAAGGTTGCGCGCTAAAGCACAGATTTGCGCTTTACCCTGCCGGGCGGCACTGCAATCCCTGAAATGATTGACATTGATCACATTTCTGCGTTTAAACTCCTGACATTCTTATTTCACCCAATGAAGTCATTTATTTTTAAATGAGACCAGATCCTCATTTTAATAACCCCTGGCTGGAGAATATTGCACAATGGCCAACATCGAAATCAGACAAGAAACGCCAACTGCGTTTTATATAAAAGTTCATGACACAGATAATGTGGCAATTATTGTTAATGATAATGGCCTGAAAGCAGGAACGCGTTTTCCGGATGGGCTGGAATTAATTGAACATATTCCCCAGGGGCATAAAGTCGCATTGCTGGACATTCCGGCTAATGGTGAAATTATTCGTTATGGTGAAGTGATTGGTTACGCCGTGCGCGCAATCCCACGCGGAAGCTGGATCGACGAATCAATGGTTGTACTACCGGAAGCGCCGCCGTTACACACGCTGCCACTGGCAACCAAAGTCCCGGAACCCTTACCGCCGCTGGAAGGATACACCTTTGAGGGCTATCGCAATGCTGATGGCAGCGTGGGCACCAAAAACCTGCTCGGCATCACCACCAGCGTCCACTGTGTGGCAGGCGTGGTGGACTACGTAGTAAAAATCATTGAACGCGATCTGCTACCGAAATACCCGAACGTCGATGGCGTGGTGGGGCTGAATCATTTGTACGGTTGTGGCGTGGCGATTAACGCACCGGCGGCAGTTGTGCCTATTCGTACCATTCACAATATTTCGCTGAACCCTAACTTTGGCGGCGAAGTAATGGTGATTGGTCTGGGTTGTGAAAAGTTGCAGCCTGAGCGCCTGCTGACTGGAACGGATGATGTGCAAGCTATTCCAGTAGAAAGCGCCAGCATTGTCAGTTTGCAGGATGAAAAGCATGTCGGTTTTCAGTCCATGGTCGAGGATATTTTGCAGGTCGCCGAACGCCATCTACAAAAACTGAATCAACGTCAGCGAGAAACCTGTCCGGCTTCAGAACTGGTTGTCGGCATGCAGTGCGGTGGCAGCGATGCGTTTTCTGGCGTAACGGCAAACCCGGCGGTTGGGTATGCGTCTGATCTACTGGTGCGCTGCGGCGCAACGGTGATGTTTTCAGAAGTCACAGAAGTGCGTGACGCGATCCATCTGCTGACACCACGCGCAGTGAACGAAGAGGTCGGCAAACGGCTGCTGGAGGAGATGGAGTGGTACGATAACTATCTCAATATGGGAAAAACCGACCGCAGCGCCAACCCTTCGCCGGGCAACAAGAAAGGCGGTCTGGCAAATGTGGTGGAGAAAGCGCTCGGCTCCATTGCTAAATCGGGTAAAAGCGCAATTGTTGAAGTGCTATCGCCCGGTCAACGCCCGACTAAACGCGGATTAATTTACGCCGCGACGCCAGCCAGCGATTTTGTCTGTGGCACGCAACAGGTGGCATCAGGGATTACCGTGCAAGTGTTTACGACCGGTCGCGGCACGCCATATGGCCTGATGGCAGTACCCGTCATTAAAATGGCGACCCGCACCGAACTGGCAAACCGTTGGTTTGACTTAATGGATATCAACGCAGGCACTATCGCCACCGGCGAAGAAACTATTGAAGAGGTGGGCTGTAAGTTGTTCCATTTTATTCTCGACGTCGCCAGCGGGAAGAAGAAAACCTTCTCAGATCAATGGGGACTGCATAACCAGCTGGCGGTGTTTAACCCGGCACCGGTGACTTGATTTCTTTTGGAACGTCCCTCGCAAAACATGGCCTTAGTGCCATGTTTTTATTGTTTAAAGTCCACACATCCATTAATAATGCATTTGCATTACCTTAGTTCAAGCTTATAATTTGAGCAGAAAACAGGCTGTAAAAGGACAGTAAATAATGCCCGCTAATGCTCGCTCTAACGCTGTACTGACCACTGAATCAAAGGTCACGATACGCGGACAAACAACTATCCCCGCGCCAGTGCGTGAGGCCTTAAAACTGAAGCCAGGCCTGGACAGCATTCATTACGAAATTCTGCCTGGTGGGCAAGTATTTATGTGCCGACTGGGAGATGAACAGGAGGATCATACTATGAATGCATTTTTGCGTTTTCTGGATGCAGATATCCAGAACAACCCGCAAAAAACTCGTCCATTCGACATTCAACAAGGAAAGAAACTTGTCGCTGGCATGGACGTCAACATTGACGATGAGATTGGCGACGACGAATAATGGATTTTCCACAAAGGGTTAATGGTTGGGCGCTATATGCTCATCCCTGTTTTCAGGAAACCTACGATGCTTTAGTTGCCGAAGTCGAGGCATTAAAGGGAAAAGATCCTGAAAATTATCAGAGAAAAGCTGCCACAAAGTTATTGGCGGTGGTCCATAAAGTGATTGAGGAGCATATCACGGTCAATCCATCATCACCGGCATTCCGTCATGGCAAGTCGTTAGGCTCTGGGAAAAATAAAGACTGGTCACGGGTAAAATTTGGTGCTGGTCGCTATCGTCTCTTCTTTCGTTACAGTGAAAAAGAGAAAGTCATCATTCTGGGATGGATGAACGATGAAAACACGCTGCGCACCTACGGTAAAAAAACAGATGCCTATACCGTATTCAGTAAAATGTTAAAAAGAGGACATCCTCCTGCCGACTGGGAAAGCCTCGCCCAAGAGACAGAAGAAAACCATTGATGGTGTTCACAATGCCCGCCGAACGCATTGGTGTTGACCAGCGGGCATCCTTTCTCACTCCCCGACCAGAATCACTTCAACCCCAGCCTTTCGCAGTCCTTCCAGACTATCCGCAGGAATGCCTTCATCAACAATGATCATGTCGATACGTTGAGTATCAATGATCTTATGTAAACTGGAACGATTGAACTTACTGGAATCGGTGACCACAATGATCCGTTCCGCAACTTCGCACATCCGACGGTTTAAACGGGCTTCATCTTCATTATGCGTGCTGACGCCGCGCTCCAGATCGATAGCATCTACGCCGAGAAAAAGCATATCAAAGTGGTAATTTTGTAGCGATTGTTCAGCCTGATCGCCGTAAAAAGATTGCGACTGACGCCGCAGATGCCCGCCGGTCATAAGAAGTTCAACGCCTTCTGCTTCCAGCAGTGCATTGGCTACGTTCATACCATTGGTCATCGCAATTACGTCGGTGTGCTTGCGCATCAGACGAGCAATCTCAAACGTGGTGGTCCCGGAATCGAGGATCACCCGATGACCTGGCTGAATCAACTCAACGGCAGCTTTAGCAACGCTGCGTTTCATCGCAGTGTTCAGCGCGCTTTTATCTTCCACTGATGGCTCGACTGACGGCGTCGTGCTATCGCAGATCAACGCGCCGCCATAGGCCCGCACAGCGATCCCCTGCTTTTCCAGAAACGCCAGATCGTTGCGGATCGTCACAGTAGATACGCCATACAATGCCGACAGATCGTTAACCTGCACACTCCCTTGCTGTCGCAGGCGCTGAATGATTTGTTCTCGTCGCTCGCTGGTGCCTGTCACTCGCTTCTCGCCTGAAGCGTCGGTATTACTCATAGTAAGTCCTTTCGTAAAACTTTCGTTTCATTTCGTTTTGCCTATTAACGCCTTTCTATTAAGCAAATGCAAGCCCACATTGCCCCCAGCCGCAAGCTACTCTCGTTTTAGAGACTTTCATTATGTTTCTTTTGTGAATCAGATCAGAAAACTATTATCTTTCGTTTTATTTTTATCTCACTATGACGCAGTATCAACTGAAACAAAACGAAAGATTAATATCGCAGCAATCTGAACTGGAGAGGAAAGTGAAACATCTGACAGAAATGGTGAGGCAGCACAAAGAGGGCAAAACAAATGGGATTTATGCCGTTTGTTCCGCACACCCGCTGGTGCTGGAAGCTGCAATCCGCTACGCCAGTGCAAACCAAACACCGTTACTGATTGAAGCGACATCCAATCAGGTGGACCAGTTCGGCGGTTATACCGGAATGACACCCGCCGATTTTCGCGGCTTTGTTTGTCAGCTCGCCGACTCATTGAATTTCCCACAAGACGCGTTGATTCTGGGTGGTGATCATCTGGGGCCAAACCGCTGGCAAAACCTGCCTGCAGCTCAGGCGATGGCCAATGCCGATGATTTGATTAAAAGCTACGTGGCGGCAGGATTCAAAAAAATTCACCTTGATTGCAGCATGTCCTGTCAGGACGATCCGGTTCCCTTAACCGATGACATCGTGGCTGAACGCGCCGCCCGACTGGCTAAAGTCGCGGAAGAAACCTGCCGTGAACACTTTGGCGAAGCCGATCTGGTCTATGTCATTGGTACCGAAGTGCCGGTACCTGGCGGCGCGCATGAAACCTTAAGCGAGCTGGCGGTCACCACGCCGGATGCCGCCCGCGCCACGCTGGAAGCCCATCGTCACGCCTTTGAAAAGCAAGGTCTGAATGCCATCTGGCCACGCATCATTGCTCTGGTGGTACAACCCGGCGTCGAATTCGATCACACCAACGTTATTGATTATCAGCCAGCTAAAGCGACCGCCTTAAGCCAGATGGTCGAAAACTACGAAACGCTGATTTTCGAAGCGCACTCTACCGATTATCAAACGCCGCAATCGCTGCGCCAGCTGGTGATTGACCACTTTTCCATTCTGAAAGTTGGCCCAGCGCTGACCTTCGCCCTGCGTGAAGCACTGTTTTCACTGGCAGCGATTGAAGAAGAACTGGTGCCAGCAAAAGCCTGTTCCGGTCTGCGTCAGGTGCTGGAAAACGTGATGCTCGACCGCCCAGAATACTGGCAAAGCCACTACCACGGTGATGGCAACGCGCGTCGTCTGGCGCGTGGTTATAGCTACTCGGATCGCGTGCGCTATTACTGGCCGGACAGCCAGATTGATGACGCTTTCGCTCATCTGGTTCGTAATCTGGCGGATTCACCGATTCCGCTGCCGCTCATCAGTCAGTACCTGCCGCTGCAATACGTGAAAGTTCGCTCCGGCGAGCTGCAGCCAACGCCACGGGAACTCATTATCAACCATATTCAGGACATCCTGGCGCAGTACCACACAGCCTGTGAAGGCCAATAAGCAAAACAAAGAGGAACACGCTATGCCAAATATTGTTTTAAGCCGGATTGATGAACGCTTGATTCACGGTCAGGTCGGCGTTCAGTGGGTCGGATTTGCGGGGGCAAATCTGGTGCTGGTAGCCAATGATGAGGTTGCCGAAGATCCGGTACAACAAAACCTGATGGAAATGGTACTGGCTGAAGGGATCGCCGTACGTTTCTGGACGCTGCAAAAGGTGATCGACAACATCCACCGCGCCGCCGATCGGCAGAAAATCCTGCTGGTTTGTAAAACACCTGCCGATTTCCTGACGCTGGTTAAAGGTGGGGTCCCGGTGAGTCGCATTAACGTTGGCAACATGCACTATGCCAATGGCAAGCAGCAAATTGCCAAAACGGTTTCTGTGGATGCGAGCGATATCGCGGCATTTAACGACCTGAAAGCCGCTGGGGTGGAATGCTTCGTTCAGGGCGTTCCGACAGAACCTGCTGTGGACCTCTTTAAATTACTTTGAGGGATTCATTATGGAAATCAGTCTGTTGCAGGCATTTGCGTTGGGCATTATCGCCTTTATCGCTGGCCTGGATATGTTTAACGGCTTGACCCATATGCACCGCCCGGTGGTCCTCGGCCCGTTAGTTGGGTTGGTGCTTGGCGATCTGCATACCGGTATTTTAACCGGCGGTACGCTGGAACTGGTGTGGATGGGGCTGGCACCACTGGCGGGCGCACAGCCGCCTAACGTGATTATCGGAACTATCGTCGGCACGGCGTTTGCCATTACTACTGGCGTGAAACCGGATGTCGCGGTCGGTGTCGCCGTACCTTTCGCTGTCGCAGTACAGATGGGGATTACCTTCCTGTTCTCGGTGATGTCTGGCGTGATGTCCCGCTGCGACCGGATGGCGGAGAACGCCGATACTCGCGGCATTGAACGCGTGAACTATCTGGCATTGCTGGCACTCGGCACGTTCTATTTTCTCTGCGCTTTCCTGCCTATCTACTTCGGCGCGGAGCATGCAAAAACCATCATTGATGTCCTGCCGCAACGGTTAATCGACGGCCTTGGCGTCGCGGGCGGCATCATGCCAGCAATCGGTTTTGCCGTGCTGCTGAAAATCATGATGAAAAACGTCTATATCCCCTACTTCATCCTGGGCTTCGTTGCCGCAGCCTGGCTCAAGTTACCGGTGCTGGCTATTGCTGCCGCCGCGCTGGCGATGGCGCTGATCGACTTGCTGCGTAAATCTCCTGAACCGACTCAACCTGCGGCACAGAAAGAGGAATTTGAAGATGGCATCTAATCAAACTACCCTGCCGAACGTCAGTGAAAACGAAGAAACACTGCTGACAGGCGTCAATGAAAACGTGTATGAAGATCAGAGCATTGGCGCGGAGCTAACAAAAAAAGATATCAACCGCGTCGCCTGGCGTTCCATGCTGTTACAAGCTTCTTTTAACTACGAGCGTATGCAGGCTTCCGGCTGGTTGTACGGTCTGCTGCCTGCTCTGAAAAAGATCCACACTAATAAACGCGACCTGGCGCGCGCCATGAAGGGACATATGGGTTTCTTCAATACCCATCCGTTTCTGGTGACGTTTGTTATCGGCATTATCCTTGCGATGGAGCGTTCTAAGCAGGACGTTAACAGTATTCAGAGCACCAAAATTGCCGTCGGTGCGCCGCTCGGCGGGATTGGCGATGCGATGTTCTGGCTAACGCTACTGCCGATTTGTGGCGGGATAGGCGCAAGCCTCGCGCTACAAGGCTCTATTCTTGGCGCAGTCGTGTTTATTGTGCTGTTCAACGTGGTACACCTGGGGCTGCGTTTTGGTCTGGCGCATTATGCTTACCGCATGGGCGTGGCGGCGATTCCACTCATTAAAGCGAATACCAAAAAAGTCGGCCATGCTGCGTCAATCGTTGGGATGACGGTAATCGGCGCGCTGGTGGCAACCTATGTTCGTTTAAGCACCACGCTGGAAATCACGGCGGGCGACGCAGTGGTTAAGCTGCAGGCTGACGTTATCGACAAACTGATGCCTGCCTTCTTACCGCTAGTCTACACCCTGACCATGTTCTGGCTGGTACGCCGCGGCTGGAGTCCGCTGCGCCTGATTGCGGTTACCGTGGTTCTTGGCATCGTCGGTAAATTCTGTCATTTCCTTTAAATACAATGAGGTATTAGATGTTAAGTATTATTTTGACAGGGCATGGCGGATTTGCCAGCGGCATGGAAAAAGCAATGAAGCAAATCCTCGGCGAGCAGTCGCAGTTTATCGCCATTGATTTTCCGGAAACCTCAAGCACTGCGCTGCTTACATCGCAGCTTGAAGAGGCCATCGCCCAACTGGATTGTGAAGACGGCATTGTTTTTCTGACAGATTTGCTGGGCGGCACACCGTTTCGCGTGGCTTCAACGCTGGCGATGCAAAAACCGGGCTATGAAGTGATCACCGGCACCAATTTGCAACTGTTACTGGAAATGGTGCTGGAGCGCGAAGGGTTAAGCGGTGAAGAATTCCGTGTGCAGGCGCTGGAGTGTGGACACCGTGGGCTGACCAGTCTGGTAGACGAGTTAGGCCGCTGCCATGAAGAATGTCCGGTCGAGGAAGGAATATGACACACGTTCTGCGCGCCAGAAGGCTGCTGACTGAAGAGGGATGGCTCGATGACCATCAGTTGTGTATTGCTGACGGTGTAATTGCAGCAATCGAACCGATTCCAGTGGGCGTGGCTGAACGCGATGCGGAACTGCTCTGCCCCGCTTATATCGATACCCATGTACACGGTGGTGCGGGCGTTGATGTTATGGATGACGCGCCGGATGTGCTCGACAAGCTGGCAATGCACAAGGCACGGGAAGGTGTCGGCAGTTGGTTGCCGACTACCGTAACCGCGCCGCTTAATACCATTCATGCGGCGCTGGAACGTATTGCTCTACGCTGCCAGCGCGGCGGGCCTGGTGCGCAAGTGCTGGGGAGTTATCTCGAAGGACCGTACTTCACGCCGCAGAATAAAGGCGCACATCCGCCGGAGCTGTTTCGCGAGCTGGAAATTGCCGAGCTGGATCAATTGATTGCTGTTTCACGGCATACCTTGCGCGTGGTGGCGCTGGCACCGGAAAAAACGGGCGCGTTACAAGCCATTCGTCATCTTAAACAGCAGAACGTGCGGGTAATGCTGGGACATAGCGCAGCAACCTGGCAACAAACCCGCGCCGCATTTGATGTTGGTGCCGACGGCCTGGTGCATTGCTATAACGGGATGACAGGATTACATCACCGCGAACCGGGAATGGTTGGCGCGGGTTTAACGGACAAGCGCGCCTGGCTGGAATTGATAGCCGATGGGCATCATGTACATCCGGCGGCGATGTCGCTGTGTTGTTGCTGCGCGAAAGAGAGAATCGTGCTGATAACTGATGCGATGCAGGCAGCCGGGATGCCGGATGGTCAATATACGTTATGTGGTGAAGAGGTGCAGATGCACGACGGCGTTGTCCGTACCGCGTCCGGTGGACTGGCGGGCAGTACGCTGTCTGTTGATGCGGCTGTTCGCAATATGGTCGAGCTGACGGGCGTAACGCCAGCGGAAGCCATCCATATGGCGTCGCTGCATCCGGCGCGAATGCTGGGTGTTGATGGTGTTTTGGGATCACTTAAACCGGGCAAACGCGCCAGCGTCGTTGCGCTGGATAGCGGACTGCATGTGCAACAAATCTGGATTCAGGGTCAATTAGCTTCGTTTTGATGGTTTGCTCCTTTATTGGGCCTTCACTTCCCCCGTAAGGCCTTTCTTTTTCTTTCGTTTTAATCTGTGCAGTGGTGTCGAATGCGACGCTGGCGCGTCTTATCCGCTCTACGGTACGCCGCTTCCAGCAATCGGTACACATAGCGACGTCATCACGCAATCCTTTAATCTTCCCTTGTCTTTTCTTTCAACGATCACAAATTTCGTTTTATTTCTTTTTTCTCCATTGAACTTTCGATTTCTTTTCTATAGATTTTAATCAACGAAACGAATCACCAAGTGAAATGAAACGAAAGGCAAGCGAAACCTGCAATGCCGGAAGTCAAGTTCATCAGACTAAGGATTGAGTTATGCCAGAAAATTACACCCCAGCGGCCGCCACCACCGGCACATGGACTGAAGAAGAGATCCGCCATCAGCCTCGCGCATGGATCCGTTCACTCACCAACATCGACGCGTTACGTACAGCGCTCAATAACTTCCTTGAACCGTTACTGCGCAAAGAGAATCTGCGGATCATCCTGACCGGAGCCGGAACCTCGGCATTTATCGGTGACATCATCGCGCCGTGGCTTGCCAGCCATACCGGCAAAAACGTCAGCGCCGTACCGACCACCGATCTGGTCACCAATCCAATGGAATACCTGAACCCAGCGCATCCACTGCTGTTGATCTCCTTCGGTCGATCCGGCAACAGCCCGGAAAGTGTCGCCGCCGTGGAACTGGCGAATCAGTTTGTACCGGAATGCTATCACCTGCCGATCACCTGCAACGAAGCGGGCGCTCTTTACCAAAACGCGATCAACAGCGACAACGCGTTTGCCCTGCTGATGCCCGCAGAAACGCACGATCGCGGCTTTGCGATGACAAGTAGCATTACCACTATGATGGCCAGCTGCCTCGCGGTTTTCGCACCTGAGACAATCAATAGCCAGACCTTCCGCGACGTAGCGGATCGTTGCCAGGCGATCCTGACCTCACTGGGCGATTTCAGCGAAGGTGTGTTTGGTTACGCACCGTGGAAACGGATCGTTTATCTCGGCAGTGGTGGATTACAGGGAGCAGCACGCGAGTCGGCGCTGAAAGTGCTTGAACTAACGGCGGGTAAACTGGCGGCCTTTTATGATTCCCCGACCGGATTCCGTCATGGGCCTAAATCACTGGTCGATGACGAAACGCTGGTGGTGGTGTTTGTCTCCAGCCACCCCTATACGCGTCAGTATGATCTTGATCTGCTGGCAGAACTCCGCCGTGACAACCAGGCAATGCGCGTAATCGCCATCGCCGCGGAAGGCAACGACGTTATTACCGCCGGTCCACATATCATCCTGCCGCCGTCACGTCACTTTATCGACGTTGAGCAGGCATTTTGCTTCCTGATGTACGCCCAGACGTTTGCACTGATGCAGTCGCTGCACATGGGCAATACGCCGGATACCCCATCAGCCAGCGGCACCGTTAACCGTGTGGTGCAAGGCGTAATCATTCATCCGTGGCAGGCATAAGAGGATCGCATTATGAGCATTATCTCCACCAAATATCTGTTACAGGACGCCCAGGCCAATGGCTACGCGGTGCCTGCTTTTAACATTCATAACGCCGAGACGATCCAGGCGATCCTCGAAGTGTGCAGTGAAATGCGATCGCCGGTGATCCTCGCCGGAACGCCGGGGACCTTTAAACATATCGCGCTGGAAGAGATCTACGCCCTGTGTAGCGCCTATTCCACAACCTACAACATGCCACTGGCGCTGCATCTCGACCACCACGAATCACTCGATGATATTCGCCGTAAAGTCCACGCAGGCGTGCGCAGTGCGATGATCGACGGCAGCCACTTCCCGTTTGACGAGAACGTGAAGCTGGTGAAATCGGTTGTCGACTTCTGCCACTCACAGGATTGCAGCGTGGAAGCAGAACTGGGCCGCCTGGGCGGTGTTGAAGATGACATGAGCGTTGACGCCGAAAGTGCATTCCTGACCGATCCACAAGAAGCTAAACGCTTTGTCGAACTGACTGGCGTCGACAGCCTGGCGGTAGCGATTGGTACGGCGCACGGCTTATACAGCAAAACGCCGAAGATTGATTTCCAGCGGCTGGCGGAAATTCGTGAAGTGGTGGATGTTCCTCTGGTGCTGCATGGTGCCAGCGATGTCCCGGATGAATTTGTCCGTCGCACTATTGAACTTGGCGTCACAAAAGTGAACGTTGCCACAGAATTAAAAATAGCCTTCGCTGGCGCGGTTAAAGCCTGGTTTGCGGAAAATCCGCAGGGTAATGATCCTCGTTATTATATGCGCGTCGGTATGGATGCGATGAAAGAAGTTGTCAGAAATAAAATTAATGTCTGTGGCTCAGCGAATCGAATTTCAGCATAATCATTAGTTTTTTATGATTTATCCCAATGTACTTCCCGATTAATATCGGGGAGTGCCTTAATGGTAAAGGAGATAACTAAACCTTAATAAATACATCAGTAAAATATCGCAACAATAATATATTTAAAAAAATTATATTATTCAACTTTATGGTGAGGATTACACAATGAGCAGTCCAAATATTCTCTTAACCCGTATTGATAACCGTCTGGTTCACGGTCAGGTTGGTGTGACCTGGACATCTACCATCGGTGCAAATCTGCTGGTAGTCGTGGATGATGTTGTCGCTAACGATGATATTCAACAGAAATTAATGGGTATTACCGCGGAAACCTACGGCTTTGGCATTCGTTTCTTTACTATCGAAAAAACCATTAACGTCATCGGCAAAGCTGCACCGCATCAGAAAATCTTCTTGATTTGCCGTACGCCGCAAACGGTACGTAAATTGATAGAAGGTGGCATTGACCTGAAAGATGTCAACGTCGGCAATATGCATTTCTCGGAAGGTAAAAAGCAAATCAGCAGTAAAGTTTATATCGACGATCAAGATCTCGCGGACTTACGCTTTATTAAACAACGCGGTGTGAATATTTTTATTCAGGACGTCCCTGGCGATCAAAAAGAACAAATCCCTGACTAAATCTAAAATCGCCTTAATATTGGTTTGAGGTAATAAAAATGCATGAAATAACCCTAATTCAGGGATTATCCCTGGCGGCGTTAGTTTTCGTTCTGGGGATTGATTTTTGGCTGGAAGCCTTATTTTTATTCCGCCCGATAATCGTTTGTACCCTTACAGGTGCTATTCTCGGTGATATTCAGATTGGCTTAATTACCGGTGGCCTGACAGAACTGGCTTTCGCCGGATTAACCCCCGCAGGTGGTGTTCAGCCGCCCAACCCAATTATGGCGGGTCTGATGACCACCGTCATTGCATGGTCTACGGGCGTCGATGCCAAAACGGCAATTGGTCTTGGCCTGCCGTTTAGTTTGTTAATGCAGTACGTCATTCTGTTCTTCTATTCCGCTTTCTCATTATTTATGACCAAAGCCGATAAATGTGCGAAAGAGGCGGATACGGCAGCGTTTTCCCGACTTAACTGGACAACGATGCTCATCGTCGCTTCAGCGTATGCGGTGATTGCTTTCCTCTGTACTTACCTGGCACAGGGGGCGATGCAGGCGCTGGTGAAAGCGATGCCCGCCTGGCTGACCCACGGCTTTGAAGTGGCTGGCGGTATTCTGCCTGCCGTTGGTTTTGGCTTGCTGCTGCGCGTAATGTTCAAAGCGCAATATATCCCTTACCTGATCGCCGGTTTCCTGTTTGTTTGCTACATCCAGGTCAGCAACCTGTTGCCGGTTGCCGTACTGGGCGCAGGCTTTGCGGTGTATGAGTTTTTCAATGCGAAATCCCGGCAGCAAGCGCAACCGCAGCCCGTTGCCAGTAAAAATGAAGAAGAGGACTACAGCAATGGGATCTGAAATCAGTAAAAAAGATATCACCCGTCTGGGCTTTCGTTCGTCACTCCTGCAAGCGAGCTTTAACTACGAAAGGATGCAGGCGGGCGGCTTTACCTGGGCGATGTTGCCGATCCTGAAAAAAATTTATAAGGATGACAAGCCGGGTTTAAGCGCGGCGATGAAAGATAACCTCGAATTTATTAATACCCACCCGAATCTGGTCGGATTCCTGATGGGATTACTCATTTCGATGGAAGAAAAAGGAGAAAACCGCGACACCATTAAAGGCCTCAAAGTGGCGCTGTTTGGCCCAATCGCCGGGATTGGTGATGCGATTTTCTGGTTTACTTTGTTGCCGATTATGGCGGGGATTTGCTCATCGTTTGCCAGTCAGGGAAACCTGCTGGGGCCGATTCTATTTTTCGCCGTTTACCTGCTTATCTTTTTCCTGCGCGTCGGCTGGACCCACGTCGGTTATTCAGTCGGCGTGAAGGCGATCGATAAAGTACGAGAGAACTCGCAGATGATTGCCCGTTCGGCAACCATCCTCGGGATCACGGTAATCGGCGGGCTGATCGCTTCGTATGTGCATATTAACGTGGTGACGTCGTTTGCCATCGACAGTACCCACAGCGTCGCGCTGCAGCAGGATTTCTTCGATAAAGTCTTCCCGAACATTTTACCGATGGCCTACACCCTGCTGATGTATTACTTCCTGCGGGTGAAAAAAGCGCATCCGGTGCTGTTAATCGGCGTGACTTTTGTGCTCTCTATTGTTTGTTCCGCATTCGGCATTTTGTAAATGGAACGAGGCACTGCGTCTGGTGGTGCCTCTTTACTAAAGGAATTTCATCCTGTGCAAACCCTTCAACAAGTTGAAAACTATACGGCGTTAAGTGAACGTGCCAGCGAATATTTATTGGCCGTGATCCGTAGCAAACCGGATGCTGTGATTTGCCTGGCGACCGGAGCCACGCCATTACTGACGTATCATTATCTGGTAGAAAAAATCCACCAGCAGCAGGTTGATGTCAGCCAACTGACCTTCGTGAAGCTCGACGAATGGGTGGATCTGCCATTAACGATGCCTGGCACCTGCGAAACTTTCCTTCAACAGCATATCGTGCAGCCGCTGGGGCTACGTGAAGACCAGCTCATCAGCTTTCGCTCTGAAGAGATAAATGAGACAGAGTGCGAACGGGTAACGAACCTGATTGCGCGCAAAGGCGGTCTGGATTTATGCGTTCTCGGATTGGGAAAAAACGGCCATCTTGGGCTGAACGAACCGGGAGAAAGTCTGCAACCAGCAAGCCATATCAGCCAGCTTGATACCAGAACACAGCAACATGAGATGTTAAAAACCGCGGGCCGTCCCGTGACTCGTGGGATCACTTTAGGCCTGAAGGATATTCTCAATGCCCGCGAAGTTTTGTTACTGATAACTGGCGAAGGAAAGCAGGATGCGACAGAACGTTTTCTCACGGCTAAAGTCTCTACCGCTATCCCGGCTTCGTTTTTATGGCTGCATAACTATTTCACATGCATGATTGATGAGATGTGTCGTCGTTAAATCGCCCGGTGTAGGCGTTGCAGCTCTATTCTTGCTGCGACGCCTGTAATCACTCCCCCTGCTGTTCCAGCGCATACTTATACAGCGCGTTTTTTTTCACGCCGTGAATCTCTGCCGCCAGCGCCGCCGCTTTCTTCAGCGGAAGCTCAGCCTGTAACAACGCCAGCGTGCGCAGGGCATCGGCGGGTAAGTCTTCTTCCTGTGCTTTATGGCCTTCAACAATCAGCACCATTTCGCCTTTGCGACGGTTTTCATCTTCTTTTACCCACGCCAGCAGCTCGCCAACGGGCGCGCCGTGAATGGTTTCCCAGGTTTTGGTGAGCTCACGCGCCAGCACCACGTAACGGGACTCACCCAGCACAGCAACGATATCTTCCAGGCTATCTAACAGACGGTGGGTGGATTCATAAAAAATCAGCGTACGCGGCTCCGCTTCAATGGCTTTTAGCGCATCACGACGGCCTTTTGATTTGGCAGGCAGGAAACCTTCATAACAAAAACGATCGGATGGTAAACCCGCAGCACTTAATGCAGTGATAGCAGCACACGGCCCCGGTAGTGGCACCACGCGAATCCCCGCTTCTCGGCAGGTACGCACCAGATGATAGCCGGGATCGTTAATCAGTGGCGTTCCGGCATCGGACACCAGCGCAATGTTTTGCCCTTCCTGCAGCTTCGCCAGTAACGTTTCGGCTTTCTGTTGTTCGTTATGGTCGTGCAGCGCAAACAACCGGGCATTAATCCCAAAATGTTGCAGCAATAAACCGGTGTGACGAGTATCCTCGGCGGCAATCAGATCAACGGCCTGTAATACCTCTAACGCACGCTGGGTGATATCCGCCAGATTGCCGATTGGCGTCGGTACAATGTAAAGCTGGCCCTGAGAATTATCCGCCGATTGGTGTTGTTTCATTGTGTCGTCCGTATTGCCGATTTAATATTGAGCATTGCGTAAAAAAAATATCACTGGATACATTATGGTACCCTCAACATTTTCTCGTTTGAAAGCCGCACGTTGTCTGCCTGTTGTTCTGGCAGCCCTGATTTTCGCCGGTTGTGGCACCCATACTCCCGATCAGTCCACTGCCTATATGCAGGGCACGGCGCAGGCTGATTCTGCCTTTTATCTTCAGCAGATGCAGCAAAGCGCTGATGATACCAGGATCAACTGGCAATTACTCGCCATTCGTGCACTGGTGAAAGAAGGTAAAACCGGGCAGGCGGTGGAGCTGTTTAACCAACTGCCGCAGGAACTGAACGATTACCAGCGTCGCGAGAAAACTCTTCTGGCAGTAGAAATTAAGCTGGCGCAGAAAGATTTTGCTGGCGCACAAACCCTGCTGGCGAAAATCACACCTGCCGATTTAGATCAATACCAGCAGGCGCGTTACTGGCAGGCAAAAATCGATGCCAGTCAGGGGCGTCCTTCCATTGATTTACTGCGCGCCTTAATTGCTCAGGAACCCCTGCTCGGCGCGAAAGAAAAGCAACAGAATATTGATGCTACATGGCAGGCACTCTCCTCCATGACTCAGGACCAGGCGAATACGCTGGTGATCAACGCCGACGAAAATATTCTGCAAGGCTGGCTTGATCTGCAGCGCGTCTGGTTTGATAACCGTAACGATCCCGACATGATGAAAGCTGGGATCGCCGACTGGCAGAAACGTTATCCGAACAACCCGGGCGCGAAAATGCTGCCTACGCAGTTGGTAAACGTAAAAGCATTTAAACCAGCGTCAACCAACAAAATAGCCCTGTTATTGCCGTTGAATGGTCAGGCCGCAGTATTTGGCCGCACTATTCAGCAAGGCTTTGAAGCGGCGAAAAATATCGGCACTCAGCCAGTGGCGGCACAGGCAACTGCCGCACCAATCGCAGACGTTGCAGAACAACCCCAGCCGCAAACCGTGGATGGCGTTGCCAGCCCGGCACAAGCCTCGGTTAGCGATCTGACAGGCGAAGAAACCGCGGCTCAACCAGTGCCTGTAAGCGCCCCAGCGGCAAGCACTGCGGCGGTAAGCGCCCCCGCGAATCCATCCGCAGAGCTGAAAATTTATGATACCTCATCACAACCGCTTAGCCAGATCCTCAACCAGGTTCAGCAGGATGGCGCGAGTATTGTGGTCGGTCCGTTGCTGAAAAATAACGTTGAAGAGTTACTGAAAAGCAACACCCCGCTGAACGTGCTGGCACTGAACCAGCCAGAAAATATCGAAAACCGCGTCAATATTTGTTACTTCGCGCTTTCACCGGAAGACGAAGCGCGCGATGCAGCGCGTCATATTCGTGACCAGGGTAAACAAGCGCCACTGGTGCTGATCCCTCGCAGTTCGCTGGGCGATCGCGTAGCCAATGCGTTTGCGCAAGAGTGGCAGAAGCTGGGCGGCGGTACCGTTTTGCAACAAAAATTTGGTTCCGCCAGCGAATTACGCGCGGGTGTTAACGGCGGTTCGGGTATCGCTTTAACGGGTAGCCCGATTACTCCCAGAGAAACAACCGACCCCGGCATGACGACCAACAATCCAACGCTGCAAACCACGCCAACCGATGATCAGTTCACCAATAATGGCGGTCGTGTCGATGCGGTGTACATTGTGGCAACGCCGGGTGAAATCGCTTTTATCAAACCGATGATCGCCATGCGTAACGGTAGCCAGAGCGGTGCAACGCTGTACGCAAGCTCCCGAAGCGCACAAGGCACCGCGGGTCCGGATTTCCGTCTGGAAATGGAAGGTTTGCAATATAGCGAAATCCCGATGCTGGCAGGCGGTAATCTGCCATTAATGCAGCAGGCGCTCAGTGCGGTGAATAACGATTATTCGCTGGCTCGCATGTATGCGATGGGCGTTGATGCCTGGTCGTTGGCAAATCATTTCTCACAAATGCGCCAGGTTCAGGGTTTCGAAATCAACGGTAATACCGGAAGTCTGACGGCTAACCCGGATTGCGTAATTAACAGGAAGTTATCATGGCTACAGTACCAACAAGGTCAGGTAGTCCCCGCCAGTTAACCACTAAACAGACCGGCGATGCGTGGGAGGCACAAGCGCGTCGCTGGCTGGAGAGCAAAGGACTGCGGTTTGTCGCCGCTAACGTGAACGAGCGTGGCGGCGAGATCGATCTGATAATGCGTGAAGGCAGGACCACCGTTTTTGTCGAGGTGCGTTACCGCCGCTCAGCCCTTTACGGTGGTGCGGCAGCCAGTGTGACCCGCAGCAAACAACACAAATTATTACAGACTGCCCGCTTGTGGCTCGCGCGTCATAATGGGAGTTTTGATACTGTGGATTGCCGGTTCGATGTGGTAGCCTTCACCGGGAATGAAGTTGAGTGGATTAAGGATGCCTTTAATGACCACTCATAATTAAGGTTTAAGGATTAGCGTGCAAGAACGAATTAAAGCTTGCTTCACTGAAAGCATTCAAACTCAAATTGCGGCAGCAGAGGCGCTTCCGGATGCCATCTCCCGTGCAGCCATGACGCTGGTTCAGTCTCTGCTCAATGGCAACAAAATCCTCTGTTGTGGTAATGGAACTTCCGCTGCCAATGCACAGCATTTTGCTGCCAGCATGATCAACCGATTCGAAACGGAGCGGCCCAGCTTACCTGCCATTGCACTAAATACTGATAATGTTGTCTTAACGGCGATTGCCAACGATCGCTTACATGACGAAGTGTATGCAAAACAAGTGCGGGCGCTGGGGCATGCGGGAGATGTGTTGTTAGCCATTTCCACCCGTGGCAACAGCCGCGATATCGTAAAAGCAGTAGAAGCTGCTGTTACGCGTGATATGACCATTGTGGCATTAACCGGCTACGATGGCGGTGAACTTGCAGGGTTGTTAGGGCCACAGGATGTGGAGATCCGCATTCCTTCGCATCGTAGTGCTCGCATTCAGGAAATGCATATGCTGACGGTAAATTGCTTGTGCGATCTGATCGATAACACGCTTTTCCCTCACCAGGATGTTTAAGGAGAATACATGAAGGCATTATCGCCAATCGCAGTCCTTATTTCCGCACTGCTGTTGCAAGGTTGCGTTGCTGCCGCCGTAGTGGGTACCGCGGCTGTGGGTACCAAAGCCGCAACTGACCCACGCAGTGTCGGCACCCAGGTGGACGATGGAACCCTGGAAGTGCGCGTGAACAGCGCATTGTCTAAAGACGAACAGATTAAGAAAGAAACCCGTATTAATGTCACGGCGTATCAGGGCAAAGTGCTGCTGGTTGGGCAGTCACCAAACGCTGAACTTTCGGCTCGTGCCAAACAGATTGCTATGGGCGTAGACGGTGCCAACGAAGTGTATAACGAGATTCGTCAGGGCCAGCCGATTGGTCTGGGCGAAGCGTCTAACGATACGTGGATCACCACCAAAGTGCGTTCGCAGCTGTTAACCAGCGATCTGGTGAAATCCTCCAACGTGAAAGTGACCACTGAAAATGGTGAAGTGTTCCTGATGGGGCTGGTGACTGAACGTGAAGCGAAAGCGGCGGCAGATATTGCCAGCCGGGTAAGCGGCGTAAAACGTGTAACCACAGCGTTTACGTTTATTAAATAGCAGCACCTTGTAATGCCTGATGCGACGCTTGCCGCGTCTTATCAGGCCTACAACGATGCAAACCGTAGGTCGGATAAGGCGTTTACGCCGCATCCGACATGTTTTCCCTCAAATCAGAACAACAGCGCCAGCCCGCCGACAATCACACCAGACACCGCCACCATCGCACCCGTCAGCCATAAGGCTTTCGCCGGGAACGCTTTACGCAACATTATCAGCGACGGCAAACTTACAGCAGGAAGCGTCATCAACAATGCCAGCGCCGGAGCGGTTCCCATACCTGCCAGCATCATCGTTTGTACAATCGGAATTTCTGCTGCCGTGGGAATGACAAACAAGCATCCCGCTACCGCCATCGCAATCACCCACATCAGGCTGTTATCGACAGCACCATCGGCATGGGGGAATAACCAGACGCGAGCGGCACCCAACGCCAGTACGGCAAGGATATATACCGGGATCGTACTCCAGAAAAGCGTCCATAGCGCCCTACCCCAGCGGCTAAAGAATCCGCCCTGCACTTCCGGCATGTCAATTTCGACCGGTGGCTGTGTTTGCGGTGTTTCACGCACCCATTTTTGCACCAGGGTCGCAATCAGCAACACCATCACCAGTCCCGCCACCAGACGAATCGCCGCAAAGCCCCAGCCGAGGACAAACCCCATAAACACCAGCGTCGCCGGGTTTAACAACGGATTGCCCATCCAGAATGCCAGCGCCCCGCCCATCGACACCTGTTGGCGACGCATCCCCGCCGCGACCGGTGCCGCACAGCAAGTACACATCATGCCCGGCAGCGAAAACAGCGTTCCCAGCAGCGTGCCGCGAAAGCGCGATTGCCCAAGCGTACGCAGCAACCAGTCACGCGGGATCAGCACCTGAATCAACGAACCGAGGATCACCCCTAGCACCGCCGCTTTCCATACCGCGAGGAAATAGACCATCGCGTAGTCCCACGCAGCTTGCCACGGATTAGCATCCGCCTGTGAGAGTATTGATTTACCGATGTTGTGAGTTTCGGCGGCGGTAAACGCTTTGCCGTAGTAAGGTTGCCATTTCACATACCAGAGACCGGCAATGACAACGAGAAAGAAAAGCGCGGGTTTCCACCACTGAATGGGCGTTGCCGCCTGAGATGAAGACTGACCAGTCATAGCATTCCCCAGGAATAAGTTATGATAATTGAGCGCGTGAATATTACGCTCACTATCAATTCTTGGGAATAATTATTCAGCTCTTTTGCGTAATTCTGAAGAGCTTAAAATAGTCACACCTTCATGCTCAGGCCGCATCGCCTCTGCCAGCATGACCCGCGCCACGTCTCGCGCATCAATGGATTTCCAGTTACCCGGTAGCAGACGAAACAACGGTGCAAAAAGCGTTTCGTTCATCCGCTGCTTGCTGCGATCGCCCAGCAACATCGACGGACGGGCAATGGTCAGTTTCGGCCAATTCTGGGCGATTAACGCTTCTTCCATCTCCCCTTTGACGCGGTTATAGAAAAACGGCGAGTGGGGATTGGCCCCCATAGCACTGACTACCAGCATATGCTGAGCACCCAGTCGCCGTCCGGTTAATGCGGTATCCACAACCAGCGTGTAATCGGCATGAATAAACGCTTCTTTGCTCCCCGCTTCCCGCCGCGTGGTGCCGAGACAACAAAACACAATGTCGATAGGATCAGTGACCTGTGCCAGCGCGTCGGTCAGTTGCGGATCATGGGGATTGAACACTCCTGGCATATCTCCCAACGGACGTCGCGTCGGTGCAGCAATAGCGTTAACTTTCGGTTCGTTAATCAACATCCGCAGCAGGTGACCGCCCACCAGCCCCGTTGCGCCTGTAATCAGTACCTGACTCATCTTCGCTCCTTTACAGAATTGTCTGCCTTGCGCTCCCCGGCTCATGCACCAGGCTTAATAGACCATGAGGTAATTATCCCCGATTGTGAGAAATTCGCCTCATCCAATGCAACAACGCGGAGGAAGCATGAGTAAGAAAATTGCCGTTTTAATCACTGATGAATTTGAGGATTCAGAATTTACTTCACCCGCAGACGAGTTCCGTAAAGCCGGACACGAAGTGATTACCATTGAAAAACAAGCGGGTAAAACGGTGAAAGGGAAAAAAGGAGAAGCCAGCGTGACCATCGATAAATCCATCGATGAAGTGACGCCAGCCGAGTTTGATGCCCTGCTGCTACCGGGCGGCCATTCACCGGATTATCTGCGTGGCGACAACCGTTTTGTCACCTTTACCCGTGATTTTGTGAATAGCGGCAAACCGGTGTTTGCCATTTGCCACGGTCCGCAGCTGCTGATCAGCGCCGATGTGATTCGGGGACGCAAACTGACTGCGGTTAAACCGATTGTGATTGATGTTAAAAACGCGGGCGCGGAATTTTACGATCAGGAAGTCGTGGTCGATAAAGATCAGCTGGTTACCAGTCGGACACCGGACGATTTGCCCGCGTTTAACCGCGAGGCGTTACGCCTGCTCGGTGCCTGAGCTACGTAGCCAAATCATTTTTTTACCAAAGCCCAGCGTGTTGTCAGTGAATTTGATTTCATCAAGCCGGATTTCCCACACTGGCGCCGACAGCATTCTGGCAACCGGAAAGCGACGATTATACGCCTTGCGCGCAAGGTCGCTTTCCTCACCTTCCAGTCTGCGGATCTCACCTTTAAACTGCACGCCGCGAATTAACGCTACCGTTTTCGGCTGACCGTTTACCGTTCCAGCAACTGCCGCCTGCGGCCCACTCATCTGCGCGTGACGCGTTTTTTCCTCCGTCAAAATGTAGAAGGCAACTTTCTGTGCATCAAAAAGATAAAAGGCATTGGCGCACCACAATTCCCCTTCCTGCTGCACACACCAGGTGACAACATGTTGTTTTGCCAGCCAACGGCTGATGGCGGTGAGTGTTTCCATAGCTGTTCTCTTTTATACTGTGGGCCTGACCTTAACATGTGACGCAGACGATGACACCCTGGTTTCTTTACTTGATCCGTACCGCCGACAATAAGCTTTATACCGGGATCACCACGGATGTCGAACGCCGCTATCAGCAACATCAAAGCGGCAAAGGCGCAAAAGCACTGCGTGGGAAAGGTGAACTGACGCTGGCATTTTCCGCGCCAGTGGGCGACCGTTCGCTGGCACTACGGGCGGAATATCGCGTTAAACAACTGACCAAACGGCAAAAAGAACGTCTGGTAGCGGAAGGCGCAGGGTTTGCAGAACTGTTGAGCAGCCTGCAAACCCCGAAGATTAAAAGCGATTGAAGTGCTCGTGATACTCAACCAGACCGGTTACGCCGTTCAGCGCGTCATCCGCTAAACGATGTACCTGGAAGGCGCTTTCAGTGCCCGGCCAGCGACAACGCAGATCGTGATGCGCCGCCAGCTCAAAGCCGAAACGACTGTACAGCGCCGGATCGCCCAGCGTCACCACTGCGGCATAGCCGAAATCATTAAGCGAATCGAGTCCTTCATAGACCAGTTGGCGTGCCAGCCCCTGTCCACGGTATTTTTCATCTACCGCCAGCGGTGCCATGCCGACCCATTGCAGGTCTTCGCCCTGCACATCAACCGGACTAAATGCCACATAGCCAATGACCTGACCTTCGTCATCTGTCGCCACCAGCCCCAGCGTCAGAAAGCCATCTTCACGCAGATCGTGAACCAGCTTCGCTTCCGCATCGCTTTCGAATGAACGACGCAGCAGGGCATCAATACCCGGCGCATCAATGGGAATTTCTACTCGAATTAGCATGGTTCACCTACCGATGTCTGTTTGGTTTCAGGCGCGGTTTTCATTCCCGCCTCAACAAAATCCGCCAGTTGCAGCAGCATCATGCGTAAGGCTTTCGGCATTTGCTCCAGTTCAATGGCGTCCATCAGGTTTTTCACATACAGCCCCAGCTCCGTATCGCCTTCAATCACCAGCCGACGCTGGAAGAAGAGCGTATCCGGATCTTGTTTACGCGCCGCAATCATCAGCAGATCGCTGGCGTCGGCACTAAAACTCACATCAGCTTGCGCGTTCTGGCTAACGACCAGTTTGCCATTCACCACCGAGGTAAACCATTGCAGGTCAATATCACGCACATGAATACTTAACCAGCGCCCTTCAAGAAACTCCAGCTCGCCATCATCCAGCGCCTGGCGGAATTGCCAGCTTAAGACCTGCTCAAGAACCTGGCGTTTTAGCGCAAATGGCGTCAGTTTTACCGGTACACTCAACAGAGATGGCCCCAAATGCACAATACGGGAACGCAGTTTATCCAACACGAGTTTTACTCCCTGTTTCAACAATCATCCTATTTTGCCATATCAGAAAAATAACATAGCGGTATAAATCAACAATTCCATATGAAATTGCTGCTACCACCAATACAACTTTAACTGCCTTAAATCAAAAATTGTCGCTGCAAGGTTAACTAAAATCCCAGTTCGTTAACATTTTTGCGTTTTGATAGCGCACCCTTCAGGAAAAATTATGGAGCTGCTCTGCCCTGCCGGAAATCTCCCGGCGCTTAAGGCGGCCATCGAAAACGGCGCAGATGCTGTTTATATCGGGCTAAAAGATGATACCAATGCCCGTCACTTCGCCGGCCTTAACTTTACCGAGAAAAAATTGCAGGAAGCGGTGAGTTTTGTCCATCAACATCGCCGCAAACTTCACATCGCGATTAACACTTTTGCGCATCCGGACGGTTACGCCCGTTGGCAGCGCGCCGTGGATATGGCGGCGCAGCTGGGTGCCGACGCGCTGATCCTCGCCGACCTCGCCATGCTGGAGTACGCCGCCCAGCGATACCCGCATATTGAGCGTCATGTGTCAGTGCAGGCTTCGGCGACCAATGAAGAGGCGATTCACTTTTATCATCGCCATTTTGACGTTGCCCGCGTGGTGCTGCCGCGCGTGTTATCGATTCATCAGGTGAAACAACTGGCGCGGGCCACGCCTGTACCGCTGGAAGTGTTCGCTTTCGGCAGTCTGTGCATTATGTCGGAAGGTCGTTGCTATCTGTCGTCGTATCTGACGGGTGAGTCGCCCAACACCGTGGGGGCATGTTCTCCGGCCCGTTTCGTGCGCTGGCAGCAAACGCCGCAGGGGCTGGAATCCCGCCTGAACGAAGTGCTGATCGACCGTTATCAGGACGGCGAAAACGCAGGTTATCCGACGCTGTGTAAAGGGCGTTATCTGGTGGACGGCGAGCGCTATCATGCGCTGGAAGAACCAACCAGTCTCAATACCCTTGAGCTACTGCCGGAGTTAATGGCGGCGAATATCGCTTCGGTGAAAATTGAAGGCCGCCAGCGTAGCCCGGCGTATGTCAGCCAGGTAGCGAAAGTCTGGCGTCAGGCTATCGACCGTTGTAAGGCCGATCCGCAAAACTTCGTGCCGCAAAGCGCGTGGATGGAGACGCTCGGGTCGATGTCCGAAGGCACACAAACCACTCTTGGCGCGTATCACCGTAAATGGCAGTGAGAAAAGTAATGAAATATTCCTTAGGGCCGGTGCTGTGGTACTGGCCAAAAGAGACGCTGGAAGATTTTTATCAGCAGGCCGCCGCCAGCAGCGCAGACGTGATTTATCTCGGTGAAGCGGTCTGTAGCAAACGCCGGGCAACCAAAGTTGGCGACTGGCTAGAGATGGCAAAATCGCTCGCCGGAAGTGGCAAGCAGATTGTACTCTCCACGCTGGCGCTGGTGCAGGCATCCTCCGAACTGGGCGAACTGAAACGCTATGTTGAGAACGGTGAGTTTCTGATTGAAGCCAGCGATCTTGGTGTGGTGAATATGTGCGCTGAGCGCAAACTGCCGTTCGTCGCCGGACACGCGCTGAACTGCTACAACGCGGTGACGCTGAAAATATTGCTCAAACAGGGCATGATGCGCTGGTGTATGCCGGTGGAACTTTCCCGCGACTGGCTGGTGAATCTGCTTAATCAGTGCGATGAACTGGGCATTCGCAACCAGTTTGAAGTGGAAGTCTTGAGCTACGGTCATCTGCCGCTGGCCTACTCCGCCCGCTGCTTTACCGCGCGTTCGGAAGACCGCCCAAAAGATGAGTGTGAAACCTGCTGCATTAAGTATCCGAACGGGCGCAACGTGCTGTCGCAGGAAAACCAACAAGTGTTTGTGCTCAATGGCATTCAGACCATGAGCGGCTACGTGTACAACCTCGGTAACGAGCTGGCATCCATGCAGGGGCTGGTTGATGTGGTCCGCCTGTCACCGCAGGGTACTGACACTTTCGCTATGCTCGACGCCTTCCGCGCTAATGAAAATGGCGCTGCACCACTCCCGTTGACGGCAAACAGCGACTGTAACGGCTACTGGAGACGGCTGGCTGGGCTGGAACTGCAAGCCTAAGCAAATAGCTCACTTTGTTAACAACTTTAACTACTCTTTAATGCAGTATTAAAGATTAATCGGTAACAAAGTGAGCTGTTATGACTGATAAAACCATTGCGTTTTCGCTACTCGATCTGGCCCCCATCCCCGAAGGCTCTTCAGCGCGAGAAGCGTTCTCCCACTCTCTCGACCTCGCCCGTCTGGCTGAAAAGCGCGGCTATCATCGCTACTGGCTGGCGGAACACCACAATATGACCGGCATTGCCAGTGCTGCAACATCAGTATTGATTGGCTATCTGGCGGCAAATACTACAACGCTGCATCTGGGGTCTGGCGGCGTGATGTTACCAAACCACTCACCGTTGGTGATTGCCGAACAGTTCGGCACGCTCAATACGCTCTATCCGGGGCGAATCGATTTGGGGCTGGGTCGTGCGCCAGGTAGTGACCAACGGACAATGATGGCACTACGTCGCCATATGAGCGGCGATATTGATAATTTCCCCCGCGATGTCGCGGAGCTGGTGGACTGGTTTGACGCCCGCGATCCCAATCCGCATGTGCGCCCGGTACCAGGCTATGGCGAGAAAATCCCCGTGTGGTTGTTAGGCTCCAGCCTTTACAGTGCGCAACTGGCGGCGCAGCTTGGTCTGCCGTTCGCGTTTGCCTCACACTTCGCGCCGGATATGCTGTTCCAGGCGCTGCATCTTTATCGCAGCAACTTCAAACCGTCAGCGCGGCTGGAGAAACCGTACGCGATGGTGTGCATCAATATTATCGCCGCCGACAGCAACCGCGACGCCGAATTCCTGTTTACCTCGATGCAGCAAGCCTTTGTGAAGCTGCGCCGCGGTGAAACCGGGCAACTGCCGCCACCGATTCAAAATATGGATCAGTTCTGGTCACCGTCTGAGCAGTATGGCGTGCAGCAGGCGCTGAGTATGTCGCTGGTGGGTGATAAAGCGAAAGTGCGTCATGGTTTGCAGTCGATCCTGCGCGAAACCGACGCGGATGAGATTATGGTTAACGGGCAGATTTTCGATCACCAGGCGCGCCTGCATTCGTTTGAGCTGGCGATGGATGTTAAGGAAGAGTTACTGGGATAGTGTGTTTTAACGTGGGAAGCCTTATCCGAGCTGGCAACGCTGTCCTACGTAGGCCTGATAAGCGAAGCACATCAGGCATTGTGTAGGCAGTAGAAATGTCGGATAAGGCACCGCTAATTACTGATACACCGGCAGCAAATTAAAGCTCGATAAAATATGCACCAGTGCGTTGCCAACACCAAACACCAGAATCAGTGCAATCATCGGCTTGCCGCCCCAGACACGGAATTTCGGGCTGCCAAAGCGTTTACGCGATGCGCGGGCCAACAGCGCCGGAACAATTGCAGCCCAGATGGTAGCCGCTAAGCCAGCATAACCAATGGCGTACAGGAATCCGTTCGGGAACAGCAGGCCACCCACGACAGGCGGTGCAAAGGTCAGCAACGCCGTTTTAAAGCGGCCCAGGGCAGAGTCGTCAAAACCAAACAGATCTGCCAGATAGTCAAACAAACCCAGCGTTACGCCGAGGAACGAACTCGCTACCGCAAAGTTTGAGAACACGACCAGTAGCAGATCCAGACTACGACTGTTCAGCACGCCGCTTAACGCCTGTACCAGCACATCAATATTACCGCCCTTCTCGGCGATTCCGATAAACTCCGGACGAGGGATGTTGCCCATCGTCGCCAGCAACCAGATGGTATACAGCGCCAGCGCCATCAGCGTACCGTAGACCAGGCATTTCACGATAGTTTTCGGATCTTTGCCGTAATACTTCATCAGGCTCGGCACGTTACCGTGATAACCAAATGAGGCCAGACAGAACGGCAGGGTCATCAACAGATACGGTGCATAAGACGCATTGCTTTCCGCGACGTTAAACAATGTCGCAGGCTGCACATGCCCCAGCAAACTGCCGAAAGTGAGGAAGAAGGTAATAACTTTCGCCCCCAGCACAATCGCCGTCATCCGGCTTACGGCTTTGGTGCTCAACCACACCACAAACGCCACCAGTAGCGCAAAACCAAAACCTGCAGCTCGTGCCGGAACATTCAGCGACATCTCCGCGAAGGTGTGATGCAGAATCGAACCGCTGGCAGAAATATAGGCGTAAGTCAGGATGTAGAGCACAAAGGCAATGGAAATGCCGTTGACCACGTTCCAGCCTTTGCCCAGCAAATCTTTGGTTATGGTGTCAAAACTCGAACCGATTCGATAATTCAGGTTAGCTTCCAGAATCATCAAGCCGGAATGCAGCATACAAAACCAGGTAAAGATCAGCGCCGCCATTGACCAGAAGAACCACGCACCGGACATGACCACTGGCAGAGAAAACATCCCTGCGCCAATAATGGTGCCGCCGATGATCACCACGCCGCCAAGTAGCGACGGTGACGTTTGGGTGGTGGTTAGTGTTGCCATGAGGGCTTCTCTCCAGTGAAAAATAGTGCGACTGCGTTGTTATGCATTGCACTGTACCAGTACACGAGTACAAAAGACAGAAAAAAAGCCCCGATGGTTAAAATCGGGGCTGTATATATTATTTTACAGATTGTGTTCGCTGTTCAGCGTTGATTACGCATCACCACCGAAACGACGACGACCAGTAGAGTCATCACGACGCGGTGCGCGGCCTTCACGACGTTCGCCGCTAAAACGACGACCATCACCACGACCACCTTCACGGCGTTCACCGCTGAAGTTACGACCGCCTTCACGACGTTCGCCACCGAAACCACGACCACCACCACGACGCTCACCACCAGTATGCGGCTGTGCATCGCCCAGCAGCTGCATGTTCATCGGCTTGTTGAGAATGCGAGTACGCGTAAAGTGTTGCAGCACTTCACCCGGCATACCTTTCGGCAGTTCGATGGTGGAGTGAGAAGCAAACAGCTTGATGTTACCGATGTAACGGCTGCTGATGTCGCCTTCGTTAGCAATCGCGCCAACGATATGACGAACTTCAACACCATCATCGCGGCCCACTTCAATACGGTACAGCTGCATATCGCCAACATCACGACGTTCACGACGCGGACGATCTTCACGGTCGCCACGCGGGCCACGGTCGTTACGATCGCGCGGACCACGGTCATCACGGTCACGGAATTCACGTTTCGGACGCATCGGCGCATCTGGCGGCACGATCAGAGTACGTTCACCCTGTGCCATTTTCAGCAGTGCGGCTGCCAGAGTTTCGAGATCCAGCTCTTCACCTTCTGCAGTCGGCTGAATTTTGCTCAGCAGTGCACGGTATTGATCCAGATCGCTGCTTTCCAGCTGCTGCTGTACTTTAGCGGCGAATTTTTCCAGACGGCGTTTGCCCAGCAGCTCTGCGTTCGGCAGTTCTACTTCCGGAATGGTCAGCTTCATGGTGCGTTCAATGTTGCGCAGCAGACGACGCTCGCGGTTCTCAACGAACAGCAGCGCACGACCAGCACGCCCCGCACGGCCGGTACGACCAATACGGTGAACGTAAGACTCAGAATCCATCGGGATATCGTAGTTAACTACCAGGCTGATACGCTCAACGTCCAGGCCACGGGCCGCAACGTCGGTCGCAATCAGGATATCCAGACGACCATCTTTCAGGCGTTCCAGCGTCTGCTCACGCAGCGCCTGGTTCATGTCACCGTTCAGTGCAGCGCTGTTGTAGCCGTTACGCTCAAGAGCTTCTGCCACTTCCAAAGTCGCGTTTTTTGTACGAACGAAGATAATCGCCGCATCAAAATCTTCCGCTTCCAGGAAACGAACCAGTGCTTCGTTTTTACGCATCCCCCACACAGTCCAGTAGCTCTGGCTGATGTCAGGACGGGTAGTCACGCTGGACTGAATGCGCACTTCCTGCGGCTCTTTCATAAAGCGGCGGGTAATACGACGAATCGCTTCCGGCATAGTTGCAGAGAACAGAGCGGTCTGATGACCTTCCGGGATCTGCGCCATAATGGTTTCAACGTCTTCGATGAAGCCCATGCGCAGCATTTCGTCAGCTTCATCCAGAACCAGACCGCTCAGTTTAGAGAGGTCCAGAGTGCCACGTTTCAGGTGGTCCAGCAGACGGCCAGGAGTACCGACAACGATCTGCGGCCCCTGACGCAGGGCGCGTAATTGCACGTCATAACGCTGGCCGCCGTATAGGGCAACCACGTTTACGCCGCGCATGTGTTTAGAGAAATCCGTCATTGCCTCAGCAACCTGTACCGCCAGTTCGCGGGTCGGTGCCAGCACCAGAATCTGTGGTGCTTTCAGCTCAGGATCAAGATTTTGCAGCAGAGGTAAAGAGAATGCTGCCGTTTTTCCGCTCCCCGTCTGGGCCATACCCAGAACGTCGCGGCCATTCAGCAGATGTGGAATACACTCTGCCTGAATTGGAGATGGTTTTTCGTAACCCAGATCGTTAAGGGCTTCAAGGATAGGAGCCTTCAGGCCCAGATCTGCAAAAGTGGTTTCGAATTCAGCCATGTAGTACGTGTGCCTCAAAATTAATGGCGGCCAGTCTACATAACTCATCATGAAATTGATCAGCAATTTTCATTGAAAAGTGTGAACCGGCTCAAAGTAGGTGTATTAACGAACAACAACGCCCTCACCCGTTAAGGTGATGGCAATCAAAAAAGATTACGGGCTGATGTGTACGTCAGCTATTGCTGGTCCGATTCTGCCAGGTCATCTTGGTCCTGGCCCAGGAGCGATAATTCCAACAATGCGTATCGGTGCTCAACAAAGTTATGAACGTTGTTGGCAACCGCCAGTTTGAACAGTGCCGTGGCGCTGTCCAAATCCCCCAGACTTAGGTAGTACTTACCTAAATAGAAGTTGGTTTCACTGAGATGCTCAGCGAGCGAGGTGTTATCCGTTGCGTCCGCCTTGAGCCTTTCCATTAACGTTTGTTCGCTAATGTTGCCCAGGTAGAACTCGACAATGTTCCATCCCCACTGCTCCTTATCCGATTTTTCGAAGTGCTGTTTTAACACTTCTTTAGCCTGCTTCTCATCGAGCTTCTGCTCGGCGAGATAAAGCCACAGACTACGGAAAGGATCATTGGGATCGTCTTGATAAAACGCCAGCAGATCATCTTGCGCTAACTTGTCACGACCGCCGTAATATAATGCGATCCCGCGATTCAAGTGCGCGTAGTTGTAAGTTGGATCAAGCTCAAGTACAGAATCAAACGCTTCATAGGCAGCATCAAAATTGCCTGCCTGCGTTAAATATATGCCTAAGTAATTGAATACTTCAGGCATATCCGGTCGGATTGCCAGCGCTTGCGAAAAATCGTTACGCGCTAATGCCCTCAGACCGAGACTATCATACAACACTCCGCGCTCATATAAAAGCTGTGCGCGTTCGTCATCGGTTAAAGCCCGACTGGCAAGGATTTGTTCCATACGTGCCAGAATCACTTCCTGCTGCAAAGTCGGTTGCAATGGTACCGCGAGGACTTCACTTTTACGCCAGGAAGTATTACTGCATCCTGCAAGCGTAAGTGCTGTCGCAACGAAACACCAGCGCAAAAAAGGCTTCATTTCCCACTCCCGAAGACCACGGTTGAATGAACGTCCTGTTCCCGGTTGCTAACAAGGCGTCCTGCCCGGTTAAAAGCCCCCCGCCGCAGCGGAGGGCAAATGGCAACCTTACTCGCCCTGTTCAGCAGCCGGAGCTTCCGGTGCTGCAGCAGGTTGAGACTGCTCAGTCGCTTCTTTAATGCTCAGACGGATACGGCCCTGGCGATCGACTTCCAGAACTTTCACCGGTACTTCCTGACCCATCTGCAGGTAGTCGGTCACTTTCTCAACACGCTTGTCGGCGATTTGAGAGATGTGGACCAGACCTTCTTTACCGCCGCCGATGGCAACAAACGCGCCAAAGTCAACGATACGGGTCACTTTACCATTGTAGACGCGACCCACTTCGATTTCTGCGGTGATTTCTTCGATACGACGAATAGCGTGTTTCGCTTTCTCGCCGTCGGTCGCTGCGATCTTCACAGTACCGTCATCTTCGATTTCGATGGTGGTGCCAGTTTCTTCGGTCAGGGCACGGATAACAGAACCGCCTTTACCGATAACGTCTTTGATCTTGTCCGGATTGATCTTGATGGTATGGATACGCGGAGCGAACTCAGAGATATCACCACGCGGCGCGTTGATCGCCTGCTCCATGACGCCCAGGATATGCAGACGCGCACCTTTAGCTTGATTCAGCGCAACCTGCATGATCTCTTTGGTGATACCTTCAATTTTGATATCCATCTGCAGTGCAGAGATACCGTCGCGGGAACCCGCAACTTTGAAGTCCATATCGCCCAGGTGATCTTCGTCGCCCAAAATGTCAGACAGTACAACGTAGTTGTCGCCTTCTTTCACCAGACCCATTGCGATACCCGCAACAGCAGCTTTGATTGGCACACCTGCGTCCATCAGCGCCAGAGACGCACCGCACACGGAAGCCATAGAAGAAGAACCGTTGGATTCGGTAATTTCAGACACTACACGTACGGTGTACGGGAATTTGTCCATATCCGGCATTACTGCCAGCACGCCGCGCTTCGCCAGACGACCGTGACCAATTTCACGACGCTTCGGAGAACCGACCATGCCAGTTTCACCTACGGAATACGGAGGGAAGTTGTAGTGGAACAGGAAGGTGTCAGTACGTTCGCCCATCAGTTCATCAAGAACCTGTGCGTCACGTGCAGTACCCAGCGTTGCGGTAACCAGTGCCTGCGTTTCACCACGGGTGAACAACGCAGAACCGTGAGTACGCGGCAGCACGCCAGTACGCACATCCAGACCACGGATCATATCTTTTTCACGACCGTCGATACGCGGTTCGCCTGCCAGTACGCGGCTACGAACAACATTTTTCTCGATAGCGTGCAGAATTTCACCCAGTTCGTTTTCGTCCAGGGTTTCGTCTTCAGCAAGCAGCGTCGCGATGGTTTCAGATTTGATGACATCAACCTGCGCATAACGCTCTTGTTTGTCGGTGATGCGATAAGCATCGCTCAGACGAGCTTCAGCCAGCGCAGCAACGCGCGCGTTCAGCGCTTCGTTTACCGGCTCCGGCTGCCAATCCCAACGCGGTTTACCGGCTTCTTTCACCAGTTCATTGATGTTCTGAATAACAACTTGCTGTTGTTCATGACCGAACACCACTGCGCCCAGCATCTGGTCTTCGCTCAGCAGTTCAGCTTCAGATTCAACCATCAGCACGGCAGCTTCTGTACCGGCAACAACCAGATCCAGTTTGCTCTCTTTCAGTTCGTCCTGAGTCGGGTTCAGTACGTACTGGTCATTGATGTAACCTACGCGGGCAGCACCAATCGGACCATTGAACGGAATACCAGACAGAGAAAGTGCTGCGGAAGCACCAATCATCGCAACGATATCCGGGTTAACCTGCGGGTTAACAGAAACCACGGTGGCGATAACCTGAACTTCGTTGACGAAGCCTTCCGGGAACAGCGGGCGAATCGGGCGGTCAATCAGACGCGCAATCAAGGTTTCGCCTTCGCTTGGGCGGCCTTCACGACGGAAGAAGCTACCTGGGATACGACCAGCAGCGTAGGTACGCTCCTGATAGTTAACGGTCAGCGGGAAGAAGTCCTGACCTGGTTTGGCTTTTTTCTGACCAACAACGGTAACGAATACCGCGGTGTCATCCATGCTAACCATAACAGCGGCAGTTGCCTGACGAGCCATCATGCCGGTTTCCAGAGTCACGGTGTGTTGGCCGTACTGGAATTTACGAACGATCGGATTAAGCAATGTAATATCCTTTCTCTTTCTTAGACAGCACCTTACGGCACTGGTGTTAATACCCGATCTTCTGCGCATCCTCGCGACTAATGACAACCCTAACCCAGCCCAATGTGGGTAAAGCCTCTCATTAGCCGCGCGAACCTCTGCAACGGAAGATCATTCATAGCAACAATACATTAGTTTCCAGTGAATTGCTGCCGTCAGTTTGAAAAAAGGGGCCACTCAGGCCCCTTTTCTGAAACTCGCAAGAATTAGCGACGCAGACCCAGGCGCTCGATGAGCTGGGTGTAACGTGCTACGTCTTTACGTTTCAGGTAGTCGAGCAGTTTACGACGCTGAGAAACCATGCGCAGCAGACCACGACGGCTGTGGTGATCTTTTTTGTGCTCTGCAAAGTGGCCCTGCAGGTGGTTGATCTGTGCAGTCAGCAGTGCTACCTGAACTTCAGTAGAACCGGTGTCGTTTGCGTCACGACCAAACTCAGAAACGATTTTAGCTGTTGCTTCAGTACTTAGAGACATTTTAAAACTCCAAAGTATATAGAATGAAAGGACGCCGATCTCTAATTCAGCGATCCCAGTGTACGTTACGCAAAGTGTTAAACAATTTACGCGACGTTAAGCGGCAGTATTCTACTCGTAGCGACTTGTTATCGCAAGACGGTTAACATTACGCCGGGTATTCAACCACCAGGCGACGAGGCGCAACGCGGCCTTCATCGTCAATTTCGCCCATACCGATAAACTTGCCGTTCTCACCTTCTGTAACGCGAACCAGTCCTTCCAGCGGCGCACCGGATGTACGAACCGGGTTACCATTTTTGAAGTAAACAGAAGACGTTAACGGAAGATTCACCACCGGATAGTCCGAAGCTGGACTGTCCATTGGCATCAGTAATGGATCAAGTAACTCCGCTGCCGGAATATCCTGCTGCTCGGCTTGCTCAACCAGTTCACGCAGATGTTCCAGAGTCACCATCCGTTCAACCGGATATTTACTTACAGCCTGGCGACGCAGGTAAATAACATGCGCGCCACAGCCGAGTTTTTCGCCGAGATCGTCAATGATAGTGCGGATATATGTGCCTTTTGAGCAGTGAATTTCCAGCTCCAGTTCATTGCCTTCGTGGCGAATAAACAGCAATTCATAAACGGTAATCGGGCGTGCTTCACGCGGGACTTCAATTCCCTGACGCGCATATTCGTACAGTTTTTTGCCCTGGTATTTCAGTGCTGAATACATCGATGGGATCTGTTCGATATCACCACGGAAAGTATCCAGTGCCGCCGCCAGTTGCTCTGCACTAAAGGTTACCGGACGTTCTTCAACGATTTGTCCGTCGGCATCAGAAGTATCGGTACGCTGTCCAAGACGCGCAATCACCCGATAGCGTTTGTCGGAGTCCAGCAGATACTGGGAAAACTTGGTGGCTTCCCCGAGGCAAATCGGCAGCATGCCGGTCGCCAGCGGATCCAGCGCGCCAGTGTGTCCGGCACGGTTGGCGTTATAAATCCGTTTCACTTTTTGCAGCGCATCGTTGCTGGACATACCCTGTGGTTTATCCAGCAACAAAACGCCGTTAATGTCGCGACCGCGACGACGAGGACGACTCATTAGTCCTCCTTGCTGTCGTCCGGGTTAACACGACGTTCTTCGTCATGTTTGACCACGCTGGTCACCAGGTTTGACATACGCATCCCTTCAACCAGTGAGTTGTCGTAGAAGAAGGTCAGTTCCGGCACGATGCGCAGTCGCATCGCTTTCCCCAACAGGCTGCGGATGAAACCAGAGGCTTCTTGTAATGCTTTGATGCCCGCTTTAACCGCGTCTTCATCTTTGTCGTTAAGGAACGTCACATATACTTTTGCATACGCCAAGTCACGAGACATTTCGACACCGGAAACGGTGGTCATCATGCCCAGACGAGGATCTTTAATTTCGCGTTGCAGGATGAGAGCGATCTCTTTTTGCATTTCCTGCGCTACGCGCTGCGGGCGACCAAATTCTTTCGCCATAATAAATTCTCCTGACAAAAAAGGGGCTGTTAGCCCCTTTTTAAAATTAATTTCAGGTGGAAGGGCTGTTCACGTAGGCCTGATAAGACGCGCCAGCGTCGCATCAGGCAATCCATGCCGGATGCAGCGTAAACGCCTTATCCCGCATAGAACCCTAAAAACCTTAAGCGATGGAACGTTGGATCTCGATGATTTCGAATACTTCGATCACATCGCCAGTGCGGACGTCGTTGTAGTTCTTAACGCCGATACCACATTCCATACCGTTACGGACTTCGTTAACGTCATCTTTGAAGCGGCGCAGGGACTCCAGCTCGCCTTCGTAGATAACCACGTTGTCGCGCAGAACGCGGATCGGATTGTGACGTTTAACCACACCTTCAGTAACCATACAACCTGCGATGGCACCAAATTTCGGTGATTTGAACACATCACGAACTTCCGCCAGACCGATAATCTGCTGTTTCAGTTCCGGAGACAGCATACCGCTCATCGCCGCTTTCACTTCGTCGATCAGGTTATAGATGACGGAGTAGTAACGCAGATCCAGGCTTTCCGCTTCAATCACTTTACGTGCAGAGGCATCAGCACGTACGTTGAAGCCAACCAGGATGGCGTTGGACGCCGCAGCCAGGGTAGCGTCGGTTTCGGTGATACCACCTACGCCAGAACCGATGATCTTCACTTTAACTTCGTCAGTAGACAGTTTCAGCAAGGAGTCGGAGATCGCTTCCACGGAACCCTGAACGTCTGCCTTCAGAACGATGTTCACTTCGTGAACTTCGCCTTCAGTCATGTTGGCAAACATGTTCTCGAGTTTCGATTTCTGCTGACGTGCCAGTTTAACTTCACGGAATTTGCCCTGACGATACAGTGCAACTTCACGAGCTTTCTTCTCGTCACGCACTACGGTAACTTCGTCACCCGCAGCCGGAACACCGGACAAGCCAAGGATTTCTACTGGAATGGACGGACCTGCTTCCAGCACTTCCTGACCCATTTCGTTACGCATTGCGCGAACACGACCGTATTCGAAACCACACAGAACGATGTCGCCCTTGTGCAGAGTACCTTCACGTACCAGAACGGTAGCAACCGGACCACGACCTTTATCGAGGAAGGATTCGATAACCGCACCGCTCGCCATACCTTTACGTACCGCTTTCAGTTCCAGAACTTCTGCCTGCAACAGGATAGCGTCCAGCAGTTCATCGATACCGGTACCTGCTTTCGCAGACACGTGTACGAACTGGCTTTCACCGCCCCACTCTTCCGGCAGGATGCCGTACTGGGAGAGTTCGTTCTTAACGCGATCTGGATCGGCTTCTGGTTTGTCGATCTTGTTCACTGCAACCACAACCGGCACGCCTGCCGCTTTCGCGTGCTGAATTGCTTCGATGGTCTGCGGCATTACGCCGTCGTCGGCAGCAACAACCAGGACTACGATGTCCGTTGCCTGCGCACCACGTGCACGCATTGAAGTAAACGCGGCGTGCCCCGGGGTGTCCAGGAAGGTGATCATGCCGTTTTCAGTTTCAACGTGGTATGCACCAATGTGCTGGGTAATGCCGCCCGCTTCGCCAGAGGCCACTTTCGTTGAACGAATGTAGTCCAGCAAAGAGGTTTTACCGTGGTCAACGTGACCCATGATGGTCACAACCGGCGCGCGCGGTTCAGCCGCAGCACCCGTGTCACGGTCGCTCATTACCGCTTCTTCCAGCTCGTTTTCACGACGCAGGATAACTTTGTGGCCCATCTCTTCAGCAACCAGCTGTGCGGTTTCCTGATCGATAACCTGGTTGATGGTTGCCATTGCGCCCAGTTTCATCATCGCTTTGATGACCTGAGAACCTTTAACCGCCATCTTGTTCGCCAGTTCGCCAACGGTGATGGTTTCGCCAATCACAACGTCACGGTTAACGGCCTGAGCTGGCTTCTGGAAGCCTTGCTGCAGCGAAGAACCTTTACGTTTCCCGCCTTTACCGCCACGTACTGCTGCGCGTGCTTCTTCACGATCAGCTTTTGATTCAGAGTGTTTGTTGCCTTTCTTCGGACGCGCTGCTTTCGCGTTACGACCACGGCCACGGCCGCCTTCGACTTCACGATCGCTTTCGTCTTCTGCCTGGCGAGCATGTTGAGAAGTAGTAACGTGATAATCGCTGGAATCTTCAGTCGGTTCCGCGTTATCAGTCCATTTGTTTTCTTCCGCCATACGACGTGCTTCTTCAGCAACGCGACGTGCTTCTTCTTCGAGTTTACGACGCGCTTCTTCTTCAGCTTTACGCTTGAGCTCTGCAGCTTCCTGCTCACGGCGGGCTTTTTCAGCCTGGGCGTTTTTAGTCATATCGTCTTGTTGATTGCTCACTTTGTCTTTTTCCGCAGCTTCACGTTTCGCTTGTTCAGCGGCTTCACGCTTAGCTTGTTCTGCGGCCTCACGTTCAGCTTTTTGTTGCGCCTCGCGTTTGGCCGATTCTTCTGCCTCACGACGGGCTTGCTCTTCCGCTTCACGCTGCGCCTGCTCTTCCGCAGCAAGGCGTTCAGCCTCTTGCGGATCGCGTTTCACAAAGGTGCGTTTCTTGCGGACTTCGATTTGTACCGATTTGCTTTTTCCACCGGTACCAGGAATGTTAAGGGTGCTGCGGGTTTTACGTTGCAGCGTTAATTTGTCCGGGCCTGAATTTTTCTGATTCAGGTGGTCAATTAAAGTCTGTTTCTCTTGTGCGGACACAGAGTCGTCAGCAGACTTCCGGATACCTGCATCAGCAAATTGCTGTACCAGGCGTTCCACGGAGGTCTGTCGCTCTGCGGCCAGCGTTTTAATCGTTACATCTGTCATGCTGTTCCTTCCTGCTACAGTTTATTACGCTTCGTCACCGAACCAGCAAATATTACGGGCAGCCATAATCAGTGCTCCGGCTTTTTCGTCGGTCAACCCTTCGATATCAGCCAGATCATCAATGCCCTGTTCGGCGAGATCTTCCAGCGTACAAACGCCACGGGCGGCCAGTTTGAATGCCAAATCACGATCTATCCCTTCAAGGTTCAGCAGATCGTCAGCCGGTTTGTTATCACCGAGGCTTTCTTCCTGGGCCTGTGCAATGGTGGCCAGTGCATTTTTAGCACGCTCGCGCAGTGCTTCAACGGTCGGCTCATCAAGGCCTTCGATTTCCAACAGCTCTTTCATCGGCACATAGGCCAGTTCTTCCAGCGTCGAGAAGCCTTCTTCTACCAGGACAGTCGCAAAGTCTTCGTCGATGTCGAGATATTTGGTGAAGGTGTCGATCGCTGCGTGCGCTTCTGCCTGATGCTTAGCCTGCAGGTCGTCAACGGTCATCACGTTGAGTTCCCAACCGCTCAGCTGCGAAGCCAGACGCACGTTCTGACCGTTACGGCCAATCGCCTGCGCCAGATTACCGGCTTCAACGGCGATATCCATGGTGTGTTTATCTTCATCCACCACGATAGAAGCAACGTCTGCCGGTGCCATTGCGTTAATCACGAACTGCGCCGGGTTATCATCCCACAGGACGATATCGATACGTTCGCCGCCCAGTTCAGTAGAAACCGCCTGAACACGCGCGCCACGCATACCTACGCAAGCACCTACCGGATCGATACGTTTATCGTTGGTTTTCACCGCGATTTTCGCACGAGAACCCGGGTCGCGAGCCGCTGCTTTAATTTCAATCACTTCTTCGCCGATTTCCGGCACTTCAATGCGGAACAGTTCGATCAGCATTTCCGGCTTGGAACGGGTGACGAACAGTTGTGCGCCACGCGCTTCCGGGCGAACAGAATAGAGCACGCCACGAACGCGGTCGCCAGGGCGGAAGTTTTCACGCGGCAGCATATCTTCACGCAGGATCACGGCTTCAGCGTTGTTGCCCAGATCCAGAGAGATGTTGTCGCGGTTCACTTTTTTCACCACGCCGGTGATGATTTCACCTTCGTGTTCACGGAACTGATCAACCACCATCGCACGTTCGGCTTCACGCACTTTCTGCACAATAACCTGTTTTGCCGTCTGGGTGGTGATACGGTCAAAGGTAACAGACTCAATCTGATCTTCAACGTAATCGCCCAGATTCAGGCTTTCATCTTCAAAGCGCGCAGCTTCAAGAGTGATTTCTTTCGTTGGCTGGGTGACTTCATCAACTACCAGCCAGCGACGGAAGGTGTCAAAATCACCGCTTTTGCGATCGATTTGTACGCGAACGTCGATCTCTTGTTCGTATTTTTTCTTGGTTGCTGTAGCCAGCGCGCTTTCCAACGCTTCGAAAATTTTCTCGCGAGGCAGCGCCTTTTCATTGGAGACGGCTTCAACTACAGCCAAAATTTCTTTGTTCATCGCGGGCTTTTCACCTCATCCAGACTATTAAAAGTGGGGAACCAGGTTCGCCTTCTGGATATTACTCAGCGCGAACACTTCATCTTTACCTTCGACGGTAACTGTGATCATTTCACCGTCTACCGCTTTGATAACGCCCTGCCATTTACGACGGTTTTGTACCGCCATACGGAGAACCAGAGTCACCTCTTCTCCGACGAAACGGGCGTAGTGTTCAGCCGTGAACAGTGGACGATCGAGACCCGGTGAGGAGACTTCCAGGTTATAAGCAACGGTGATGGGATCTTCGACATCCAGCACAGCACTTACCTGGTGGCTCACATCAGCACAATCATCAACATTGATGCCATCTTCACTATCAATATAGATGCGCAGTGTGGATGTGCGACCGCGGATAAACTCGATGCCAACCAGTTCAAAACCCAGGGCCTCAACTGGCGCAGTAATCATCTCTGTTAATTTTTGCTCTAATGTGGACAAGCCCACCCCCAAGACATAAAAAAAGGGCCTAAAGCCCAGTTATTCTGTAGTCAGATAACAAAAAACCCCGATAAATCGGGGCTTTATATAACTGAACCCTATAACCGCAACTGCGGTCTGGAGCACTTTCCAGAAGGATTTTTTCAAATCCCACTACGAAGGCCGAAGTCTTCACAGTATATTTGAAAAAGGACTCTAAGGGAAAGTGGTTGCGGGGGCCGGATTTGAACCGACGACCTTCGGGTTATGAGCCCGACGAGCTACCAGGCTGCTCCACCCCGCGCCTGAAACGTGGCAAATTCTACTCGTTTTGGGTAAAAAATGCAAATACTGCTGGGATTTGGTGTACCGAGACGGGACGTAAAATCTGCAGGCATTATAGTGATCCACGCCACATTTTGTCAACATTTATTGCTAATCGCGTGAATGAATATCCAGTTCACTTTCGTTTGTCGAATACTTTTGCCCTCTACTGCTCCTCCTTAAGCGCATTATTTTACAAAAAACACACTAAACTCTTCCTGTCACCGATAAAAGATGATTAAATGAAAACTCATTTATTTTGCATAAAAATTCAGTGAGAGCGGAAATCCAGGCTCATCATCAGTTAATTAAGCAGGGTGTTATTTTATGACGACGATTCTCAAGCATCTCCCGGTAGGTCAACGTATTGGTATCGCTTTTTCCGGCGGTCTGGACACCAGTGCCGCACTGCTGTGGATGCGACAAAAGGGAGCGGTTCCTTATGCATATACTGCAAACCTGGGCCAGCCAGACGAAGAGGATTATGATGCGATCCCTCGTCGTGCCATGGAATACGGCGCGGAGAACGCACGTCTGATCGACTGCCGCAAACAACTGGTTGCCGAAGGTATTGCCGCTATTCAGTGTGGCGCATTTCATAACACCACCGGCGGCCTGACCTATTTCAACACGACGCCGCTGGGCCGCGCCGTGACTGGCACAATGCTGGTTGCGGCCATGAAAGAAGATGGCGTGAATATCTGGGGAGACGGCAGTACCTATAAAGGAAACGATATCGAACGTTTCTATCGTTACGGTCTGCTGACCAATGCTGAACTTCAGATTTACAAACCGTGGCTTGATACTGATTTTATTGATGAACTGGGCGGCCGTCATGAAATGTCTGAATTTATGATTGCCTGCGGTTTCGACTACAAAATGTCTGTCGAAAAAGCCTACTCCACGGACTCTAACATGCTTGGTGCAACACACGAAGCGAAGGATCTGGAATACCTCAACTCCAGCGTCAAAATCGTCAACCCGATTATGGGCGTGAAGTTCTGGGATGAGAGTGTGAAGATCCCGGCAGAAGAAGTCACAGTACGCTTTGAGCAAGGTCATCCGGTGGCGCTGAACGGTAAAACCTTTAGCGATGACGTAGAAATGATGCTGGAAGCTAACCGCATCGGCGGTCGTCATGGCCTGGGCATGAGCGACCAGATCGAAAACCGTATCATCGAAGCGAAAAGCCGTGGTATTTACGAAGCTCCGGGGATGGCGCTGCTACATATCGCTTATGAACGTCTGTTGACCGGTATTCACAACGAAGACACCATTGAGCAGTATCACGCGCATGGTCGTCAGTTGGGCCGTTTGCTGTACCAGGGACGTTGGTTTGATTCCCAGGCGCTGATGCTGCGTGACTCCCTGCAACGCTGGGTTGCCAGTCAGATCACTGGTGAAGTTACCCTGGAGCTACGCCGCGGGAACGATTACTCCATCCTTAATACCGTCTCAGAGAATCTGACCTACAAGCCAGAGCGTCTGACGATGGAAAAAGGCGACTCGGTGTTCTCGCCAGACGATCGTATCGGTCAACTGACCATGCGCAACCTGGATATCACCGATACCCGCGAGAAACTTTTCGGCTATGCCAAAACTGGCCTGCTTTCCTCCTCTGCCGCTTCGGGCGTGCCGCAGGTGGAGAATCTGGAAAATAAAGGCCAGTAATTCGACATCAACCCTGCCCTTCAGGGGTGGGGTTACCTTGCTTATCCTCAGTAAACTCCTTTCTTAGCATCACAAAATCGAAAACATCATGGTTTGCATCTACAACCCGTGAATCTCCTTTATAGTGTGCAATCACTTCCTCCAGCGTTTGCGGCTGTTCCGGCTTTGTTACCCCCATCCACGCATTAATAAGGTAATTATTGTAAGCAGTGGAAAAGATATCGTTTTCCGTTGTGCGATCCACGCCATCCCCAAGAACGGGGCTATACCAGATAAACATCGGAACATGATATGCCTGCTGGCTGGCCTCCCTGCCTCCATGAAAATAAATGTTCTTCTTCGTCGGGTCGCGTTCCAGGCCATGGTCGGCAAAATACATGACCGAGGCTCGGCGATCTTTTAATAATTCAAAAACCTGACCTAGCAAACTATCTGTGTAATGAATGGAGTTGTCATAGCAGGCATCCTGATCGTCCTGTGGTTGAAACACGGCGCTGGATTGCGGATAGGCGCTACAAGCCGGTTCATGGCTTCCATTTAAATGAAGAACAATCAGTTTCTTTTGCTGCGTCTTTTGCTGTAACGCTTGCGATAAATGCGGCAACAACAATTCATCAAATCCTCTGACATAGACTGTTTCCATGGCGCGCATGGCGATACTGGTAACTGCTGTACCATTCTGCCGAAAAGCGGATTGCGAGCTTAGCCAGAAAGTCTGAAATCCTGCTTGATTAGCCATATTAATAATGTTGTCCGGGTAATTATGAATGTCATGACTCAAAACAGAATCAGCAGTTAAAGAAAGGGGAACCGACAGCGCAGTGTAAGGTGCACCGCTTATTGCTTGATTAAACAGTTTGATCTGTTTTCTTTGTGCTTCGACTTGCGGTGTCGTAGAGCGTGTATATCCATACAAAGACATATTGTCGACACGTACAGACTCCCCCACAATCAACACGTAGGTATCAATACCTGTATCCCTGACTGATAATTGAAAATACGGCACCGTGTTTGCAATTGAGAGTAATCTTTGATGCTCTTTCGCTGCTAAAGCAAAATAATTGAGATTGAAAAACGGTGTATAGGTAGCAAATCGCGACGCTAGTATATATGGACTGAACGCTTTTTTATTTTTTGCATCTTTATAAGCAAATTGACAAGCGGAAAATAAACTGCCCGAAATGACAATCAGCAATAATATTCCTGTCACTTTTTTCGTCGGCAAGGAAACATCATATTTTATTATTACTGCCAAAAAAAGAAGGGATAAAAAGGCAAAAGCACATAGATAAGGGATATACATCCCCAGCATTTTGACAACTTCATCCGGATCACTCTGCAGCACACTAATCGCAAATCCATCATTGAAAGTTGTACCAAAGGTACACCATGAATAGAGGCTAATACTCATGTCTGCCGCTGTCAGTAACACAAATGGTGCGGCAACAAGCAGGCGAAGCGGAAGGGATGATATACGTTTAACAACCAGGATGGTCAGAACGAAGAACAGCAATCGCTGAACCATATGCGCTCCGGAAGAGGCGACTAAGTTCGTAATACCAAAAACAATAACACAAAGATACAACAACCAATGAGATTTAAAACTTCTAACAAATTTGTTGAATACTGTCATCCAGAAATCCAAGTTCACAACCAATATAAACAATTATCAACAATGTTCAATTTTATATCAGACATGTTTTTCAACGCTGAGCCATATCAGACCGAAACACTGTTAGTTTTTTCTTTTTAAATGATGCGGCCATTGTTCTCAGTAATTAAATAACATTATCAATGCGTCTCTAAACATTACGCAGAACGTAGCCATCAGTAGTTATACTGACAGGAGCAGGATGGTTTATCGAGAAGTAAACATATCCGTATTCGTACCGGAACTGGAGTTGACACAATAAAGTGCCAATTATGTCAGCAGTAGGGAAAAGTTTATAACTAAGGCGTACCGGCACCATCGTTTCAAAGTACCAGCTACGAGTAAAGCAACTGGACGAGATACAGATACCTGACAACCATTCCTCAGACCAGGACCAAAACGAAAAAAGACGCTTTTCAGCGTCTCTTTTCTGGAATTTGGTACCGAGGACGGGACTTGAACCCGTAAGCCCTATTGGGCACTACCACCTCAAGGTAGCGTGTCTACCAATTCCACCACCTCGGCACGGATACTACTTTTTAGTTCGGGATATCGCTGGTCGGCTTAGCCGGAGCAGCTGGCTGAGTTTGTTCGGTTTTGGCCGGTGCACTCAGGTTTTCCCATTCACTACCTTTATTGGTTTTGTTGCTATTGATGTTACCCAGCACCAGACTGATGATGAAGAATAACGTTGCCAGCAGCGCCGTCATGCGGGTCATGAAGTTACCAGAACCACTTGAACCAAACAGCGTAGCGGAAGCGCCTGCTCCGAAGGAGGCTCCCATATCAGCGCCTTTACCTTGCTGCAGCATGATCAGACCAACAAGGCCAATTGCCACAATAAGGAAAACTACTAAAAGAGCTTCGTACATAATCAACCTGTTCCTTGCGGAGTTGCCGCGTACCAATGCTTCAACCAATAAAGCGGGAGTTTTTAATCTTTCCCACTGAAGCGGGTGTGAATACTAACCAAAGCGAATGACCTTCGCAAGGGCAATTTTATCGCATTGTATCAACTGCGGAAAAAAACAGCAAAACCGATGTGTTCGCTGAGAAAAAAGGCGACAATCGCCGCCTTTTTAGCCAGTTATCTAACGCGTTAAACGGCTTTTACTGCATCGGCGATGCGGTGTGCAAATTCAGTCACCTGCGCTTCGTCTTCGCCTTCCACCATCACGCGAATTAATGGCTCGGTGCCGGATTTACGCAACAGCACACGTCCGCGGCTGCCCAGCGCAGCTTCAACTTCTGCGGTCACGGCTTTGACTGATTCATGCTCCAGCGGATCGCCACTACCTGCGGTGTAACGCACGTTAACCAGAATCTGCGGGAACATTTTCATGCCGCTGCAAAGATCGTGCAGGCTCATATGGTTACGCGCCATCGCCGCCAGCACCTGCAAACCAGCAACGATGCCGTCACCGGTTGTGGTTTTATCCAGCAGGATCACATGACCAGAGTTCTCTGCACCGATACGCCAGCCTTTCTCCTGCATTTTTTCCAGTACGTAGCGATCGCCCACTTTCGCACGAGCAAACGGAATTCCTAGCTGTTTCAGGGCGAGTTCCAGCCCCATGTTGCTCATCAATGTACCCACCGCGCCACCACGCAGTTGGCCCTGACGAAGACCTTCGCGCGCGATGATATACATAATCTGGTCGCCATCGACTTTATTGCCTTCATGGTCAACCATAATCACGCGGTCGCCGTCACCGTCAAAGGCGATCCCAAGATCTGCTTCTTCAGCCAGTACGCGCGCCTGTAACGCACGAACATCTGTTGCCCCCACTTCGGCATTGATGTTTACGCCGTTCGGCTCACAACCGATAGCGATAACGTTCGCCCCCAGTTCACGCAGCACGTTCGGCGCGATGTGATAAGTCGCGCCATTTGCGCAATCCACCACAATCTTCAGTTCACTGAGGCTAAGTTCGTTCGGGAACGTGGCTTTGCAAAACTCGATATAGCGACCCGCAGCATCAACGATACGGCTGGCTTTACCCAGTTCTGCCGAATCAACACAGCTGATCTCTTTTTCCATTTCCGCTTCGATGGCTTCTTCAACTGCATCCGGCAGCTTAGTACCGTCAATAGAAAAGAATTTTATGCCGTTATCGTAGAATGGGTTATGCGATGCAGAAATTACAATCCCGGCCTCTGCGCGGAAGGTACGCGTCAGATAAGCCACGGCAGGTGTAGGCATCGGGCCTGTAAAGAGTGCGGAAAGGCCCGCAGCCGCCAGACCCGCTTCCAGTGCTGACTCCAGCATATAGCCAGAAATACGCGTGTCTTTACCAATAATGATCTTACGCGAGCCGTGGCGCGCCAGCACTTTACCGGCGGCCCAACCCAACTTAAGTACAAAATCAGGGGTGATCGGCGCATCCCCTACACGACCACGAATCCCATCGGTACCGAAATATTTACGATTACTCATAGCGTTTGTTTTCCTTTGCAGACAGAGTGGCTTCCACCACCCGCATCGCTTCTACGGTTTCTTTGACGTCATGAACACGAATGATGTGCGCACCTTGCATTGCGGCAATGACCGCACAGGCCAAACTACCGCTCAGGCGCTCGGACGGCCCCACGTTCAGCAATTGCCCAATCATCGATTTTCGTGACATACCCACCAACAGCGGCAGGTTGAAATGGTGAAATTCAGCCAGGCGCGCCAGTAATGAATAGTTATGGGAGAGATTTTTACCGAAACCGAATCCGGGGTCGAGCAACAATTTCTCTTTTGCGATACCCGCCTGCTCACAACGAGCTATCTGCTCAATAAAGTAGCGATTCACTTCCGCAAAGACATCGTCATACTTCGGGGCTTCCTGCATGGTTTTTGGATTTCCCTGCATATGCATCAGGCAAACTGGCAAACCGGTTTCTGCAGCAGCTTCCAGAGCGCCAGGTTCGGAAAGAGAGCGAATATCGTTAATAATGTGAGCACCAACTTTCGCTGACTCACGGATGACTTCTGGTTTGGAAGTATCTACCGAGATCCAGACTTCGAAGCGTTGAGCAATTGCCTCAACCACAGGAATAACACGTTGCAACTCTTCTTCAACGCTAACTTCCGCCGCCCCTGGGCGCGTGGACTCGCCACCAACGTCAATGATCGTCGCGCCAGCGTTGATCATCAGATTCGCATGTTTCACCGCATCTATCAGCGAGTTATGCGTGCCACCATCCGAAAAGGAATCAGGCGTAACGTTGAGGATCCCCATTACGTGAGGATGGCTAAGGTCCAGTGAAGTGCCCTGGGCAAAGAGTTTCATGATGTTATCCCTGGTATGAATTGATAAGAAAAAACCCCGGAGCACGCCCCGGGGTTTTCAGTACAAATACAGTCATCTAATGCGGGAACTTACTTGTCGCCTAACTGCTCTGACATGGTGTTACCCGGGTTCGGCGTACGCGGTTCATCAACCGGACGCGGAGCCTTTGGGCTACCATTGTCGCCAGAATTGTTAGAAGCGCCTGGTTCTTCCCAGCCCGCTGGCGGACGTACATCGCGACGTGCCATCAGGTCATCAATCTGCGGTGCGTCGATAGTCTCATATTTCATGAGAGCATCTTTCATCGCATGCAGAATATCCATATTGTCGGTCAGAAGCTGACGCGCACGATTATAGTTACGCTCGATCAGTGCTTTCACTTCCTGGTCGATGATGCGTGCCGTTTCATCGGACATATGTTTCGCTTTCGCTACGCTACGACCGAGGAACACTTCACCTTCTTCTTCCGCATACAGCAGCGGACCGAGTTTCTCAGAGAAGCCCCATTGGGTAACCATGTTACGCGCCAGGTTGGTCGCAACTTTAATATCGTTGGACGCCCCGGTAGAAACATGTTCCGGCCCGTAGATGATCTCTTCTGCCAGACGACCGCCGTACAGCGTAGAAATCTGGCTTTCCAGTTTCTGACGGCTGGCGCTGATTGCGTCGCCCTCAGGCAAGAAGAAGGTCACACCCAGCGCACGACCGCGCGGGATAATCGTTACTTTGTGCACCGGATCGTGTTCCGGCACCAGGCGACCGATAATCGCGTGACCTGCTTCGTGGTAAGCAGTCGATTCTTTCTGCGCTTCCGTCATCACCATGGAGCGACGTTCCGCACCCATCATGATTTTGTCTTTCGCTTTCTCGAACTCAACCATCGACACAACACGTTTGTTGCCACGAGCAGCGAACAGTGCCGCTTCGTTCACCAGGTTCGCCAGGTCAGCACCGGAGAAACCAGGAGTACCACGGGCAATGATTGCCGCGTCGATATCGGGTGCCAATGGTACGCGACGCATGTGAACTTTCAGAATCTGCTCACGACCGCGAACATCTGGCAAGCCAACCACAACCTGACGGTCGAAACGGCCAGGACGCAGCAGCGCCGGGTCGAGAACGTCCGGACGGTTAGTCGCAGCGATAACGATGATACCTTCGTTACCTTCGAAGCCATCCATCTCAACCAGCATCTGGTTCAGAGTCTGTTCACGTTCATCGTGACCACCGCCCAGACCTGCGCCACGCTGGCGGCCTACGGCGTCGATTTCATCGATAAAGATGATGCACGGAGCCGCTTTCTTCGCCTGTTCGAACATGTCACGAACACGGGATGCACCCACACCGACGAACATTTCTACGAAGTCAGAACCGGAGATAGTAAAGAACGGAACTTTCGCTTCGCCTGCAATCGCTTTCGCCAGCAGCGTTTTACCGGTACCCGGAGGACCGACCATCAGGACGCCTTTCGGGATCTTACCGCCGAGTTTCTGGAAGCGGCTCGGCTCGCGCAGATACTCAACCAGTTCAGCAACTTCTTCTTTTGCTTCGTCGCAGCCCGCAACGTCAGCAAAGGTCGTTTTGATCTGATCTTCCGTCAGCATGCGCGCTTTGCTCTTACCGAACGACATGGCACCTTTGCCACCGCCGCCCTGCATTTGACGCATGAAGAAGATCCAGACACCAATCAGCAACAGCATCGGGAACCAGGAGATGAAGATAGAAGCCAGCAGGCTTGGTTCTTCAGGCGGTTCACCGACAACCTTGACGTTCTTGGTCAACAGGTTATCCAGTAATTTCGGATCCTGAACCGGAATGTAAGTGGTATAACGGTTACTATCTTTCTTGGTAACGTTGATTTCACGTCCGTTGATACGCGCTTCACGAACCTGGTCGTTATTGACCTCTTGTAGGAAGGTAGAGTAATCCACCTTACGGCCATTAGACTCGCTGGGCCCAAAGCTCTGGAATACTGACATCAGCACAACGGCAATGACCAGCCAGAGTATTAGGTTTTTCGCCATGTCACTCAAGGGATTAACCTCTTATTACAACTGTGTTAAAAACAGCGTCAGGATACTCTATATCCAGCATCTTTCAAACTTTCGTCTGAAATCTCCCGGTTAGGGTTTACGCCCGGTCGCTACAATATACACTTCCCGCGAACGTGCACGAGAAGAGTCCGGCTTACGAACTTTGACCTTCGTAAACAGGGAGCGAATTTCCCTTAGATACTCATCGAAACCTTCGCCCTGGAACACCTTCACTACAAAACTGCCACCTGGCGCTAATACATCACGACACATTTCTAACGCCAGTTCCACCAGATACATGGCACGGGGGATATCCACCGCCGGTGTTCCGCTCATGTTTGGTGCCATATCGGACATGACAACCTGGACTTTGCTGTCGCCAACGCGCTCCAGCAGTGCTTTCATCACCAGTTCATCACGAAAATCGCCCTGAAGAAAGTCCACACCAACGATAGGATCCATAGGTAAAAGATCGCAAGCGATGATGCGGCCTTTGCCGCCAATTTGGGTGACCACATATTGTGACCAACCACCCGGAGCAGCACCAAGGTCGACAACCGTCATTCCCGGTTTAAAGAGTTTGTCACTTTGCTGTATTTCATCAAGTTTAAACCAGGCACGGGAACGTAACCCCTTTTTCTGTGCCTGTTGAACATATTTATCGCTAAAGTGTTCCTGAAGCCAGCGGCTGGAGCTGGCAGAACGCTTCTTACCTGTCATTTAACTTTCCCATTGGGATAACTCATCGTAACCAATTGCGTAAATTTTTACGCGCCTATTTGGTGATATATGGGAGATGGCGGTAGAATGACCCGTTTTCAATCCCAACGTAAGCAAAAAATACGATGAATCTGAGTACTAAACAAAAACAGCACCTGAAAGGTCTGGCACATCCGCTCAAGCCAGTTGTTCTGCTTGGCAGTAATGGTTTGACCGAAGGGGTGCTGGCCGAGATTGAACAAGCGTTAGAGCACCATGAACTCATCAAGGTGAAAATCGCCACCGAAGATCGCGAAACTAAAACCTTGATCGTGGAAGCTATCGTGCGCGAAACCGGCGCCTGTAATGTACAGGTCATCGGTAAAACGCTGGTGCTTTATCGCCCAACTAAAGAACGTAAAATCTCGCTGCCGCGCTAAGATTATCCTAAAGTTACACACATTTGCTGTGTAAAACGAGGGGTTTTCCGCAGGCAGGAGAGCAAAATGCCACGCTCTGTTCGTTGATAAAAGGCCGCATAGCGGCCTTTTTCCTTTCTTTACAATACATCAACATCTTGAGTATTGGGTAATTCTTACAGGTATTCCACCTTAATTACTTCAAATTCTACTTCGCCGCCCGGCGTTTTGATGACCACAACATCATCTTCTTCTTTGCCGATCAGGCCACGGGCAATAGGCGAGTTTACAGAAATCAGGTTCTGTTTAAAGTCAGCTTCGTCATCGCCAACGATGCGATAAGTCTGCTCTTCGTCAGAATCCAGATTCAACACCGTTACGGTAGCACCAAAAATAACGCGCCCATTGTTAGGCATTTTGGTGACATCAATCACCTGGGCGTTCGACAGTTTGGCTTCAATATCTTTGATACGACCTTCGCAGAAACCCTGCTGTTCACGAGCTGCGTGGTATTCGGCGTTTTCTTTCAGGTCGCCATGCTCGCGCGCTTCCGCGATAGCAGCAATAATTTCAGGACGGCGCACAGATTTCAGAAAATCCAGCTCTTCGCGTAATTTTTCAGCGCCGCGTAAGGTCATCGGAATAGCTTGCATTTGTTATACCTCTTGAATATTCCTGATGGGGCGAGTCTCCACCCACCCCAGCTGTTCGGCCTGCCCGGCATAACTCCTCACCGGGACCAGAAGCAAAAAAATACCGACCCGGGTACAAGTCCCAGGTCAGCTACAATTCACATTTTGATAGTCATTTTACCCTGAAGTTCCCGAAGGGTCATCGTTTACTTTATAGGGCGTTGCGCCGTAGTATGACGGCTCGATTCCAGGTTGTTAGCGCGAGATTATGCGATTTTCCAGATTTATCATCGGATTGACCAGCTGTATAGCGTTCAGTGTTCAGGCCGCGAATGTTGATGAGTACATTACTCAACTCCCCGCTGGTGCCAACCTTGCCCTGATGGTGCAAAAAGTCGGCGCATCGGCCCCCGCTATTGATTACCACAGTCAGCAGATGGCGCTGCCCGCCAGTACGCAGAAAGTGATTACTGCGCTGGCGGCGTTGATTCAACTCGGCCCCGATTTTCGTTTTACTACTACGCTTGAAACCAAAGGCAATGTGGAAAACGGCGTACTCAAGGGTGACTTAGTGGCGCGATTTGGTGCCGATCCGACGTTAAAACGTCAGGATATTCGCAATATGGTCACGACTTTGAAAAAATCTGGCGTCAACCAAATTGATGGTAATGTGTTGATAGACACCTCCATTTTTGCCAGCCACGATAAAGCCCCCGGCTGGCCGTGGAATGACATGACACAATGCTTTAGCGCTCCGCCTGCCGCCGCCATAGTTGACCGCAACTGTTTCTCCGTCTCGCTCTACAGTGCCCAAAAACCCGGTGATATGGCCTTTATACGCGTGGCATCTTATTACCCTGTTACGATGTTCAGCCAGGTACGCACCCTCCCCCGTGGTTCTGCCGAAGCGCAATATTGCGAGCTGGATGTGGTGCCAGGCGACCTGAACCGCTTTACGCTGACCGGATGCCTGCCACAACGTTCTGAGCCGCTCCCGTTGGCTTTTGCCATACAGGATGGAGCCAGCTATGCCGGTGCAATTCTGAAAGATGAGTTAAAACAGGCAGGTATCACCTGGAGCGGAACACTACTGCGCCAGACTCAGGTTAATGAACCCGGAACGGTAGTTGCCAGTAAACAGTCGGCCCCGTTGCACGATCTGCTTAAGATTATGCTGAAAAAGTCAGACAACATGATTGCCGATACGGTTTTCCGCATGATAGGCCATGCGCGCTTCAATGTGCCCGGAACATGGCGGGCCGGATCGGATGCCGTACGTCAGATCCTGCGTCAGCAAGCTGGTATCGATATTGGTAACACGATTATTGCCGATGGTTCAGGGCTTTCGCGGCATAACCTGATTGCACCTGCCACCATGATGCAGGTGCTGCAATACATTGCCCAACATGACAATGAACTTAACTTTATCTCTATGCTGCCGCTGGCAGGCTATGACGGCTCTTTGCAGTACCGTGCGGGCCTGCATCAGGCTGGCGTGGACGGAAAGGTCTCAGCAAAAACCGGCTCTTTGCAGGGGGTATATAACCTGGCGGGATTCATTACCACAGCGAGCGGGCAACGAATGGCGTTTGTACAATATCTTTCTGGCTATGCGGTAGAACCCGCGGATCAGCGTAATCGCCGCATTCCGTTAGTGCGTTTTGAAAGCCGTTTGTATAAAGATATTTATCAGAATAATTAGTCTAAAGAGAAACCCCGGCACATGGCCGGGGTTTAGCTGATTAACGCTTGTAAATGAACTCAACGCCTTCTTCGTCGTCTTCGTCCCAGTCGTCATCCCAGTCTTCATCATCCTCTTCAGCAATCTCTTCAAGCTGCTGACGGTGATAATCATCCCACATGAATTCGACTTTCTCTGGCTGTTTCGCTTCTTCGGCCTGCACAACTGGGTTTTCAATGATAAAAGTCATCACATCCCAGCAGAGATCTTTCACGCCCAGTCCGCTCGCCGCAGAGATCAGATAATATTTATCTTCCCAGCCCAGCGCCTCCGCGATCGCTTTGGCTTTCTCTTCAGCTTCTGCCTTATCCAGCAGGTCGATCTTGTTGAAGACTAACCAACGTGGTTTTGCCGCCAAATCCTGGCTGTATTTTTCCAGCTCGCTGATAATAATACGCGCGTTTTCAACCGGATCGGTACCGTCAATCGGATCGATATCGATGAGGTGCAACAAGACGCGGCAACGTTCCAGGTGTTTCAGGAAGCGAATGCCCAGACCTGCGCCTTCCGCAGCGCCTTCAATCAGTCCTGGAATATCGGCAACAACGAAGCTCTTTTCGTTATCCATACGAACCACACCCAGGCTCGGTACCAGAGTGGTAAACGGATAATCCGCCACTTTCGGTTTAGCCGCCGAGACCGCGCGGATAAAGGTCGATTTACCCGCATTCGGCATTCCCAGCATACCGACGTCAGCCAGCAGCATCAGCTCCAGCAGCAGCTCGCGCTTATCGCCCGGCGTACCGTTGGTTTTCTGCCGTGGCGTACGGTTAACGGACGATTTGAAGCGGGTATTGCCCAGACCGTGCCAGCCGCCCTTGGCAACCAGCAGACGCTGACCGTGTTTGGTCATATCGCCCATGGTTTCACCGGTACCCTGATCGATAACACGCGTACCTACCGGCACTTTAATCGTGACGTCTTTACCGCGCTTACCGGTACAATCGCGGCTTGCGCCGTTCTGACCGCGTTCTGCACGGAAAGATTTTTCAAAACGATAATCGATCAGCGTGTTCAGGTTCTCGTCGGCTTCCATCCATACGTCACCACCGTCACCGCCGTCGCCGCCATCCGGGCCGCCTTTCGGAATATACTTTTCGCGGCGGAAGCTCACGCAACCATTACCGCCATCACCTGCAACGACCAGAATCGATGCTTCATCAACAAACTTCATTTTATTCTCCGTAAATCATTCGCCTGCGCGGGGTTGCGATACCACCGTTGTATGCTTACGTAAACCGCCCCAAATACGATGACCAATGGCGGAATACATCGCGCCCGCAACCACGACAAACGCACCGAGATAACCTAAAAGGTTTAACATCGGTCTGGCGAAGAAATCGGGCCAGGCCAGTGATAAAAGATCTGAAAAAAACAGCGTAAACAGTGGGGTGAGCGTAATGATCGCGCTCACCTGCGCTGCCTGCCAGCGAGCCATCGCTTCCGCCAGGGCGCCATATCCTACCAATGTATTCAGTCCGCAAAAAATTAAACATGCGAGCTGCCAGTGGCTAAGCTGCGCTATCACTCCAGGATTTGCCAGAGGGAAGAGCGCAATTGTACATAAAGTGTACAGCAAAAACAGGATCTGCGGTGAGGCCAGCCGACGCAATAAAACCTTCTGCGCTACGCCATAACTCACCCAAACCGTCGCCGCACCGACCCCAAAGATAACTCCCCAGGTGTAATCGGTGAGCTTTGTAAATATCTCAACCAGACTGGTGTTAAAAAACATCACCAGGCCGCTCAGGAGCATCAATGCCCCCACAACCTGGGTGCTGCGCATTTTCTCTTTGAGGATAAATACGCTGGCAACCATCATGCCAACTGGCGAGAGTTGCCCAATCACCTGCGAAGCGGTCGGACTCAGGTATTGCAAGGAAGAGCTGAACAGGATGAAGTTCCCAAACAGCCCGGCGGTCGCCACTGCCAACAAAATCAACCAGCGTGGCTTACGAAACACGCGTAATGGCGGCAACCTCTTCTTCACCGCAAGAATGGCGCCAAGGCCAATACTCGCCATCAAGAAACGGTAAAACACGATTGTCGGAGGTTCCATCACCTCCAGCACCTGCTTCATTGCAATTGGCAACGCCCCCCAGCAAATTGCTGTGGTGAGCGCCAAAAGAATGCCAATGCCTGCCTGCTGCTTCATACCGTATTCCCTGCAAAACGCATTTGCGAGTTAACGCCGCACAATGCGCATTTTTACCGGTTATCGAATGTAAAAAGCCCCGCAACGTGTTGCGGGGCTTTCATCCGTTACCGGGACGCGAAAAACTTATTCAGCTTCGATGCTGATAAATTTACGGTTTTTCGGGCCTTTAACTTCGAATTTCACTTTACCGTCTGCTTTAGCAAACAGAGTGTGGTCACGACCGCAACCTACGTTAGCGCCTGCGTGGAATTTGGTACCACGTTGACGAACGATGATGCTACCCGCCAGAACGGATTCGCCACCGAAACGCTTAACGCCCAGGCGTTTAGCTTCTGAATCGCGACCGTTACGTGTGGAGCCGCCAGCCTTTTTATGTGCCATTTGAAATCTCTCCTCAGGTCTTAGGCGCTGATGCCAGTAATTTTCACATCAGTGAACCACTGACGATGGCCCTGCTGCTTACGATAGTGTTTACGACGACGAAACTTAACGATTTTAACTTTCTCGCCACGACCATGAGCAACAACTTCAGCTTTGATTACGCCGCCATCAACGAAAGGAACGCCGATTTTGACTTCTTCACCGTTTGCGATCATCAGCACTTCAGCGAACTCAACAGTTTCGCCAGTTGCGATGTCCAGCTTTTCCAGGCGAACGGTCTGACCTTCGCTTACTCGGTGTTGTTTACCACCACTTTGGAAAACCGCGTACATATAAAACTCCGCTTCCGCGCACACCTTTTCAATGATTCAGAGTGCGCTATAAATATTCACAATAGGGCGCGAATATTACGCAAAACGCACGCCTTTGACAAGTGCTACAGTCAATACACGAAGAAAAAAAACACAACTTGTACGGTAACGTTTATCTGTGCCATTTTTTCAGTACAATCACCCTATATTCCTAACCATAAACCCTAAGTTGCCTTTGTTCACAGTAAGGTAATCGGGGCGAAAAGCCCGGCTTTTGCGATGAATTTAGAAAAAATCAATGAGTTAACCGCGCAAGATATGGCGGGTGTTAATGCGGCAATTCTCGAGCAGCTTAATTCCGACGTCCAACTGATCAATCAGTTAGGCTATTACATCGTCAGCGGCGGCGGTAAACGTATTCGTCCGATGATTGCTGTACTGGCTGCACGAGCTGTTGGCTATGAGGGAAATGCGCATGTCACCATTGCAGCCCTGATCGAATTTATCCACACGGCGACTCTGCTACACGACGACGTAGTGGATGAATCAGATATGCGCAGGGGTAAAGCTACCGCCAACGCTGCGTTTGGCAATGCTGCCAGTGTGCTGGTAGGCGATTTTATTTATACCCGCGCGTTCCAGATGATGACCAGCCTCGGTTCGCTCAAAGTGCTGGAAGTGATGTCTGAAGCCGTAAACGTCATCGCAGAAGGTGAAGTTCTGCAACTGATGAACGTTAACGACCCGGACATCACTGAAGAAAACTACATGCGCGTTATCTACAGCAAGACCGCGCGTCTGTTTGAGGCTGCCGCGCAGTGTTCCGGGATTCTGGCTGGCTGTACGCCGGAGGAGGAGAAAGGCCTGCAGGATTATGGGCGTTATCTCGGCACCGCTTTCCAGTTGATCGACGATTTACTCGATTACAATGCCGATGGCGAACAGTTAGGTAAAAACGTCGGCGACGATCTGAACGAAGGTAAACCGACGCTGCCGCTGCTGCATGCAATGCATCATGGCACACCAGAACAGGCACAGATGATTCGTACCGCCATCGAACAGGGTAACGGTCGTCATCTTCTGGAACCGGTTCTGGAAGCAATGAACGCTTGTGGCTCTCTTGAATGGACGCGTCAGCGTGCCGAGGAAGAAGCAGACAAAGCCATCGCAGCGTTACAGGTGCTCCCGGACACCCCGTGGCGAGAAGCACTCATCGGCCTCGCGCACATCGCTGTTCAACGCGATCGTTAATCCCCTCCCCCTCATCCCGCGCAGTGCGCGGGATGATTCCAATAAGTTCCATAAAAACACTTATTCAGCGTAATAACGCCTGAAAAACCAGTGTATGTATCTTTATATATTCTGAATATTCACACTCTTTACAGGAACTGTTTAGAGCAATAGGCCATCAGGAGTATAGTGATGCTCTACAGAAGAAGTGTTCTGAATGAAAGCGACTAACTTAAGGAGTGAGGAAAGATGGAAAGTAATTTCATTGACTGGCATCCCGCTGACATCATTGCGGGTTTACGCAAGAAAGGAACGTCAATGGCGGCGGAATCTCGCAGAAATGGTTTGAGTTCCTCAACGCTGGCGAACGCATTATCGCGCCCATGGCCAAAAGGAGAGATGATTATTGCGAAAGCACTGGGAACTGACCCCTGGGTTATCTGGCCATCACGCTACCATGATCCGCAGACCCATGAGTTTATCGACAGAACGCAGTTGATGCGTAGCTACACTAAACCGAAAAAATGAGTGGTCTGGCGGTAGCCCCGCGAACGGGGCTGCCAGCTCTCGGACGATTACTCGCCTTTCACACGCTCAATATTTGCACCTAAAGCGCGCAGTTTGTCTTCAATACGTTCGTAGCCACGATCGATGTGATAAATACGATCAACCACCGTTGTCCCTTCCGCAATACAACCAGCCAGCACCAGGCTTGCTGAAGCACGTAGATCGGTTGCCATAACCTGTGCGCCAGAAAGTTTTTCAACACCGTGACAAATAACGGTATTACTTTCAATTTCGGCATGCGCGCCCATACGACTCAGCTCTGGTACGTGCATAAAGCGGTTTTCAAAGACCGTTTCGGTGATGAATCCGGTGCCTTCTGCCACCAGGTTCAGCAGTGTGAACTGGGCCTGCATATCGGTCGGGAATGCCGGATGCGGCGCGGTACGTACGTTAACAGCTTTCGGCCGTTTGCCATGCATATCCAGGCTAATCCAGTCTTCGCCGACTTCAATGTCCGCTCCAGCGTCACGCAATTTCGCCAGCACAGCGTCAAGAGTATCTGGCTGTGCGTTACGGCAGATAATTTTGCCGCGAGAGATCGCCGCAGCCACAAGGAAAGTACCGGTTTCGATACGATCCGGCAGCACGCGATAGACACCGCCGCCTAAACGTTCCACACCTTCGATGATGATACGATCGGTGCCCTGACCGCTAATTTTCGCACCCAGCGTAATCAGGAAGTTCGCGGTATCGACGATTTCCGGTTCACGCGCTGCGTTTTCAATAATCGTGGTGCCTTCCGCCAGGGTTGCAGCACACATGATGGTCACCGTTGCGCCAACGCTGACTTTATCCATCACGATATGTGCGCCTTTCAGACGACCGTCGACGGAAGCTTTAACGTAACCTTCTTCCAGTTTGATGGTCGCGCCTAATTGTTCGAGGCCAGAAATGTGTAGATCAACCGGACGCGCACCGATCGTACAACCGCCAGGCAGTGAAACTTGCCCCTGCCCAAAGCGCGCTACCAGCGGCCCCAGTGCCCAGATAGAGGCACGCATGGTTTTAACCAGATCGTAAGGTGCGCAGAATACATTAACCTCGCGGGCATCAATATGCACAGAACCATTACGCTCTACTTTCGCACCCAGCTGGCTTAGCAGCTTCATTGATGTATCAACGTCTTTCAGTTTCGGGACGTTCTGGATCTCTACCGGTTCTTCCGCCAGTAGTGCGGCAAAAAGAATAGGCAGAGCAGCATTTTTAGCGCCGGAAATTGTGACTTCGCCCTGGAGCTTCGTTGGCCCCTGAACACGAAATTTATCCATTTAGTTTGTTCTCAGTTAACAATTCATATCCGCTACCGGCGAATCGCCCATAGCTCAAAAGCCGTTCAGTTTGCGATCGCGCGCCCACTCCGCAGGGGTATACGCTTTAATCGACACAGCATGAATGCGGTTATCCGCAATATATTCCATCAGCGGACCATAGACCGTCTGCTGTTTTTTAACCCGACTCATGCCGTCAAACAACTCACCCACGGCAATAACCTGAAAGTGGCTGCCATCGCCGGAAACGTGGACTTCCTGGAGGGAGAGAGCGTTCATCAACACGCTCTGAATTTCATTATTTTCCATGGGATCTTCAATCATCAGTTAATAAACCAGCGAAACATCTTAGAGCAAAGTTGCGCTGGCATAAATAAGCAAAAAGCCTCGCTGATAAATCAGACAAGGCTCAACTTGCAGGCAGGTTTGCCGGACAGGCGGTTAACGCCTTATCCGGCCTGAAAAAATTTAACGAGGCAGAACATCAGCAGGCAAATTATACAATTTCGCCAGGGTATACACTTTGTCGTTTACCCCCTGAAGCGTCACATTGTTGCCCTGCTTTTTCGCCAGATCGATAAGATGGAGCAGCAGCGCCAGTCCACCTGTATCAACGCGGGATACACGGCTAAGATCGATACAGGTAATCCCCTTCACCGCTTCCTCACGCATTTCCCAAAGCGGTAGCAGAACGTCCTGATCCAGCTCTCCGGATAACGCCAGCGTGTCACCCGTCTGCATCCAGCTCAGTGACTCGCTCATTATTTTTTCTCTTCCAGAGTGATTTTCTGTTGAGAAATCGATTTCAGTTGCGCAGTCAGGCCGTCGATACCTTTGGTACGCAGCAGCGTTCCCCACTCGTTTTGTTTGGTGGTGATCATACTGACGCCTTCAGCAATCATGTCGTAAGCCTGCCAGTTGCCCGTCTGGGAGTTTTTACGCCACTGGAAGTCCAGACGCACCGGCGGGCGGCCATTCGGGTCAATAATGGTCACGCGAATAGGCACAATGGTTTTATCACCCAGCGGCTGTTCTGGCGCAATCTGATAGGTTTGACCGTGATACATCGCCAGCGCCTGACCGTAAGCCTGCTTCAGGTACTCACGGAAAGCGGCAAAGTAAGCATCACGTTGAGCTGGGGTCGCACTCTTGTAATACTGGCCCAGAACCAGAGCCCCGGCATATTTCACCTGTACATATGGCAGCAGTTCCTGATCAACAATGGTACGCAGATAATCCGGGTTGGCCCGAATTTGCGGTTGCTCATTCTTCAGGCGATCGAACGTTTTCTGCGCCGCCTCGTCCATCAGCTTATACGGATTGGTCTGGTCTGCCGCGGTTGCCGCACTCAGCGGTGCAATCACCAGCAAAGCGACCATCATTAAACGTTTAAACATGCGTCGGTTCTCCTGAAATTATTTCGTTGTACCCACAGGTTCAGTGGTTTCATTATTACCTGGCGCAGCAGCTGGCGCATCGCCACTATTCTTATTGTCATCGCCTTTACTACCGTAAAGGAACTGACCAATGAGATCTTCCAGCACCATCGCAGACTTAGTGTCCTGGATTGTATCGCCATCCTTCAGGATAGCAGTCCCCAGTTCCGGGTCTTCAAAACCGACGTTTAATGCCAGATATTGTTCCCCCAGCAGGCCGGAAGTACGGATGCTCAGCGAACTGGTATCAGGAATGTGGTTATAACGTTGTTCAATTTCCAGCGTTACGCGTGGCAGATAAGTTTTCGGGTCCAGCGTAATATCCGCCACCCGGCCCACAACAACGCCACCAATGCTGACCGGAGAGCGCGCTTTCAGGCCGCCAATGTTATCGAACGTCGCATAAAGCGTATAGGTCGGTTCAGTACGTATGGACGTCACGTTCGCCGCCTTCAGGCAAACAAACAGCGCCGCCAGCAGTGCTGCTAATAAAAAGATACCCACCCAAATTTCATTTTTTTTCGTTTGCATGAACTCAATTCCCAAACATCAATGCGGTCAGCACAAAATCCAGCCCCAGAACAGCCAGAGACGAGTGGACAACGGTGCGAGTGGTTGCCCGGCTAATCCCGGCAGACGTCGGGATGGCGTCGTAGCCGTTAAACAACGAAATCCACGTCACCGTGATGGCGAACACCACGCTCTTAATCAGACAGTTGACCAGATCCATACGCCAGTCGACGGCATTTTGCATTGCCGACCAGAAGAACCCGCTATCAATACCTTTCCAACTGACGCCGACCAGTGATCCGCCCCAGATCCCCACGGCGACGAAGATGACCGTCAGCAGTGGCAATGAAATAACCCCAGCCCAGAAACGGGGAGAAATAACCCGACGCAACGGATCCACCGCCATCATCTCCATACTGGAGAGTTGCTCTGTGGCGCGCATCAGGCCAATTTCTGCGGTTAACGCCGAACCGGCACGTCCGGCAAACAACAACGCGGCAACCACCGGCCCCAGTTCACGCAGTAGTGATAACGCCACCAGCATACCCAGACTGGTTTCCGCACTATAAGTGGTCAGAACCAGATAACCTTGCAGCCCCAGCACCATTCCGATGAACACGCCAGAAACCACAATAATCAGCATCGACAGGACGCCAACATTATAGAGCTGACGTACCAGCAGTGGCGCATGTTTGCGAAATTCCGGTTTGCCGACCAGCGCATTGAATAACATTAACCCGGCCCGCCCGAACATTCTCAGGGTTTTAATCCCTTTATGTCCGAGCGACGCCAGCGCATTTAACAGCATGAGTGGCTTAACTCCCTGGTAAAAGATCAGCGTGATAATCGCCGGCAGGATAGCGGAACGGAACAGGCCCGTCAGCTATCCCGTCCAGAAACTGACGTACGCGCGGATCAGGATTCGCCTGCAACGCCTGGGCGCTGCCATGAGCGACAATTTTTTTGTCCGCCAGGATCCAGGCGTGATCCGCAATACTTAACACTTCCGGCACATCGTGAGAAACCACCACGCAGGTCACGCCCAGCGCGCTGTTCAGCTCAGAAATCAGCTTCACCAGTACGCCCATGGTGATAGGATCTTGCCCAACAAAGGGTTCATCAAACATGATGAGATCCGGCTCCAGCGCAATTGCTCGCGCCAGCGCTGCACGCCGCGCCATCCCACCGGAAAGTTCAGAAGGCATTAGTTTAGCCGCTCCACGCAGCCCCACGGCCTCCAGCTTCATCATCACCGTACTATGCAACAATGGCGCGGGAAGTTGAGTATGTTCGCGCAGTGGATAGGCGACGTTGTCAAATACGTTCATATCAGTGAACAACGCCCCGGACTGAAATAACATGCTCATCCGTTTGCGCACTGTATACAGTCGCGAACGAGACATCGCCGGAATATTCTCACCATCGAAAAGGATCTCACCATGATCTGGTGCGATTTGCCCGCCAATCAGACGGAGTAGCGTCGTTTTACCGATGCCCGATGGTCCCATGATCGCCGTGATCTTCCCTCGCGGCACGGTCAGGGAAATATTATCGAAGATGCAGCGATTGCCACGCGTAAAACTGACATCGCGCATATCGACTAAATTCGCCACAGACTGCTCCATAATTCACCCTTCGTCTTGCGTTGATTTTCTAAGCATGGCGCTCAATTTAACCTTGAACCCAACATATTTACAGAATATTACCCGCCGTGGTTAGCGAAAGCTGGCATTTGTTTTACTTTTTAGCCGCATAAAGTCAAAATTAAGAATCCGTTACGGCTTTCTGAAAATCTTCAGCGGACCGGCGAGTATACCTGAAGAAAGGACGTTAGATGCTTTTAGCTACGGCACTGTTAATTGTTGGTTTACTTTTGGTCGTTTACAGTGCCGACCGCCTGGTATTTGCCGCGTCCATTCTTTGCCGATCCTTTGGCATACCGCCACTGATCATCGGCATGACGGTGGTCAGTATTGGCACATCGTTACCAGAAATCATCGTTTCGCTTGCCGCATCACTGCACGAACAACGCGATTTAGCCGTTGGTGTAGCCCTCGGATCAAACATTATCAATATTTTGCTGATCCTCGGTCTGGCTGCGCTGGTACGTCCTTTTACCGTCCATTCCGATGTTCTGCGCCGCGAATTACCCTTAATGTTGTTGGTCAGTGTGGTGGCCGGTTCCGTACTCTATGACGGACAACTTAGTCGCAGCGATGGTATCTTTCTCCTCTTTCTGGCTGTGCTATGGCTGCTGTTCATTGTTAAACTTGCACGTCTGGCTGAACGTCAGGGGACTGACAGCCTGACCAGAGAGCAGCTTGCAGAGCTGCCGCGTGAGGGCGGATTGCCCGTCGCGTTTTTATGGCTCGGCATTGCGCTGATCATCATGCCAGTGGTCACGCGGATGGTGGTTGATAACGCCACGGTGTTGGCGAATTACTTTGACATCAGCGAGTTGACGATGGGGCTGACGGCAATTGCTATCGGAACCAGTCTGCCAGAACTGGCAACCGCAATCGCGGGGGTTCGCAAAGGTGAAAACGACATTGCTGTCGGGAATATCATTGGCGCAAACATTTTTAATATTGTCATCGTGCTGGGTTTACCCGCGCTGATAACGCCTGGAGAGATTGATCCACTGGCGTACAGTCGTGACTACAGCGTGATGTTGCTGGTGAGCATTATTTTTGCGTTGCTGTGCTGGCGGCGCTCCCCGCAACCGGGCCGTGGTGTAGGGGTATTATTAACTGGCGGATTTATCGTATGGCTGGCGATGTTGTACTGGTTATCGCCAATACTCGTTGAATAACTGGAAACGCATTATGTCGCACGTAGAGTTACAACCGGGTTTTGACTTTCAGCAAGCAGGTAAAGAAGTCCTGGCGATTGAACGTGAATGCCTGGCGGAGCTTGATCAATACATCAATCAGAATTTCACGCTTGCCTGTGAAAAGATGTTCTGGTGTAAAGGGAAAGTTGTCGTCATGGGGATGGGGAAATCGGGGCATATTGGGCGCAAAATGGCGGCAACGTTTGCCAGCACTGGTACACCTTCATTTTTCGTCCATCCAGGTGAAGCTGCTCATGGTGATTTGGGTATGGTCACCCCGCAGGACGTGGTGATTGCTATCTCTAACTCCGGTGAATCCAGCGAAATCACGGCCTTAATTCCAGTGCTTAAGCGTCTTCACGTGCCGTTAATCTGCATCACCGGTCGCCCGGAGAGCAGCATGGCGCGCGCCGCAGATGTGCATCTGTGTGTTAAAGTAGCGAAAGAAGCCTGTCCGTTAGGGCTGGCACCGACCAGCAGCACGACCGCCACGCTGGTTATGGGCGATGCGCTCGCTGTCGCGCTGTTAAAAGCACGCGGCTTTACTGCTGAAGATTTTGCGCTCTCACACCCCGGCGGCGCACTGGGTCGTAAACTTCTGCTGCGCGTAAACGATATTATGCATACGGGCGATGAGATCCCGCATGTTAAGAAAACGGCCAGCCTGCGCGACGCGTTGCTGGAAGTTACCCGCAAAAATCTTGGTATGACGGTCATTTGCGATGACAATATGATGATTGAAGGCATCTTTACCGACGGTGATTTACGCCGTGTCTTCGATATGGGTGTGGATGTTCGTCAGTTAAGTATTGCCGATGTGATGACGCCGGGGGGAATACGTGTACGCCCTGGCATTCTGGCCGTTGAGGCACTGAACTTAATGCAGTCCCGCCATATCACCTCCGTGATGGTTGCCGATGGCGACCATTTACTCGGTGTGTTACATATGCATGATTTACTGCGTGCAGGCGTAGTGTAAAGATTCAAGGATAAACAACAATGAGCAAAGCAGGTGCGTCGCTTGCGACCTGTTACGGCCCTGTCAGCGCCGACGTTATGGCAAAAGCAGAGAACATTCGTCTGCTGATCCTCGACGTTGATGGCGTACTGTCAGATGGCCTGATTTATATGGGTAATAACGGCGAAGAGCTGAAAGCGTTCAACGTTCGTGACGGTTATGGCATTCGTTGTGCGCTCACCTCTGATATTGAAGTCGCTATCATTACCGGGCGAAAGGCTAAACTGGTAGAAGATCGTTGTGCCACATTGGGGATCACTCACTTGTATCAGGGGCAGTCAAACAAACTGATCGCCTTTAGCGATCTGCTGGAAAAACTGGCGATTGCCCCGGAAAATGTGGCTTATGTCGGCGATGATCTCATCGACTGGCCGGTAATGGAAAAAGTGGGTTTAAGCGTCGCCGTGGCCGATGCGCATCCACTGTTGCTCCCGCGCGCCGATTACGTAACGCGCATTGCTGGCGGTCGTGGCGCAGTGCGAGAAGTTTGCGACTTATTACTCCTGGCGCAGGGCAAACTGGATGAAGCCAAAGGGCAATCGATATGAGTAAAGCCAGACGTTGGGTTATCATTGTGCTATCACTGGCGGTTCTGGTGATGATCGGCATTAATATGGCCGAAAAAGACGATACCGCCCAGGTGGTCGTCAACAATAATGATCCCACCTATAAAAGCGAGCATACGGACACGCTCGTCTATAACCCAGAAGGGGCACTAAGCTATCGATTGATTGCTCAACACGTTGAATATTATTCCGATCAGGCCGTTTCGTGGTTTACGCAGCCGGTACTTACCACGTTTGATAAGGATAAAATCCCGACATGGTCCGTAAAAGCAGATAAAGCCAAGCTGACCAATGACCGGATGCTCTATTTATATGGACACGTTGAAGTCAACGCACTCGTGCCGGACTCTCAACTTCGCAGAATCACGACGGATAACGCGCAGATCAATCTGGTGACGCAGGATGTTACCTCTGAAGACCTTGTCACGTTATACGGAACAACATTTAACTCCAGCGGTCTGAAAATGCGCGGCAACTTACGCAGCAAGAACGCCGAGCTGATTGAAAAGGTTAGAACATCCTATGAAATTCAAAACAAACAAACTCAGCCTTAATCTTGTGCTTGCCAGCTCACTTCTGGCCGCCAGCATTCCGGCATTTGCCGTAACCGGAGACACTGATCAGCCGATCCACATTGAATCGGACCAGCAATCTCTTGATATGCAAGGCAACGTGGTTACCTTTACCGGTAATGTCATCGTCACCCAGGGCACCATCAAAATTAATGCCGACAAAGTGGTCGTTACCCGTCCGGGCGGCGAACAAGGTAAAGAAGTGATTGACGGCTACGGTAAACCGGCAACGTTCTACCAGATGCAGGACAACGGTAAACCCGTTGAAGGTCACGCTTCCCAGATGCACTACGAACTGGCAAAAGATTTTGTCGTTCTGACGGGTAATGCTTATCTGCAGCAGGTCGATAGCAACATTAAGGGTGATAAGATCACTTACCTGGTGAAAGAGCAGAAAATGCAGGCGTTCAGCGACAAAGGCAAGCGCGTAACCACCGTTCTGGTGCCGTCGCAGCTGCAGGACAAAAACAACAAAGGCCAGACCCCGGCACAGAAGAAGGGTAATTAATTCGTTATGGCAACATTAACTGCAAAGAACCTTGCAAAAGCCTATAAAGGCCGCCGCGTGGTAGAAGACGTCAGCCTGACCGTCAACTCCGGGGAAATTGTCGGTCTGCTGGGGCCAAACGGTGCCGGTAAGACCACCACTTTCTACATGGTTGTTGGCATTGTGCCGCGCGATGCGGGCAATATCATTATTGATGATGACGATATCAGTCTGCTGCCTCTGCATACGCGCGCGCGCCGCGGTATCGGCTATCTGCCGCAGGAAGCCTCCATTTTTCGTCGCCTCAGCGTTTACGATAACCTGATGGCGGTACTGCAAATTCGTGACGACTTGTCTGCTGAACAACGTGAAGACCGCGCGAACGAGCTGATGGAAGAGTTTCACATCGAACACCTGCGTGACAGCATGGGGCAGTCACTCTCCGGGGGTGAACGTCGCCGTGTAGAAATTGCCCGTGCACTGGCTGCGAATCCGAAATTTATTCTGCTTGATGAACCGTTTGCCGGGGTTGACCCGATCTCGGTTATCGACATCAAACGCATCATTGAGCACTTGCGCGACAGCGGCCTGGGCGTGCTGATCACCGACCATAACGTGCGTGAAACGCTGGCGGTTTGTGAACGCGCTTATATCGTCAGTCAGGGGCATTTGATCGCCCACGGCACGCCTACAGAAATCTTACAAGACGAACATGTTAAGCGTGTATACCTTGGGGAAGACTTCAGACTCTGATAGGGTAGAAGTTTGCGACGTTTTATCAGGAGAGTACGATTCTGAACATGAAGCAAGGTTTGCAACTCAGGCTTAGCCAACAACTGGCGATGACGCCACAGCTCCAACAGGCTATTCGTCTGTTGCAGTTGTCGACGCTGGAACTTCAGCAGGAGCTACAGCAGGCGCTGGAGAGTAATCCGCTGCTTGAGCAAATCGACACTCATGAAGAAATCGACACCCGCGAAACGCAAGACAGTGAAACACTGGACACCGCCGACGCACTCGAACAAAAAGAGATGCCGGAAGAGCTGCCGCTCGATGCCAGTTGGGACACCATTTACACCGCTGGTACACCCTCCGGCACCAGCGGTGACTACATTGACGACGAGCTGCCGGTCTATCAGGGCGAAACAACGCAGACCTTGCAAGATTACCTGATGTGGCAAGTCGAGCTGACACCGTTTTCCGACACTGACCGCGCTATTGCTACCTCTATCGTCGATGCCGTTGATGACACCGGTTATCTGACTGTTCCGCTGGAAGATATTCTCGAAAGTATGGGCGATGAAGAAATCGACATCGATGAAGTTGAAGCCGTCCTGAAGCGGATCCAACGGTTTGATCCGGTCGGCGTAGCGGCGAAAGATCTGCGTGACTGCCTGCTGATCCAACTCTCCCAATTCGATAAAACTACGCCGTGGCTGGAAGAGGCGAGACTGATCATTAGCGATCATCTCGATCTGTTAGCCAATCACGACTTCCGTACCTTAATGCGCGTCACGCGACTGAAAGAAGATGTGCTGAAAGAAGCCGTCAATCTGATCCAGTCGCTCGATCCACGCCCCGGACAGTCGATCCAGACTGGTGAACCGGAGTATGTTATTCCAGATGTACTGGTGCGTAAGCATAACGGTCACTGGACAGTAGAACTCAACAGCGACAGCATTCCGCGTCTGCAAATCAACCAGCACTACGCCTCGATGTGCAATAACGCGCGCAACGACGGTGACAGCCAGTTTATCCGCAGCAATCTGCAGGATGCCAAATGGTTGATCAAGAGTCTGGAAAGCCGTAACGATACGCTACTACGCGTGAGTCGCTGTATCGTTGAACAGCAGCAAGCCTTCTTTGAGCAAGGCGAAGAATATATGAAACCGATGGTACTGGCCGATATCGCCCAGGCTGTCGAAATGCATGAATCGACGATATCTCGCGTGACCACGCAAAAATACCTGCATAGTCCACGAGGCATTTTTGAACTGAAGTATTTCTTTTCCAGTCACGTCAATACCGAGGGCGGCGGCGAAGCTTCCTCAACGGCAATTCGTGCGCTGGTGAAGAAATTAATCGCGGCGGAAAACCCAGCGAAACCGTTGAGCGACAGCAAGTTAACCTCTTTGCTGTCGGAACAAGGTATCATGGTGGCACGCCGCACTGTTGCGAAGTACCGAGAGTCTTTATCCATTCCGCCGTCAAACCAGCGTAAACAGCTCGTTTGACCCAACCGATAAGGAAGACACTATGCAGCTCAACATTACCGGAAATAACGTCGAGATCACCGAGGCACTGCGCGAATTTGTTACTGCTAAATTTGCCAAACTTGAGCAATATTTTGACCGAATCAACCAGGTCTATGTTGTTCTGAAAGTGGAGAAAGTCACCCATACCTCAGATGCAACACTGCATGTAAACGGTGGTGAAATTCATGCCAGCGCGGAAGGTCAGGACATGTACGCTGCCATTGATGGCTTAATTGATAAGCTGGCACGCCAGTTGACCAAACATAAAGATAAACTGAAACAACACTAATTGTCCGGGCAATTAGCATGTGCATGGCGGCCTGTTGTGCGGCACAACGGGCCATTTGTACAGTTAATGCTCCGAACCTGTTCCACCGTTTGAGTGAGCAGGTTCTTAGGTGAAATTATGACAAATAATGATACAACTCTACAGCTTAGCACTGTTCTTAACAGGGAATGTACGCGAAGCCGCGTCCACTGTCAGAGCAAAAAACGCGCCCTGGAAATCATCAGCGAGCTGGCGGCGAAACAACTTAGCCTGCCGCCTCAGGTGGTTTTTGAAGCTATCCTGACGCGGGAAAAAATGGGCAGTACCGGTATCGGCAATGGTATAGCCATTCCGCATGGCAAACTGGAAGAAGATACTCTGCGCGCCGTTGGCGTTTTCGTTCAGCTCGAAACGCCCATAGCTTTCGATGCCATTGACAACCAACCGGTAGATTTACTGTTTGCGTTGCTGGTTCCGGCTGACCAAACCAAAACGCACCTGCATACTCTGTCGCTGGTGGCGAAACGTCTGGCGGATAAAACCATCTGCCGCCGTTTACGCGCAGCCCAGAGCGATGAAGAGCTGTATCAAATCATTACGGATACCGAAGGTACTCCGGATGAAGCGTAGTTATTCGGTAATGTCTCTTTTAGACGTTGTGAGGAGAAACAGTACATGGTACTGATGATCGTCAGCGGACGTTCAGGTTCAGGTAAATCTGTCGCCCTTCGTGCGCTGGAAGATATGGGTTTTTACTGCGTGGATAACCTCCCCGTAGTGTTGTTACCCGATCTGGCTCGAACTCTGGCCGATCGCGAGATTTCTGCCGCCGTCAGCATTGATGTTCGTAATATGCCGGAGTCACCAGAAATATTCGAACAGGCGATGAGTAACCTACCTGACGCTTTCTCACCGCAACTCCTGTTCCTGGATGCCGACCGTAATACCTTAATTCGTCGTTACAGTGACACGCGCCGCCTGCATCCGCTTTCCAGCAAAAACCTGTCGCTGGAAAGTGCTATCGACAAAGAAAGCGATCTATTGGAACCACTGCGTTCGCGAGCGGATCTGATTGTCGATACCTCAGAAATGTCCGTTCACGAGCTGGCAGAAATGTTGCGTACCCGTTTACTGGGTAAACGTGAACGCGAACTGACCATGGTCTTTGAGTCTTTCGGCTTCAAACACGGTATCCCTATCGATGCAGATTACGTCTTTGACGTGCGCTTCTTGCCGAACCCGCACTGGGATCCAAAACTGCGTCCGATGACAGGTCTTGATAAGCCTGTCGCCGCGTTCCTCGACCGCCACACAGAAGTACACAATTTTATTTACCAGACGCGAAGCTATCTTGAGCTATGGTTACCTATGCTGGAAACCAACAACCGTAGCTACCTGACGGTCGCCATTGGTTGTACTGGCGGGAAGCACCGTTCGGTGTATATTGCAGAGCAGTTGGCAGACTACTTCCGTTCACGCGGTAAAAACGTCCAGTCACGCCATCGTACGCTGGAAAAACGTAAACCATGACCGTCAAGCAAACTGTTGAAATCACAAACAAGCTGGGCATGCATGCCCGGCCTGCAATGAAGCTGTTTGAATTAATGCAGGGTTTTGACGCTGAAGTGCTGTTACGTAACGATGAAGGCACTGAAGCTGAAGCCAACAGCGTTATTGCGCTGCTGATGCTGGATTCTGCCAAAGGACGGCAGATTGAAGTCGAAGCGACCGGTCCACAGGAAGAGGAAGCACTGGCCGCCGTTATCGCCCTCTTTAACTCTGGTTTTGATGAAGATTAATTTTCATCACTTTGACATACAAATCCCTTCAAGCTCCCCCCGACAATAAAAAAAGCGCGTACTGAAATCGTTATTAATGACGGAAATTGTACATTTTGTGCGCTTTTCACTTTCAGAAGAACCTTAAGAAAACCTTAAGAGGCATTGTTTAGGTTTTGTTTAAGTTATTCGACCATACTGGAGATCGTCAGAAAATATTTCCAGGAGATGGTATGATTCGCTTATCTGAACAAAATCCCCTGGGCACCGGAAGACATCGGAAATGCTATGCGCATCCGGAAGATGCCCAACGCTGTATCAAGATTGTCTACCACCGTGGTGATGGTGGTGATAAAGAGATCCGCCGTGAGTTAAAGTATTACGCGCATCTTGGTCGCCGGTTAAAAGACTGGAGTGGAATACCGCGCTATCACGGTACCGTGGAGACGGATTGCGGAACGGGTTATGTCTACGATGTGATTGCCGATTTCGACGGTAAGCCCTCCGTTACGCTGACCGAATTTGCAGAACAATGCCGTTACGAAGAAGACGTTGCACAGCTGCGCCAGTTACTGAAACAGCTGAAACGTTATTTGCAGGATAACCATATCGTGACGATGTCGTTGAAGCCGCAGAATATCCTCTGTCACCGCATCAGTGAGTCAGAGGTTATCCCCGTCGTCTGCGACAACATTGGTGAAAGCACGTTGATTCCACTGGCGACCTGGTCAAAGTGGTGTTGTCAGCGAAAGCAAGAGCGGTTATGGAAACGGTTTATCGCCCAGCCGGCACTGGCTATTGCCCTACAGAAAGATCTGCAACCACGTGAGAGCAAAACGCTGGCCCTCACTTCGCGCGAAGCTTAATTCAGCTGGTGTTGTTGCATAAATGACTCACCGCCTAACTGATACATCTGCCGTAAAATCCACGCCTGACGGCTACGCACATAGCCCGATGGCGCGGAGACTTTGAAACGCAGTGGATTAGGTAATACGGCAGCCAGTAACGCAGCTTCCGACCGGGTAAGTTTGCTCGCGGGTTTGTGGAAATAACGTTGTGCCGCAGCTTCGACGCCAAACACACCGTCGCCAAATTCGGCGATATTCAGGTAAACCGTCAGGATACGCTTTTTGCTCCAGACTGTTTCTATCCCCAGCGTTAATCCGGCTTCCAACCCTTTTCGTACCCAGCTACGTCCATCCCATAAAAAGAGATTTTTGGCTGTTTGCTGAGAAATCGTTGATGCGCCGCGAATACGGTTTTCATTGCGCTCGTTGTGCGCCAGGGCTTGCTCAATGGAAGCGACATCAAAGCCCCAGTGCTCAGGAAACTTCTGATCTTCTGCGGCAATCACCGCCAGTCCCATCCACGGCGAGATTTGATCCATACTGACCCAGTCAGAATGTGCCACGTAACGAAAATTGCCATGCAGCCAGGCGCTGACTTGTCGCTCGGCCATTACCGCTGAGAAAGGAACAGGCGCAACGCTAAACAACGCGATGCCCCCGCCCCAGAAAACGGCGAAGACAACCATTGACCGTAGAAGAAAACGGCGAACGAAACTAAACACCGTTAAGCGGCTTTTACTCATTCAGTCAGAACCAGCACGCGGGAAACCAGCTTATCAATGCCGCTCGCCGCTTCTGCAATGTTCTGCGCCAGCATATATGCCGGGGTGGTGACAATCTTATTGTCTTCATCAACCACGATATCATCGACAGGACACGGCACATGCTCCGCGCCCATCTCTTCCAGCACTTCTGCGGTATCGATATCAGTACCGATGGTCAAACGCAGCGGGAAATCGAAAATTTTCGGCAGCATCGCCGGGGCAATACACATAAAACCAAGCGGTTTTCCGGCCTGATGCATCGCTTGTGCCAGCGCCTTTAATTCACGGTCAACGGTGCATTCGCTACCAAGACTGGCAAAATTGCTTAAATTCTTCGCCGCGCCAAACCCCCCCGGCACAATCAACGCATCCAGTTCAGCGGCATCGGCCTGAGCCAGAGGACGGATTTCACCGCGCGTTATTCGTGCCGCTTCAATCAGCACATTGCGCGTTTCCGTCATCGCTTCGCCAGTTAAATGGTTGATAACATCAACCTGCTGCTTATCCGGTGCAAAGCAGACCGCCTGCGCACCGCTGCGTGAAATAGCTAACAACGTCAACACCGCTTCATGAATTTCAGAACCGTCATAGACGCCGCATCCGCTCAGAATTACGCCAATTTTCTTCATTGTGATCATCCTTTCGCAATTGACTGAAACACATTAATTTTTTTAATAAAAATGCTACGCATCACACATTTAACTGATTCATGTAACAAATCATTTAAGTTTTGCTATCTTAACTGCGTGCGGCCTGAAAAAAAGTGCTGTGCCCTTGTAACTCATCATAAAAATTTACGGCGCAGCCAAGATTTCCCTGGTGTTGGCGCAGTATTCGCGCACCCCGGTCTAGCCGGGGTCATTTTTTTGTGGCTTTTGCCACCCACGCTTTCAACACGTCTACGTCGTGACGCCACTCTTCTTTCATCTCTTCAATCCATTCACCGACGTTATCTTCCCACGCAGGAAGGTCAGGAGACTGAATTTGCTGACCCAGCTGTTGCAGATGGCGTAACCCCACTGAACCCGCCGCGCCTTTAATTTTATGCCCTTCCTCGACGATGCCTTTTTTATCCTGCGCCGTCAGGTTCGACTCCAGTACACTCACATAGCCCGGCATCATCTTCTCAAACACCGCTAACCCGTCGGTAATCAGCTTCGGTCCTACAAGTTCGAGATACTGTTCCAGCATGGGAATATCGAGTAATGCTTCAGATTTGCTGTTCTCTTCTGTCGTCACCGTGCTCTCCTCATCATCCTGGGTATCCCAGAATTTCTTGATCATCGCGGTTAGCGCTGGAACAGAAAGCGGCTTACTCAGCACATCATCCATTCCAGCATTGAGGTACTCTTGTTTGTCTTTCAGTACGTTAGCGGTTAAGGCTACCAGCGGTGGTAAATCCTCGCGCGGATATCGCTTCGTCAGTTCACGAGAGATATCCAGCCCGGTCATATCTGGCAACTGAATATCCAGCAACACCAGGTCGTATTCACCCGGTTTAAACATCTCCAGCGCCGCCTTGCCGGTCATTGCGACATCAACGCTGTTTCCTAATTTTTCCAGCACAGAACGCGCGACAATCACGTTCAGTTCAATGTCCTCCACCAGCAGCACATTCAGCGCCGGTAAAGGCATATCGTCTTCGTCAAACGCATCATCGACCTCTTCAGCCACCGACGGTGCGTGGATCGTCAACGTAAAGGTGGAACCTTTGCCCTGTTCGCTGGTAACCGTAATATCGCCGCCCATATTTTTCGCCAGACGACGAGAAACGGCCAGACCAATACCGGTGCCAGTGGCGGGCTTACCGCCATGACTGTCTTTCACCTGGTAATACATGGCGAAAATTTTATCCAGTTCATCCTGAGGAATGCCAATGCCGGAATCTTCCACTTCAAAATGCAGCATATCGCCTTCATCGTAGCGCACGCGCACGGTAACCTGGCCCTGCTGGGTAAATTTGACGGCGTTACTGATGAGGTTCCACAGGATCTGCCGTAAACGCGTCCCATCAGTAATGACCTGATGCGGTAATGGCAGCGTCGGTTCCAGATTAAAGCGCAACCCTTTCTGTTGCGCCTGCAATGCGGAGAGATTTTCCAGATCGGCAAGGAAGCTGGTGAAATCAACTGGCTGATTATCAAGCTGGACCTTGCGCCGTTCCATCTTATCCATGTCGATAATATCGTTGAAGATATTCCCCAGCGTGACGGCAGAAACATGGATGGTTTTGAGATATTTTTCCTGCTCAGCGGTAAGTTCAGTATCCAGCAGAATGCGGCTCAGGCCGACGATACCGTTCAGCGGTGTACGCAATTCGTGACTGATGGTGGAGATAAACGTTGTTTTGTCGCGGCTGGCGCGTTCAAGTGCATCCTGATACCGCTTACGCTCGGTAATGTCGCGACCAAAACCCATTAAACCGTGACGTTTACCCACGCGGTCGTAGTACGGCACTTTACGGATTTCAAAGCAGGCTTTGCGTCCGTCGGGATAATCCAGCCACTGCTCATAGGTCAGTGACACATTATGACGGAACACTTTTTCATCGGTTTCAATGACTTTCGCAGCGGCTTCCGGTGAGTAAACATCAGCAGGTTTCAGGTGAACCAGTTGTTTTTCGCTTTTTCCGGTCAGCAGCTCCATCGCGCGGTTACAGCCGGAAAACTCTTTATCTTCGTTACGATAAAAAACTAGGTCGGGTGAAGCATCAAGGAAGGAACGTAAGAATGAGGATTGCTGCTCGAGCTGAATTTGTGTCTCTTCGCGCTCTTTAATTTCAATTTTCAGTTGGCCGAAGGTTTCCTGCAGTTCTGCTTCCGCTTTTTCACGAACGGCAATTTCCTGATTTAGCTGGGCAATATTATCTTTTAACTGAACGTTGAGGCTCAAATCGCGCTCGCGCATCTCCTCCAGTTTTTGCACCAGCCGTGACAGACGTTGTCGTGACTCCTCCAGTTGCTCGACGACCACCGATAGAAAGTAGACCGCCCACGGCGTAATCAGCAAACCAAAGAAGATAGAACGAATAACATCAATGCTTTCGACCTGACCATGCAGCACCATGGTCACTGCCATTTGTACCACAATGGCAAGAACGACGAGGGCCAGCGCCAGCAACATTGAGAAGCGCACCAGACCTAACTTCATCATCAGGTCAACATAATACTGCGCCAGCAGACGAATTTGCTTCATTAGGGAATTCCTTCACGACAACCTGCCCCAATAATACCCAATTCTGACAGTTACGTTATAAATTGTGTGAGAAATGCGGAATTCCCCTCAATGGCCTACGCCGTTGGAGGTAGCCACGGACGTCCCAGCGCCGATCCCTGTACGCCATGTTCATTCAGATAGCGATCCAGCTCGACCATTCCCGTCCATCGATTTTCGCACCACAGCGGAGCAAGCAACGTCGGGCGACGGGCGCTGGCGGAAATGCGGTGGTAGATCACTTCCGGTGGCGTATGGCGAATCATTTCTCCGGCGGTGACCGTGTAATCGTCCAGTTCAATACCATTCAAACGCCCCGCTTCCCAGGCTTTCGCCATAATGCTGCCTTTCACAATATGCAGCGGATGCAGCTTTATACCGTCCACGCCGGTTTCAACCACTCGCTCCAGCGTTTGCAAACATTCAGCCTGCCCTTCGCCAGGCAGGCCGACAATTAAGTGAGAACACACCTTCAGCCCGCGCTCACGCGCCAGCTGGGTCGTGCGCTGATAGCAGGCAAAATCATGACCGCGATTGATGCGATGCAGCGTTTTGTCGTGGGCGGTTTGTAGCCCCAGCTCCAGCCACACTTCGTAGCCCTGGTCCTTATATTCGCAAAGCAGATCCAGCACCGCATCCGGCACGCAGTCCGGGCGGGTACCAACACACAAACCGACAATATTGGCCTGGCTCACCGCCTGCTGATACATAGAACGCAGCACCTGAACTTCCGCAAAGGTGCTGGTATACGCCTGAAAGTAGGCCAGATAGCGTTTAGCGCGGTTAACTAAATTCGCCTGGTGCGCCAGTTGCTCGGCAATGGAATGATGCTGCTGCGCTTCATCGGCAAACGAGGCAACATTACAGAATGTGCAGCCACCACGCCCGATGGTACCGTCACGGTTAGGGCAGCTAAAACCGCCGTGCAGCGTCAGCTTATGCACCTTTTGCCCATAACGACGGGTGAGATCACCACCAAACATATTGACTAATTTCTGTAACTGCATAATCTGATAGACCGCGCCTTGAAAAGAGGCCAAAGCCTGCCATTTTTAGCTCAATTCGGCGATGACCTGGATCAATCGTCCCGGCCTGCCTTTATCAAATGCATAATCAATCAAAATTACCGAGATTTCATTCATAATCACATAAATCACTTTTGCTTATCTTGTGTCAGATTTTTTTATCTCCTTATGGATTTTAGGCAAAAACAGTAGCATGAAACGTCATTACCAATTAAGGCAGTATAAAATGCTGGTTTTCTCATCAGTTCAAGGCAGGATAAGGGTTAACACGCCTTTATGACAGTCAGGAGTTGGCAGTTTCTCTAACGACTCCCCTTTTAGCCGTAAAGAGAAAATCTATTTTAATTTCAGACAATTAATAAAGAATTTTGCGCTAAAGCACATTTCTGTACCAATAAGCTTGCCATTTGACCTGTATCAGCTTTCCCGATAAGTTGGAAATCCGCTGGAAGCTTTCTGGATGAGCAGCCTGCTCATCATATTTATGCAGTAATTGAGATCCCCTCTTCACCGTATTAATCGATGCGAAAAGGACAACAAGGGGGCGAATGCGAGGCGCGCGTATGAAACGCAAACCCCGTCGCCACGCTCTTTCTGTGCCCGTGCGCAGCGGTTCGGAAGTGGGGTTCCCGCAGAGCCTGGGGGAGGTTCACGATATGTTGTACGATAAATCCCTTGAGAGGGATAACTGTGGTTTCGGCCTGATCGCCCACATAGAAGGCGAACCTAGCCACAAGGTAGTGCGTACTGCAATACACGCACTGGCCCGTATGCAGCACCGTGGCGCGATTCTCGCCGATGGTAAAACCGGTGACGGTTGCGGCTTGCTGTTACAAAAACCGGATCGCTTTTTTCGCATTGTTGCGCAGGAGCGAGGCTGGCGTTTAGCGAAAAACTACGCCGTCGGGATGCTTTTCCTGAATAAAGATCCTGAACTCGCCGCGACCGCACGCCGCATCGTTGAAGAAGAGCTGCAACGCGAAACGTTGTCGATTGTCGGCTGGCGTGATGTCCCCACTAACGAAGGCGTGCTGGGTGAAATCGCCCTCTCCTCTCTGCCACGCATTGAGCAAATTTTTGTGAACGCCCCGGCAGGTTGGCGTCCGCGCGATATGGAGCGCCGTCTGTTTATCGCCCGCCGCCGCATTGAAAAGCGTCTCGAAGCTGACAAAGACTTCTACGTCTGTAGCCTGTCGAATCTGGTGAACATCTATAAAGGTCTGTGTATGCCGGCGGATCTGCCGCGCTTCTACCTGGACCTCGCGGACCTGCGTCTGGAATCGGCCATCTGCCTGTTCCACCAGCGCTTCTCCACTAACACCGTACCGCGCTGGCCGCTGGCGCAGCCGTTCCGCTACCTGGCGCATAACGGTGAAATCAACACCATCACCGGTAACCGCCAATGGGCGCGCGCGCGTACCTATAAATTCCAGACACCGCTGATCCCTGACCTGCACGACGCCGCGCCGTTCGTCAACGAAACCGGTTCTGACTCCAGTTCCATGGATAACATGCTGGAACTGCTGCTGGCGGGCGGGATGGATATCATCCGCGCCATGCGTCTGTTAGTGCCACCCGCCTGGCAGAACAACCCGGATATGGACCCGGAGCTGCGCGCTTTCTTCGACTTTAACTCCATGCATATGGAGCCGTGGGATGGTCCGGCGGGCATCGTGATGTCCGATGGTCGTTTTGCCGCCTGTAACCTCGACCGTAACGGTCTGCGTCCGGCGCGCTATGTCATCACCAAAGATAAGCTCATCACCTGCGCCTCTGAAGTGGGCATCTGGGATTATCAGCCTGACGAAGTGGTCGAAAAAGGCCGCGTAGGGCCGGGTGAACTGATGGTGATCGACACCCGCAGTGGGCGTATTCTGCACTCGGCTGAAACCGATGACGACCTGAAAAGCCGCCATCCTTATAAAGAGTGGATGGAGAAAAACGTCCGCCGTTTGGTGCCGTTTGAAGACTTGCCCGATGAAGAAGTGGGTAGCCGCGAACTGGACGACGACACGCTTGCCAGCTACCAGAAACAGTTTAACTACAGCGCGGAAGAGCTGGATTCGGTGATCCGCGTCCTGGGTGAAAACGGTCAGGAAGCCGTCGGTTCGATGGGCGACGACACCCCATTCGCCGTGCTCTCCAGCCAGCCGCGCATTATTTACGACTACTTCCGCCAGCAGTTTGCGCAGGTCACTAACCCGCCAATCGACCCGCTACGTGAAGCGCATGTTATGTCGCTCGCCACCAGCATCGGGCGTGAAATGAACGTCTTCTGTGAAGCAGAAGGCCAGGCGCACCGTTTAAGCTTTAAATCGCCGATTCTGCTCTACTCCGATTTCAAACAGCTCACGACGATGAAAGAGGAGCACTACCGCGCAAATACGCTGGATATCACCTTTGACGTCACTAAAACCACGCTCGAAGCGACGGTCAAAGAGCTGTGCGACAAAGCAGAACAGATGGTGCGCAGCGGCACCGTGCTGCTGGTGCTTTCTGACCGGAATATCGCTAAAGATCGCCTGCCGGTTCCGGCTCCGATGGCGGTTGGCGCGATCCAGACTCGTCTGGTCGATCAAAGCCTGCGTTGCGATGCCAATATCATCGTCGAAACCGCCAGCGCCCGCGACCCGCACCACTTCGCCGTGTTGCTGGGCTTCGGCGCGACGGCTATTTATCCGTACCTGGCCTATGAAACGCTGGGCCGCCTGGTAGACACCCACGCGATTGCCAAAGATTATCGTACCGTGATGCTCAACTACCGTAACGGCATCAACAAAGGCTTGTACAAAATCATGTCCAAAATGGGCATCTCCACCATCGCGTCTTACCGCTGCTCGAAACTGTTTGAAGCGGTCGGTCTGCACGATGATGTAGTGGGCCTGTGCTTCCAGGGCGCGGTTAGCCGCATTGGTGGGGCAAGCTTTGAAGACTTCCAGCAGGATCTGCTGAATCTGTCGAAACGTGCCTGGCTGGCGCGCAAGCCCATCAGCCAGGGCGGGCTATTGAAATATGTGCACGGTGGCGAATACCACGCCTACAACCCGGACGTGGTGCGCACGCTGCAACAGGCGGTACAGAGCGGTGAGTATAGCGACTATCAGGAATACGCGAAGCTGGTTAATGAGCGTCCGGCAACCACGCTGCGCGATCTGCTGGCAATTACGCCGGGTGAAAACGCGGTCAACATTGCTGATGTTGAACCGGCAAGCGAACTGTTTAAACGCTTCGATACCGCCGCGATGTCTATCGGCGCATTAAGCCCGGAAGCCCACGAGGCGCTGGCGGAAGCGATGAACAGCATCGGCGGTAACTCGAACTCCGGTGAAGGGGGTGAAGATCCGGCGCGCTACGGCACTAACAAAGTGTCGCGCATCAAGCAGGTGGCGTCCGGTCGCTTCGGTGTTACTCCGGCGTATCTGGTCAATGCTGACGTCATTCAGATTAAAGTCGCCCAAGGCGCGAAGCCGGGCGAAGGCGGTCAGTTGCCGGGCGACAAAGTCACTCCTTACATTGCCAAACTGCGCTATTCGGTGCCCGGAGTGACGCTGATCTCCCCGCCGCCGCACCACGATATCTACTCTATCGAGGACTTAGCGCAGCTCATTTTCGACCTCAAGCAGGTTAACCCGAAAGCGATGATCTCCGTGAAGCTGGTGTCCGAACCGGGCGTTGGTACCATCGCCACAGGTGTAGCGAAAGCTTATGCCGATTTAATCACCATCGCAGGCTATGACGGCGGCACTGGCGCAAGTCCGCTTTCATCGGTGAAATACGCAGGCTGCCCGTGGGAACTGGGGCTTGTTGAAACACAACAGGCGCTGGTTGCCAACGGCTTGCGTCATAAGATCCGTTTGCAGGTCGATGGCGGCCTGAAAACAGGTGTCGATATCATCAAAGCGGCGATTCTCGGCGCAGAAAGCTTCGGCTTCGGCACTGGCCCGATGGTGGCGCTCGGCTGTAAATACCTGCGAATCTGCCACCTGAACAACTGCGCCACCGGTGTAGCAACTCAGGATGACAAACTGCGTAAGAACCACTATCACGGCTTGCCGTTCAAGGTGACCAACTACTTTGAATTTATCGCCCGTGAAACCCGCGAGCTGATGGCGCAACTGGGCGTAACGCGCCTGGTGGATCTGATTGGTCGCACCGACCTGCTGAAAGAGCTGGACGGTTTCACCGCCAAACAGCAGAAACTGGCACTGTCGAAGCTGCTGGAGACTGCCGAGCCGCATCCAGGTAAGGCGCTCTACTGCACCGAAAACAACCCGCCGTTTGATAATGGCCTGCTAAACGCGCAGTTGCTGCAACAGGCGAAACCGTTTGTCGATGAGCGTCAGAGCAAAACCTTCTGGTTCGATATTCGCAACACCGACCGTTCCGTGGGTGCATCGCTTTCGGGCTATATCGCCCAGACGCACGGCGATCAGGGTCTGGCAGCCGATCCGATCAAAGCGTACTTCAACGGCACCGCAGGCCAGAGCTTCGGTGTGTGGAACGCGGGCGGCGTGGAACTGTACCTGACCGGTGATGCCAACGACTATGTCGGTAAAGGCATGGCGGGCGGCTTAATCGCCATTCGTCCTCCGGTTGGCTCAGCCTTCCGCAGCCATGAAGCAAGCATTATCGGCAATACCTGCCTGTATGGCGCGACCGGTGGTCGTCTGTATGCCGCAGGCCGCGCGGGTGAACGTTTCGGCGTGCGTAATTCCGGTGCTATCACCGTGGTAGAAGGCATTGGCGACAACGGCTGTGAATATATGACGGGCGGTATTGTCTGTATTCTGGGTAAAACCGGCGTTAACTTCGGCGCGGGCATGACCGGCGGCTTCGCTTACGTTCTCGATGAAAGCGGCGATTTCCGCAAACGCGTTAACCCGGAACTGGTCGAGGTCTTAAGCGTTGACTCCCTGGCGATCCATGAAGAGCATCTGCGTGGTCTTATCACCGAGCATGTTCAGCATACCGGTTCCCAGCGTGGTGAAGAGATTCTGGCTAACTGGTCAACCTTCGCCACGAAATTTGCGCTGGTTAAACCGAAGTCCAGTGATGTAAAAGCACTGCTGGGTCACCGTAGTCGTAGCGCAGCAGAGTTGCGCGTGCAGGCGCAGTAAGGGGTAGCAACAATGAGTCAGAATGTTTATCAATTTATCGACCTGCAGCGCGTTGATCCGCCAAAGAAACCGCTGAAGATCCGCAAAATTGAGTTTGTTGAAATTTACGAGCCGTTTTCCGAAGGTCAGGCCAAAGCGCAGGCTGACCGCTGTCTGTCGTGCGGCAACCCATACTGCGAGTGGAAATGCCCGGTACACAACTACATCCCGAACTGGCTGAAGCTCGCCAACGAGGGGCGTATTTTTGAAGCGGCAGAACTGTCGCACCAGACCAACACTCTGCCAGAAGTATGCGGACGTGTCTGCCCGCAGGACCGTCTGTGCGAAGGTTCCTGCACTCTGAACGATGAGTTTGGCGCGGTGACCATCGGCAACATTGAGCGTTATATCAATGATAAAGCGTTCGAAATGGGCTGGCGTCCGGATATGTCCGGCGTGAAGCAAACCGGTAAAAAAGTGGCGATTATCGGCGCAGGCCCGGCAGGTCTGGCGTGTGCGGATGTCCTGACACGCAACGGTGTGAAAGCGGTCGTCTTCGACCGTCACCCGGAAATCGGCGGCCTGCTGACCTTCGGTATTCCGGCCTTCAAGCTGGAAAAAGAGGTAATGACGCGCCGCCGTGAAATCTTCACTGGCATGGGTATTGAATTCAAACTCAATACCGAAGTGGGCCGCGACGTACAGCTGGACGATCTGCTGAGTGATTATGATGCCGTATTCCTTGGCGTCGGGACTTATCAATCAATGCGTGGCGGACTGGAAAACGAAGACGCCGATGGCGTGTACGCAGCGCTGCCGTTCCTCATCGCCAACACCAAACAGTTAATGGGCTTTGGCGAAACCCGCGAAGAACCGTTCGTCAGCATGGAAGGCAAACGCGTGGTGGTACTTGGCGGTGGCGATACCGCGATGGACTGCGTACGCACGTCTGTACGCCAGGGGGCAAAACACGTCACCTGTGCCTATCGTCGTGATGAAGAGAATATGCCGGGTTCCCGCCGCGAAGTGAAAAACGCGCGGGAAGAAGGTGTTGAGTTCAAATTCAACGTCCAGCCACTGGGTATTGAAGTGAACGGCAACGGCAAAGTCAGCGGCGTGAAAATGGTGCGCACAGAAATGGGCGAACCGGATGCCAAAGGCCGTCGCCGCGCAGAGATCGTGGCAGGATCCGAACATATCGTTCCGGCAGATGCGGTGATCATGGCGTTTGGTTTCCGCCCACACAGCATGGAATGGCTGGCGAAACACAGCGTCGAGCTGGATTCTCAGGGCCGAATTATCGCACCGGAAGGCAACGAAAATGCCTTCCAGACCAGCAACCCGAAAATCTTTGCTGGCGGCGATATCGTCCGTGGTTCTGATCTGGTGGTAACCGCTATTGCCGAAGGTCGTAAGGCGGCAGATGGGATCATGAACTGGCTGGAAGTTTAAGCTCTGTCCCAGCGCCGCCTCCTCAGAAAAGAGTCGGCGCTGAAATTCTCCTTTCGTTCTGGAAAGCGCCTCGCATAATCTGAAGAAAACCAATGTAATACGCACATCTGGATTGTTACCGGCAGATGCCCGGCGTATAGCTGATTCCATTATTCAACACTGCGCCATATAAAGGGAAAGATAATGGAATCGCTCTCAGAAGGAACCACAGCAGGCTACCAGCAAATCCACGACGGCATTATTCATCTGGTCGATAGCGCCAGGACGGAAACGGTACGTAGTGTTAACGCGCTGATGACCGCGACATACTGGGAAATTGGCCGACGAATTGTCGAATTTGAACAAGGTGGCGAGGCCAGAGCTGCGTATGGTGCGCAGCTAATCAAGCGACTATCAAAGGATTTAAGTCTAAGGTATAAGCGTGGGTTCTCTGCAAAAAACTTACGCCAAATGAGGCTTTTTTACCTCTTTTTTCAACATGTTGAAATTCGCCAGACAGTGTCTGGCGAATTAACACCATTGGGAATTCCGCAGACACCGTCTGCAGAATTCCCATCGGCAAAGATTTGGCAGACGCTGTCTGCCAAATCGTTCCCCCTGCCCTGGTCCACCTACGTCCGTCTACTTTCCGTTAAAAACGCTGACGCCCGCAGCTTTTATGAAAAAGAGACGCTCCGCTGTGGCTGGTCTGTTCGCCAGCTAGAACGGCAAATTGCGACCCAATTTTATGAGCGAACACTACTGTCACATGACAAATCAGCCATGCTGCAACAACACGCTCCTGCCGAGATGCATATTCTTCCGCAACAGGCGATACGCGATCCCTTTGTGCTCGAATTTCTGGAGTTGAAAGATGAATACTCAGAATCTGATTTTGAGGAGGCGCTGATCAATCACCTGATGGATTTCATGCTGGAACTTGGGGATGATTTTGCCTTTGTTGGTCGACAGCGAAGGTTACGCATTGATGACAACTGGTTTCGTGTCGATCTGCTGTTTTTCCACCGCCGTTTACGCTGCCTGCTAATCGCCGATCTAAAAGTGGGCAAATTCAGCTATAGCGATGCCGGACAGATGAATATGTATCTCAACTACGCCAAAGAGCACTGGACGCTACCGGATGAAAATCCGCCCATCGGTCTGGTTCTCTGTGCAGAGAAAGGAGCCGGAGAAGCGCATTATGCGCTGGCAGGTTTGCCTAACACCGTTCTGGCAAGCGAATATAAGATGCAACTACCTGATGAAAAACGACTCGCGGATGAACTCGTTCGAACACAGGCGGTGCTAGAGGAAGGCTATAGACGCCGTTAATTTCAGCGGTTTCGAATTCTGCAGACAGTGTCTGCAGAATCTTTAAAACGAACTAAGTTTTAAGCCATTAAATCAGCCTTAACCTTCACCACAACCTTTTTAATCTCACCAGGTTCGCCGACAACGCATCCCGGCTTATGCGGTTCTCCAGGCATAAACACGGCGAACATTCCCGGTTTCAGGATGATGGTTTGCTCATTCTCAATGGCGCTGCAAAGCTGGTAATCATCTTCATGGTGGAACTCTTCACACTGACGCGCAGTGCCTGCCATGCCAAACAGGATCCGTTCCTCACCGTTTAATAACAGCTGGATATCAATGTACTGCTCGTGCAATTCCGCTTTTTTCTCGACGGGCGATTGAGTGTTAAACGTCATGACATTCATAAAGATATTATCGCCCTGTAATTCGTAACGACCCGGCGCTTTTTCTTGCGGTCTGGCAGCTAATGCCAGCGTTAACGCGTCCTGTAACGCAGGATGTAATCCGGCAGACGGTAATGACTGTACTTCACCCATCATCATAATTTTTCTCCCTGGGCCAACAGCGCAGCCCCAAGTAAACCTGCATCATGGCGGTAGTGCGCCGCCAGTAAATCAACATGAAATGCCGCTGGCTCCTGCGCCAGATACGTTTCCACCAACGCCAGATACCCTTCTGCCAGACCAACGCTGCCACCGACCACTACGCACTGACAATCAGTTGTGGCTTTAATATCAGCGATCAGCCTTGCCAGCACATGTGCGGAGCGGTGAATCAGTTGCTGCGCCTGCTCATCGCCCTGCCCGGCGTGCGTGAAAATAGTTTTCGCATTCGCACCAGCCAACTCCCCTTGCGCTGCCGCCGCAATGCCGCGACCAGAAGCAATCGCCTCCACGCAACCTGTGCGTCCACAGCCGCAGACTGGACCATGCGGATCGGCAAGCGTATGCCCGATGTGCCCCGCCAGACCTCCAGGGCCGGTAAGCAGTTTGCCGCCGCTCACTACACCGCCGCCGACGCCAGTGGAAACGGTGATAAACACCATATCGGTTATATCGCCTTCCAGCGCCTGATACTCCGCCCACGCTGCGGCCTGCGCGTCGTTAATGGCAATGGTCGGCAAATCGGTAAGTTGTTCCAAAGTTTTGACTAACGGAAAGTGTAGCAATCCACCGAGATTATGCGGATTTAGCGCCAATAAGCTGCCGTCGCGAATAATTCCGGTTGAAGCGATAGCAACCCTCTGCGCATGAGCTTGCAACGGAGAGACTAATGCGGATAAGGCATCACGCAAGGCTTCTGGTGTCTGGCTGGCTGGCGTAGGAAGTTCACGACGATCGCGGATCTGCCCGTCAGCGCCAATCAGCGCGGCGGCAAGTTTAGTACCGCCGATATCAATCGCCAGTGTGGTCATAGCACCGCCTTTTTCATCGCTGTGTTGTACCACTGACAAATGTGTTCAAGACGCGTAATGGCAGAACCGACCGTCACCGCCCACGCGCCGTGGCGCATCGCATCTGCCGCCTGAGCAGGCGTGTTGTAACGCCCTTCGGCAATCACTCGACATCCGGCGTCGCTCAACGTTTTCACCAGCGCCAGATCCGGCTCTTCTGGCGTTTCAGGCGTGGTATAGCCAGAAAGCGTAGTGCCAATAATTTCGGCTCCCAGCTTTTGGCATGCCAGGCCGTCTTCCGGCGTGGAACAGTCGGTCATCGCCAGTAAACCGTGATGGTGAATACGTGCCAGCAACGTTTCAACAGGCACCGGACGCGGGCGGTCGGTGCCGTCAATGGCGATAATGTCCGCACCCGCCTGCGCCAGCGCATCAACATCTTCAATATAGGCCGTGATGCGTACCGGAGAATCCTCCAGATCGCGTTTCACAATCCCGATAATTGGCACGCTCACCACCGCACGCGTGGCTTGCAGATTTGCCACACCTTCAATGCGAATGGCAACCGCGCCCGCCTGCTCTGCCGCTAATGCCATGGCGGCGACGATTTCGGGTTTATCGAGCGGGCTGTCCGGAACCGGCTGGCAGGAGACAATCAGGCCACCGTTAGCAGCGATTTTTTGATCCAGTTGTGCAAGTAACGACATACATCTTCCCTTAGCGAAAGGCCCGGTACAGAGACCGGGCAACAGGATTAACTTTTGGTTTTGACTAAATCGTTTTTGGCGCTGCCAAACGGCACGGCACCGCTAAATGGTTTGCCATCGATAGCGTCATGAGTACGCAGTGCTTCCGGGCGCAGCCAACGCTGAACACGAGAAGGCATATCCAGCCCAATCAGCAGGATCACCACAAATGTAAGACTGAACGAAAGCGATCCCAGGGCAGTGCCCAGATCCAGACGTTGAGCGATCAACGCGCCGAGGATTGGGGCCAGTGCACCACCCAATGCGCCAACGTTGTAGGTAAAGCCCAGCCCCGCCGCACGCTGGTCGGTATCGAAATAACCGCCGATCAGTTTCGGTAAAATCCCGGAGATGCCCTGACCAAGCATTTGCTGGAAGAACAGTAACAGACCGAGCACCCAGACGTTTGCGCCGCCAATCGCAAATACCGGAATAATCAGCAGCTGCGAGGCCAGCAGACTACAAACGTACGCTTTGCGGGTTCCCAGCCAGTCACCGAGGAAGCCACCGACGCAGCACCCCACCGCCGCACCAAAGCCACTAAAGAACAGCACATTGGCGACAGTATGCGGGTTATAAGCAAGTTCAGTTTTAAGATACGTTGGCAGCAGCGCCTGAATCGGCCATGAGTAGAGGAAAGCAAACAACACGACCACCATCAGCATTACGCCCGTTGGCCAGCGTTTGCCCGTACTCTGAACCATAAAGCTGATAAAGATTGCGGCACATAACAGCCCGAGAACAGCGACGATTGCGGCATTTTGCAGGTTACCAGCGAAGCAGAACCACAGCGCAGTGGCCGCCGCCAGTGTCATCACGATATTGGCGATACGATGTTCACCACGGTAGAGAATATCCACCATTGTGCGTACTGGTGCTTTACCTGCGTGTTTCTCTTTCCAGTCTTCCGCTTCCGGGATGTTTTTACGCAGCCAGAGAGCAAAGATGATTGGCAAAATGCCGATAAAGAACAGCGCACGCCAGCCCCAGACCGGAACCACCAGGCTATAGACCTGAGCGGCAACGACGGCACCCACCGAGAAGCCTGAAATCAGAAAACCACTGGCTTTGTTACGCAGATGCTTTGGCCAGCTTTCAATGACATAGGTGGCGCTGGAACCGTATTCACCCGCCATCCCCATGCCGATGACCAGACGAGCGATAAACATGGTGATGTAGCCTGGCGCAAAACCGCAGGCCAGCGTCCCGACCGAGAAGAGAACGATGCTGGTGACCATTGCCAGACGACGTCCGTAGCGGTCACCCATAGCGCCGAGCATCAGGCCGCCGAACCAGCGAGAGATAAAGGCTGCGGAGATCAGGCTTGCTGCCTGTACCGTCGTCAGCCCGAATTCACCTTGTACTTCGGTGAGTACCAGGGCGATTAAAACGAAATCAAAACCGTCAAGCAGATATCCCAACCAGGCAGCGGAAAATGCCCGCCATTGTGCGCGGTTGAGATGGCGATACCACGGGATATTCTGGGTTGTAGTACTCATTGTGAGTCTCCCGCGGTGGGCGATGCCCACACGCTTTGGTATAAAAATTGTAGGGTACAGATGCGTTTATTTCCCCTCACCCGGTAGGGGCGAGCGAGGGGAAACAACTCACCCGCGCTCTTGCATCAACTGCTGGGCCAGCGCTTTCAGTTCTGGCAGATATTTTTCATCTACCGGACCAAACGGTTTGCGGCACAGCGGCACAGAAACGACATCCATATAATGCAGGACCGTTTTCAGGCCGCGGAATACGCCCGTTTTGATCAGCAAATCAATGACTTTATTACATTCGGTTTGCAGCTTCTGCGCGGTCTGGATATCGCCTTCTTTCAGCGCCTTCACGATACCCTGATAACGCCAGCCCATGATGTTGTAAGTACTGCCGATACCACCATCAGCGCCCGCCAACAAACCAGAAGCAAAGATTTCGTCGTAACCGTTATAGAGCACCAGATCCGGATGTTCACGACGGATCTGCTCCATCTGATAGAGATCGCCAGAGGTCTGTTTCAGCGCGCCGACACCAGGCAACGTAACCAGAGTGTTAATCTGATCCAGGGTCAGTTTAACGCCGCTTAACGCCGGAATGTTGTACACCACCATCGGCAACCCATCCGCCGAATCAATAATTGCCCGATAGTGATCGCAGTGTTCTTCAAAGCTGAAAGGGTAGTAGAACGGCGTGACGGCGGAGACGGCATCGAAGCCATAACGTTTGGCTGAAGACGCAAGCTGTTGGCTTTCAGCAGTGCTGACGCAACCTACATGAGCGATGAGTTTAATCTTGCCTTTCGCCTCTTCGGCGACGATTTCCAGTACCTGTTCACGCTCGGAAAGGCTTTGTACAAAGGCTTCACCGGTCGACCCCCCGACATATAAGCCGTCAATGCCCTGCTGAATATTGAACTGAACCAGGCGACGCAGACTCGCTTTATCCAGTGCTTGTTGTTGATCAAAAGGAGTCAGGAGTGCGGCCATTACGCCACGTAAATTCGTTGCCATAAATACCTCTGAAGTGATGCTTGTCTGATAAACGACATACCTTTATACCTGTTATACCAGATCAATTAAGCAACACCCCATACAGAAAGCTTATAATGCGATCTGCTTCACTAAAGTGGCATTATTTCTTTTTGTTGGTGGTCTGACCGAAGGCGTGCCAGGTAGCAGAGACGCTGTTGAGATGCGATTGCAACGCGCGATCGGCTTCATCGGGATCGTGGCGGCGGATCGCATCAACGATCGCAATATGCTGTTGATAGCTAACGTTGTTATGCTCGTGCAGAGCCTGATCAGCTACGGTTGGGCGTGCGGCGATCAGCCAATCGAGCAGGGCAACGTGGATCGCCATGAAGATCGGATTGCCGGGGATCTCCGCCAGCACGCGGTGGAAATCAACGTCTGAACGAATGAATGCCGCGTTGTTATCCAGCGATTGACTGTTGATTTCCAGTGCTTTTGCCAGCAAATCAATTTGCTCATCGGTGGCATGTTCAGCCGCATAGCGCACCAGGCTGGATTCAAAGAACAGACGTAATTGTTCGAAATGGGCAATTCCGCCAGGATGAGAAAGGAAATCTTTCGCCATGCCGGAAAGCTCCCCGATGATGGTGTCCGCAGAAGGACGTGAGACGCGAGCGCGTTCGCCGTTGTTTATTTGCACCAGACCTTTACGTTTTAACGCTGCCAGCGCTTCACGCACCGAAGGACGCCCGACGTTAAAGAACGCCATCAGTTCGCGTTCAGACGGTAATTGTTCACCTTCGCCAAATTCACGACGGCGGATCATCTGTTCCAGCTCTTCTTCCACCATTTCGGAGAGTTTTTTACGCGCCAGCGGGCGGCTGCGCAAGTTGCGACCAATTGCAGGTGAAGAATCTTCGGTTTGCGAATCAAATGCGTTCATAAGGCCCATTCTGTAAGGTCAGTGTGATTAACATCATCAGTGACATCCTATCACAGGATTGAAAGTAGGGGGAAATGGCGGTTTTTTCTCTTTGTGTCTCATTATTATCATAATTAACGTAATAATTAACTATTGCGAAAAATTAATGTAACGCAGATAAAAACATCACGATTGAATTATTCATAAGACTATTAACAAGTATTATGAATATTATGAATGTGTTCTTACAAAATAATCATAAGCGCATATTTTTTAATGAAAAATCACCTCACCTACAATTAAAAACACGACATCCGCACCATAAATAGCCTTGCAAAAAATATAACATCATTGTTTTCAATCTGCCGTTTATGGGATTGACCGTTTTCTTTTGACACGGAGTTCAACAATGTTCGGCATAATTATATCTGTCATCGTATTAATGACGATGGGCTATTTGATCCTGAAAAACTACAAACCTCAAGTGGTGCTGGCTGCCGCAGGTATCTTCCTGATGATGTGCGGTGTCTGGTTAGGATTCGGTGGAGTACTCGATCCCGCCAAAAGCAGCGGCTACTTGATCGTCGATATTTATAATGAAATCCTGCGCATGCTGTCCAACCGCATTGCCGGGTTAGGGTTGTCGATTATGGCGGTGGGCGGGTATGCCCGCTACATGGAGCGCATAGGAGCCAGTCGGGCGATGGTGAGCTTGTTAAGCCGCCCGTTAAAACTCATTCGCTCGCCGTATCTTATTCTGTCGGCAACTTACGTTATCGGCCAAATCATGGCGCAGTTTATTACCAGCGCCTCCGGTCTGGGTATGTTGCTGATGGTCACCTTATTTCCAACACTAGTGAGTCTGGGAGTAAGTCGACTCTCTGCGGTGGCAGTTATCGCAACCACGATGTCCATTGAGTGGGGGATTCTGGAAACGAACTCTATTTTTGCGGCCCAGGTGGCAGGAATGAAAATTGCCACTTACTTCTTCCACTACCAGCTTCCGGTCGCCTCTTGCGTCATTATCTCGGTGGCGATCTCCCACTTTTTCGTGCAACGCGCTTTCGACAAAAAAGACAAAAATATCAATCACGAACAGGCAGAGCAAAAAGCTCTCGATAATGTCCCGCCGCTCTATTACGCCATTTTACCGGTGATGCCGTTAATCCTGATGCTCGGCTCGCTGTTCCTCGCCCACGTCGGGCTGATGCAGTTAGAACTGCATCTGGTGGTGGTGATGTTACTGAGTTTGACGGTGACGATGTTTGTTGAGTTTTTCCGCAAGCATAACTTGCGCGAAACAATGGACGATGTGCAGGCGTTTTTTGACGGCATGGGTACGCAGTTTGCCAACGTGGTAACGCTGGTGGTCGCGGGTGAAATATTTGCGAAAGGCTTAACGACGATTGGCACTGTCGATGCGGTTATCAGGGGTGCGGAGCATTCTGGTCTGGGCGGTATTGGCGTGATGATTATTATGGCGCTGGTCATTGCCATTTGTGCCATTGTGATGGGCTCAGGCAATGCGCCATTTATGTCATTTGCCAGTCTTATTCCGAATATCGCAGCCGGACTACATGTACCAGCGGTTGTAATGATTATGCCGATGCATTTTGCCACGACGCTAGCGCGCGCTGTTTCGCCGATTACTGCGGTGGTGGTCGTTACATCAGGAATTGCAGGTGTTTCGCCTTTTGCAGTGGTGAAGCGGACAGCGATCCCCATGTCAGTCGGTTTCGTGGTGAATATGATTGCCACTATCACGCTATTTTATTAAGCGATTAAAAAGACAAAACAGGCCGCCAGGGCCTGTTTTAGTATTACTTCACAACGCGTAATGCTGGTCGACCACCGCGTGGTGGCTGCGGTGGTTCATCGTCAGGATGAGTGTCATCATCGTGATCTGGCTTGTCGCCATCAATAACCGACATAACGGTTTCGTTGTCTGCCGATGCCTCTTCATCATTCATGATGCTGGCATCTTCATCGTAGGCAGCTTCAGGCTCAAACATCGTGCCTGCGCCATTTTCACGAGCGTAGATAGCCAGCACGGCAGCCAGCGGCACAGAAACCTGACGCGGAATGCCACCAAAGCGCGCGTTAAAACGCACCTCATCATTCGCCAGTTCCAGATTGCCGACAGCACGCGGCGCAATGTTGAGTACGATTTGCCCGTCACGCGCATATTCCATAGGAACCTGCACGCCAGGGAGCGTCACATCCACCACCAGGTGCGGCGTGAGCTGGTTATCCAGCAACCACTCATAGAATGCACGCAGCAGATAGGGACGACGTGGTGTTAGCTGTGACAAATCCATACAGATTAACTCCGGCCCAGACGCATTTCACGTTCTGCTTCAGTTAAAGAAGCAAGGAAAGAGTCACGTTCAAAGACGCGGGTCATATAGCCTTTCAGCTCTTTCGCACCCGGACCGCTGAACTCGATGCCCAGTTGCGGCAGACGCCACAGCAGCGGAGCAAGGTAGCAATCGACCAGGCTGAATTCATCGCTCAGGAAGTACGGCTTCTGACCGAAGACCGGCGCAATCGCCAGCAGTTCTTCGCGCAGTTGCTTACGTGCGGCATCTGCTTCAGAAGCTGAACCGTTGATGATGGTGTTCATCAGCGTGTACCAGTCTTTTTCGATGCGATGCATGTACAGACGGCTTTCACCGCGAGCTACCGGGTAAACAGGCATCAGTGGCGGATGCGGGAAACGCTCATCCAGATATTCCATAATGATGCGAGATTCCCACAGGGTCAGCTCACGATCCACCAGGGTCGGAACGCTCTGATTCGGGTTGAGGTCAATCAGATCCTGAGGCGGATTGTCCTTTTCCACGTGTTCGATCTCGAAACTTACACCTTTCTCAGCCAGCACAATGCGGACCTGATGGCTATAGATGTCAGTAGGACCGGAAAACAGCGTCATTACCGAACGTTTGTTGGCAGCGACAGCCATGAAAACCTCCAGGTATAGTCAGAATTTTTACTGCTACCAGCCACCAGGTGGCCAGTCAGAAGTTGTGTTACCCAGTAAGGAACGACTCTCTTTGTTCGAAAATCAAACAAAAAATGAGCAATACCCGACATTTGGGCAGAAAATTGGATGATAGTTTACCAGATTTTGTGACCTTTGTGGTGAGTCGATGCCGGAAATGGGGAAAAAGAGATGCGCTTTAGTCTGAAATGGTTGACTTAGTCCCTTATCGGCGATGTGGTTTTTGTTTTCTGTCTGTCAGGCGACAGCAAAAATCAACATTCCTTTTTTTACGCTGATTCAGATTTTAGCCATAAAAAAACCCGCCGAAGCGGGTTTTTTCGCAAATTGTTTTCTGCCGGAGCAGAAACCAATTAACGTTTGGAGAACTGCGGACGACGACGTGCTTTACGCAGACCGACTTTCTTACGTTCAACCTGACGAGCGTCACGAGTAACGAAGCCAGCTTTACGCAGTTCAGAACGCAGGGACTCGTCGTATTCCATCAGAGCGCGGGTGATACCGTGACGGATCGCACCAGCCTGACCAGAGATACCACCACCTTTAACGGTGATGTACAGGTCCAGTTTCTCAACCATGTCGACCAGTTCCAGCGGCTGACGAACTACCATGCGGGCAGTTTCACGACCGAAGTACTGTTCCAGAGAACGTTGGTTGATTACGATTTTACCGTTGCCCGGTTTGATGAAAACGCGAGCTGCGGAACTTTTGCGGCGACCAGTGCCGTAGTATTGATTTTCAGCCATTGCCTATAATCCCGATTAGATGTCAAGAACTTGCGGTTGCTGTGCCGCGTGGTTGTGCTCGTTACCCGCGTAAACTTTCAGTTTACGGAACATAGCACGACCCAGCGGGCCTTTTGGCAACATGCCTTTAACCGCGATTTCAATCACACGCTCAGGACGGCGAGCAATCATCTCTTCAAAGGTCGCTTGTTTGATACCACCGATGTGGCCGGTGTGGTGATAGTACACTTTGTCAGTACGCTTGTTGCCGGTTACAGCAACTTTGTCAGCGTTCAGAACGATGATGTAATCACCGGTATCTACGTGCGGAGTGTATTCCGCTTTGTGCTTACCGCGCAGGCGACGAGCCAGTTCAGTAGCCAGACGGCCCAGAGTTTTACCGGTCGCGTCAACAACATACCAGTCGCGTTTTACGGTTTCTGGTTTAGCTGTAAAAGTTTTCATTAAAAGCTTACCCAATAAATAGTTACACGTTGGTGAACACCCAAACGTCTTCAATTGTTGAGGTTCACACGACAAAGTCCGGCAAACCTACCCCTTCGAATAGCCTATGCCAGCACACAAAAAGTTTTGGGAAAAAAACTTTCTTGTAACGTGGGGTCGCAGGATTATAGAGAAGTCGGGGTCAAAGATCGACCCCTTTTTGTGATTTGTGGCAGGTTTTAACCCGCTAAATGCTCGCGCTTCAGATACTCTTCGCTTTGCATCTCTTGCAGACGTGACAGGCAACGCTGGAACTCAAACTTCAGCCGATCGCCCTGATAAATTTCATACAGCGGCACTTCTGCACTCACCACTAATTTGACATGGCGCTCGTAAAACTCATCCACCAGCGCAATAAAGCGCCGCGCTTCGCTCTCCATCAACCGCGTCATAACTGGTACATCAAACAACATGACCGTGTGAAAGAGGCGTGAGAGCGCAATATAGTCATGCTGACTACGGGCGTCGACGCACAGCGTAGTAAAAGAGACCGCCAGCGTCTGGTTCTCGACGCCCATTGTCGCCAATGGCCGATGGTTGATTTCTAACGTCGGTGAATTTTCTCGTTTCGCCCCCGCCAGCGCCAACCATAGTTTGTCCATTTGCGTCCGGGTTTCATCGTTGAGTGGCGAAAGCCACAGGTGCGCCTGAGTGAGCGTACGCAGTCGATAATCAACACCGGCGTCCACGTTCATTACATCACAATGCTGTTTAATGGCATCGATTGCAGGCAAAAAACGCGCACGTTGCAGGCCATTTCGATAAAGTTCGTCCGGCGGAATATTTGACGTCGCTACCAGGGTAATACCGCGGGCGAACAGGGCTTTCATCAGGCCGCCAAGTAGCATGGCATCGGTAATATCAGAAACAAAAAATTCGTCAAAACAGAGCACGTCAGTTTCTGCTTTAAAGCGATCGGCAATAATTTCCAGCGGATCGGTCTGCCCCTGCAAAGCAGTTAGCTCTTCATGTACCCGCAGCATAAAACGGTGAAAGTGCAGACGCTGTTTCCGCTCTCCCGGCAGGCTTTGATAGAAAAGGTCCATCAGCCAGGTTTTTCCGCGTCCTACCCCGCCCCACATATATAAGCCACGCACTGGCGTATGCTGTGTGTCTTCGCGTTTACCCCACAGCTTACCGACCCGCGCCATTAGCCCACTCGTCCTGGGGGCTGGAGGCGTACTATTGATGAGTTCCTGATAAATAATTTCCAGGCGGCTGACGGCCTCTTTTTGAACGTCGTCGGGTTGATGGCTGCCTTCATTGAGCGCCTTCAGGTATTGCGATGTTGGGGTAACGCTTTGCATGATCTTATTGTTATTCCTTGAATAATCGGTGCGCCGTTGTTCACGGTTGACGAAAAAAAGGCCGTTCTACACTACGCGATATGCAGTCGGGATTCCACTTCTGTGGAATTAACGGTTATAGTGGCATAATCAGCCGCAGGCATGGAGCCTGAAGCCAACACCCTACGGAAACAAAAGACAACGGGAGATGTTCATGACCTGGGAATATGCGCTAATTGGGTTAGTCGTCGGCATCATTATTGGTGCTGTGGCCATGCGTTTTGGTAATCGTAAACTACGCCAGCAACAGGCGTTGCAGTACGAACTGGAAAAGAATAAAGCTGAACTGGACGAGTATCGCGAAGAGCTGGTTAGCCACTTTGCCCGCAGCGCGGAATTACTGGATACCATGGCGCACGACTATCGCCAGCTGTATCAACACATGGCGAAAAGCTCCAGCAGCCTGCTGCCGGAACTGTCTGCTGAAGCAAACCCGTTCCGTAATCGTCTGGCAGAGTCTGAAGCCAGCAACGATCAGGCACCGGTGCAGATGCCTCGCGACTATTCTGAAGGCGCGTCAGGCCTGCTGCGTACTGGCGCGAAGCGCGACTAATTTATTTTTCGGGCGCAGCCATTGCGCCCTCCTCTTCTTTCCCTCCCCGACTATCATTTAATCTGGTGTCTCATTGTTAGCCGTCTGAAAATTCAATAACATCAAACTGTTTTGAATCTCTTTTCTTATCATTCAGGTACGAGAGCAGGAATAATGAAAAAACAAACCCAGCTGTTGAGTGCATTAGCGTTAAGTGTCGGGTTAACTCTCTCGGCGTCATTTCAGGCCGTTGCGTCGATTCCAGGCCAGGTTGCCGATCAGGCCCCTCTTCCCAGTCTGGCCCCAATGCTGGAAAAAGTGCTTCCGGCAGTGGTGAGCGTACGGGTGGAAGGAACGGCCAGTCAGGGACAGAAAATCCCGGAAGAATTCAAAAAGTTTTTTGGTGATGATTTACCGGATCAACCTGCACAACCCTTCGAAGGTTTAGGCTCCGGTGTCATCATCAACGCCAGTAAAGGCTATGTGCTGACTAACAACCATGTGATTAATCAGGCACAGAAAATCAGTATTCAGCTCAATGATGGGCGCGAGTTTGATGCAAAACTGATTGGTAGCGATGACCAGAGCGATATCGCCCTGTTACAAATTCAAAACCCGAGCAAATTAACGCAAATCGCTATTGCCGACTCCGATAAATTGCGCGTCGGTGATTTTGCCGTGGCGGTCGGTAACCCATTTGGCCTTGGGCAAACCGCCACCTCTGGCATTGTTTCCGCATTAGGCCGCAGCGGGTTGAATCTTGAAGGTCTTGAAAACTTTATCCAGACAGATGCTTCCATTAACCGCGGTAACTCCGGCGGTGCACTGTTAAACCTTAACGGTGAGTTAATTGGCATCAACACTGCAATCCTTGCGCCTGGCGGTGGGAGCGTCGGGATTGGATTTGCCATCCCCAGTAATATGGCGCGAACACTGGCGCAGCAGCTTATCGACTTTGGTGAAATCAAACGCGGTCTGTTAGGCATCAAAGGCACCGAGATGAGTGCCGATATCGCCAAAGCCTTCAACCTTGACGTACAGCGTGGCGCGTTTGTCAGCGAAGTGCTGCCAGGTTCTGGCTCGGCAAAAGCGGGCGTCAAAGCGGGCGATATTATTACCAGCCTCAACGGCAAACCACTGAATAGCTTTGCTGAGTTGCGCTCTCGTATCGCAACCACCGAGCCGGGCACGAAAGTAAAGCTCGGCCTGCTGCGTAATGGCAAACCACTGGAAGTAGAAGTGACGCTCGATACCAGTACCTCTTCGTCAGCCAGTGCTGAAATGATCACGCCAGCGCTGGAAGGTGCAACGTTGAGCGATGGTCAGCTAAAAGATGGCGGCAAAGGCATTAAGATCGATGAAGTAGTCAAAGGTAGCCCAGCCGCTCAGGCTGGTTTGCAAAAAGACGATGTGATCATTGGCGTCAACCGCGATCGGGTGAACTCGATTGCTGAAATGCGTAAAGTGCTGGCGGCAAAACCGGCCATCATCGCCCTGCAAATTGTACGCGGCAATGAAAGCATCTATCTGCTGATGCGTTAATGTGGTAAACCGGGCATCAGGCTGACGTGTGATGTCCGGTTAACTCGTGGTATGCTGCTGCCGTTCCCTTTTTTAATGACGCCTCCATCATGTTTGTGAAGCTCTTACGTTCCGTTGCGATTGGATTAATTGTCGGCGCTATTCTGCTGGTTGCCATGCCTTCACTGCGCAGCCTTAACCCGCTTTCCACTCCGCAATTTGACAGTACCGATGAGACGCCTGCCAGCTATAATCTGGCGGTTCGCCGCGCCGCGCCAGCGGTGGTTAACGTTTACAACCGTGGTTTGAACACCAACTCTCACAACCAGCTTGAGATCCGCACCCTGGGATCCGGTGTAATCATGGATCAACGCGGTTATATCATCACCAATAAACACGTCATCAACGACGCCGATCAGATCATCGTCGCCTTACAGGATGGTCGTGTATTTGAAGCATTACTGGTGGGATCTGACTCTCTAACCGATCTGGCGGTACTTAAAATTAATGCCACTGGCGGTTTACCTACCATTCCAATCAATGCACGTCGCGTACCGCACATTGGTGACGTGGTACTGGCGATCGGTAACCCGTACAACCTCGGGCAGACCATTACCCAGGGGATTATTAGTGCCACGGGTCGAATTGGTCTGAACCCGACCGGGCGGCAAAACTTCCTGCAAACCGATGCTTCCATTAACCACGGTAACTCTGGCGGCGCGCTGGTGAACTCGCTGGGCGAACTGATGGGCATTAACACGCTGTCGTTTGATAAGAGTAACGATGGCGAAACGCCGGAAGGTATCGGCTTTGCGATTCCTTTCCAGTTAGCAACCAAAATTATGGATAAGCTGATCCGCGATGGTCGCGTGATCCGCGGCTACATTGGTATCGGCGGACGTGAGATCGCACCACTGCACGCGCAGGGCGGTGGTATAGATCAACTGCAAGGGATCGTGGTTAATGAAGTGTCACCTGACGGCCCGGCGGCGAATGCGGGTATTCAGGTCAATGATTTGATTATTTCGGTGGATAACAAACCGGCCATCTCTGCTCTGGAGACGATGGATCAGGTGGCGGAAATTCGCCCTGGCTCGGTGATCCCGGTTGTAGTGATGCGTGATGATAAGCAGTTAACGCTGCAGGTCACCATTCAGGAATATCCGGCAACCAATTAAGGCCAACGTGAAAGACAAAAAACCGGAGTCTGTGCTCCGGTTTTTTATTATCCGCTAATCAATTACTTATTAACGAACTCTTCGCCCAGGGCGATATCTTTCTTCAGCGTATCCAGCATACCTTCCAGCGCGTTCTGTTCAAATGCGCTCAGGGTGCCGATAGATTTACGCTCTTCCACGCCGTTTTTACCCAGCAGCAGCGGTTGAGAGAAGAAACGTGCGTACTGACCGTCGCCTTCAACGTAGGCACATTCGACAACGCCTTGTTCGCCCTGTAGTGCGCGAACCAGAGACAGACCAAAACGTGCAGCTGCCTGGCCCATAGACAGGGTTGCAGACCCGCCACCGGCTTTCGCTTCAACCACCTCAGTACCCGCGTTCTGGATACGTTTGGTCAGTTCAGCCACTTCCTGCTCGGTAAAGCTAACGCCAGGAACCTGTGACAGCAGCGGCAGAATGGTAACACCAGAGTGACCGCCAATTACCGGCACTTCAACTTCGCCCGGCTGTTTGCCTTTCAGTTCCGCAACAAAGGTGTTGGAACGAATGATATCCAGCGTGGTAACGCCGAACAGTTTGTTTTTGTCATAAACACCGGCTTTTTTCAGCACTTCAGCAGCAATCGCAACTGTGGTGTTAACCGGGTTAGTGATAATACCAATGCACGCTTTTGGGCAGGTTTTCGCAACTTGCTGTACCAGATTTTTCACGATGCCGGCGTTAACGTTAAACAGGTCGGAACGATCCATACCCGGTTTACGCGCTACACCTGCAGAGATAAGAACGACATCTGCGCCTTCCAGCGCCGGAGTCGCATCTTCACCAGAAAAACCTTTGATTTTCACAGCAGTAGGGATATGGCTCAAATCGACAGCCACACCGGGAGTCACTGGAGCGATATCATACAGAGAGAGTTCTGAACCTGAAGGCAGTTGGGTTTTTAACAGTAGTGCAAGCGCCTGGCCAATACCGCCAGCAGCGCCGAGGACTGCGACTTTCATCCTAAACTCCTTATTATATTGATAAACTAAGATATGTTGCTCCGCTGCCGCGACCTTAATCCACAAAATTGCCGTTTACAATGACCACATCTCAAGAATGTGTAGTCACGCAAGTTTAGCGTTTATGCATTTAATTGCCGTAATCAGGAACCTAACTTACGTAATTAACAGTCGCTTATGCATTAGCGCAACATTCCAACAGGTGGTGACAATATACCCTACCGTTCAGCCAAAACAACATCAATTTGATAACAATTAATTTACTTTTAAGCAGAATTTGCATGCCGTGACGCAGGCATGTTTCTCAATAACGAAATTTGATAAAATCCCGCTCTTTCATAACATTATTTCAGCCTTCTTCAGGGCTGACTGTTTGCATAAAAATTCATCTGTATGCACAATAATGTTGTATCAACCACCATATCGGGTGACTTATGCGAAGCTCGGCTAAGCAAGAAGAACTAGTTAAAGCATTTAAAGCATTACTTAAAGAAGAGAAATTTAGCTCCCAGGGCGAAATCGTCGCCGCGTTGCAGGAGCAAGGCTTTGACAATATTAATCAGTCTAAAGTCTCGCGGATGTTGACCAAGTTTGGTGCTGTACGTACACGCAATGCCAAAATGGAAATGGTTTACTGCCTGCCAGCTGAACTGGGTGTACCAACCACCTCCAGTCCATTGAAGAATCTGGTGCTGGATATAGACTACAACGATGCAGTTGTCGTGATTCATACCAGCCCTGGCGCGGCGCAGTTAATTGCTCGCCTGCTGGACTCACTGGGCAAAGCAGAAGGTATTCTGGGCACCATCGCTGGCGATGACACCATCTTTACTACCCCTGCTAACGGTTTCACCGTCAAAGACCTGTACGAAGCGATTTTAGAGCTGTTCGACCAGGAGCTTTAATATCTGCCCCGTCGCTTCTGGCGGCGGGGAAAATGTTGCTTTTCCCTCTCATCCCCCTGCTTTCTCCTACGATTAATTTAACGAATAGTGCGTTTTAGCGCGACACATCATTCACATAATGAATACATGAGTTAAAAAAAGCACATTATGCAAAATTCATTATCTAATTGAAAATAATAGAATTAATAATAAATAACCGTGTTTTTAATTCTTTTTTGTTATTAAAACTCACACTTTTAACACTTGGTATCAACCGAAACAGTTAGCGCGATATTAATTAGCTCAATAATTAGTGTATACTTGATTCTGTGATATGGGTCACGAAACAAAGGCCCAGCTAAAAGATTATGTCGAGGTAAAAATCATGAAAATCAAAACCACTGTTGCTGCATTAAGCGTACTTTCTGTTCTCTCTTTCGGTGCATTCGCTGCCGACTCCATTGATGCTGCACAAGCACAAAATCGTGAAGCAATCGGGACCGTATCCGTAAGTGGTGTGGCGTCTTCGCCAATGGATATGCGTGAAATGCTGAACAAAAAAGCGGAAGAGAAAGGCGCAACGGCCTACCAGATTACTGAAGCTCGTAGCGGTGACACCTGGCACGCTACGGCTGAACTGTACAAATAAACCCTCATCGTCTTGTCCGACGATATTGCCCCCGGTTCGGGGGCTTTTTTTTGCGCTAATGACGAACATTAAAACGCAAATGCCCTTCCAGCTCTTCCTCTGCCTCATCAAACAGCAATATTAATGCGCCAAAACGGCGACGCGTTTTCTCTCCCAGATGAACAAATTCAATCTCAAGTGGTAGCGGCAGGACATCGTTCATTAACACATCCCATAGAGAGTCGAGATCGCGTACTTTATCTTTTGCCAGACCAAAGGTTTGGCTAAAGTCGCGATAAAAATCCTCCTGACTCTCAATCTCATCAAAATCAAAGGTATAAATATTCATCTGTTGCCACCGTCACGTTTCGCGGCGAGTTCTGCCGTTCATTGCTAAGTATAGCCATGAAAAAACCGACGCTTTTGGCGTCGGTTTTGACTTAACTATCGGTCAACGCATGTTGATACTTATGGAGCATACCCGTAAGCCGATGTACCGGTTCCGTCACCTGCGGAGGCGCTTGCCAGATGCGTAGCTTTTCCTGGTAGATTTCCAGTTCTTCCAGCAACTGGCCAAAGTACCGACGGCGTTTATCATCGCTACGGGCAGATATCACATGGTCTGCTGTGCGGCGCATTTGTCGGTGAAACGCCGATAAATCCTCGTTAACCGGGATCGGCGCATCACGCAGGCGCTGGTGCGCGATAATCATCGTCAGTGCCAGGCGAAATTTCGGCAAATCCCCTGGGAACTTATTCATCAGCAAAAACAGCTGCTGATAAAGTGCTGGGAGGTGATTCTCTTTACGACGTGCCACATTGGTAGTCATCGCGGAAACAGCGGCAGAAACAAACTGATTAAGCAGTACACGTCCAGTCCTGTCGCGCGATTTATCCCGCACCAGCAAAATAACGGTGAACGCGAGCACACAGCCGACGATTTGCCCTAATGCGCTGTCGAGAAACTGACTGAAATGGAAAGTCATCGGGTTATCCAGCACGATAATGTTTATGGTGCTGGCCAGCGCCCCCATCGAGCCCAATCGCCGTTTCTGTACTTCAATGCCAAGGAAGAATCCCAGCACTGCCAGGCTAATACACAGCAATAACATGCTTTGTTGGGTATTAGGGATAATCACCAAAAAGTAGAGTAGCCCTAACGGCAGCGCCGCCAGCGTCCCATAAATAAAGTCGATCGCCACCATGCGTGGATTCGGCAAACGCATTGCCAGTGACGTCACTACCGCAATCATCACCATTGCACCACTGCCGGAAGTCCAGCCCGTCCACAGCCAGAAAAGCGTCCCCAGAATGCAGGAAAGTGTGGTTCGCCAGAAGTTAACCATCGCATGATGACGTTCGGCTGACTCTACTTTGACTTCCGGTTCGCCTTGCAGGATCTCTTCTTCAGTAGCGTTGATTTTTGTGTTACTGATAACGCCGCGCTTGAGAAGCTGATAACGCGTTGCCGCCGCGACCCAGCTATAAATGGTGACAGGCGTTTCCCGTTCCCCGGTCCAGGCGATAACTCTCCGCAGGCGTTTGAGCTGCTTGTGGACGTCCTGCGCGGTTTCTACCGGCGTGTCAAAAAATTCGCGGAAAGTATCAGTGATCAATTCCGGGCGCGTATTCTGAATAAGATAAGTTTCGCAGGATTGGGTAATCAGCGTCAGCGATAGCGTATTGATCGCTTTTAAACGTCGATTGGCCCGCGCCCAGCGGGAAGATTCCATATTCAGGTTGCTGCGCATACCTTGTAACGCCGTGGTGCGTCGCACCAGATCGCCCCAGGCTTTATCGACAACTTCACCATCGCCATGCTTGATACAGAGTTGCATTAATTGATATTGCGCGACCAGCAAACTTTCCAGCTCTCGATCCACTTCTTGTTTGATCGATCGCGGAGAAAAGAGCAAATCCGCCATAATTGCACACACAATACCGATAACGATCTCGCTACAACGTTCGACGGCAAACTGCGGCGTAAGCAATGGTTCCGGCTGAATGGTGATCACAATGATCAGCGCGGTATAACCGGCCAGCCCCCACGCATACGAGTTTTCTATTCGTACCAGCGAGGATATCCAGGTACAAAAACCGGCCCAGATACAGCACACCAGAATCATCAATAATGGTGCGCGGATCATCGCAATGATGATCACCAGTCCGGCAATACAGCCAATAAATGTGCCGATGATGCGCAAAAAGCCACGATAGCGAATAGCGCCAGAATACGGTTCACCTCCCGCAGCAAAGGCCGGACCGGCGGCAACAATCGCCGCTGTCAGTACCGCCCAGCGTGGCGTTTCCAGCTGGAAGTGAAAGCCAACAAACAGCGCCAGTACAATGGCGGTCGCCAGTTTTACCGCAAAGCGAATATGTTGGTTAGCAATGGAGAAAATACCCATCGTGATTAACCAAACTCACGCAGGCGATGGGCCATTTTACGGAAGAACGAATCCTGGCTTTCGTCGCGATCTTGTTTGCCAGTGACCACCACTGTAGCAGTGGTGCCCGCAGGCCAGATGTTCTCTTGCTGGTTGTCGAGACGAATACGAACCGGAACACGTTGCGCCAAACGCACCCATTCAAGGTTAGAGTCGATGGTCGCCATCCCTTTGTCGTCACGCGTGCTGCTGGCGTTGGTGACCCCAGCGGCAACACTATCAACAGTCCCTTTCAGCACTTTGTTACTGCCAAGCGGCGTGATCTCTGCACGATACCCAGGGCGCACCCCTTCCAGCTTAGTTTCTTCCATATAGGCCAGTACATAGAAGGAGTTCTGTTTCACCAGCGCAACCGCCGTTGATCCACGGGTAATAAACTCACCGGTATAGACGTTGAGGTTGGTCACCCAGCCATCTGCTGGCGCGCGGATCACCGTGCGTTCAAGATCCAGTTTTGCCAGATCGCGGGTCGCCTGCGCTTTCGCTAACTGATGCAGAACCGTTTGTAGTACGTTGTTGGCCTGATCGATCTCTTCGCGAGACATCGCCTGCACACCGAGACGGTTACGACGTCCGGCCTCCTGGCGTTTCTCCTGTGCCAGTACCTGATAATAAGCAACATCGGCTTGCGCTTCCTCAAGCGCCTTTTGATAACGCGGCTGGTCGATGGTGAACAGTACCTGTCCTTTTTTCACCAGCTGGTTATCATGAACATTCACCTGGGTAATGAGTCCAGAAACGTCCGGCGCGATCGCAACGACGTCAGCGCTAAAGCGCGCGTCACGCGTCCACGGGGATTCGGTGTAATAGACCCAGGCATTAAAAATTGCGATGAAGGCCAGAATGACTAATACGACCGTGATGGCCGTACGGGAGAATTTTCTTATTAGTGTTTTCACTTCAACCTCAAACGAACAGTCGCGATATCAAATAAAACAAGCAGCAATAGAGCGCGGTGTTGAACAACGCCGGATGCCAGACAAAGTCGTAGATACCTGTTGGCACAAGTACCCGGCGCACCAGCCAGAAAATCGCCAGTGATAAAAGCAATTCGAAAAATATCGGTGGGAAGGACAGCCCAAACACCACGATAACGGGAAACAGACTCATGTTGACCTTGGTTGTATAGAGAGAGCAGGCGTTATTATTTTCAGCATCTGTCGCCGCAGAGAAGGGCATGGAAAGCCGGGCGAGAGCAACATTGCTGTAGATTGATATTTAATATATTAACGTAACTGTTATGCTGTTATCTATATTATGTGATCTAAATCACTTTTAAGTCAGAGTGAATAATGGAACGACTAAAACGCATGTCGGTGTTTGCCAAAGTAGTTGAATTTGGCTCTTTTACCGCCGCCGCCAGACAGCTACAGATGAGCGTTTCGTCCATCAGTCAGACGGTGTCAAAACTGGAAGATGAGTTGCAGGTAAAGCTGTTAAACCGTAGCACACGCAGCATTGGCCTGACCGAAGCCGGTAGAATTTACTACCAGGGCTGCCGTCGGATGCTCCATGAAGTGCAGGATGTTCATGAGCAACTGTATGCCTTCAATAACACCCCCATCGGGACGCTGCGCATTGGCTGTTCTTCAACTATGGCACAAAATGTTCTCGCCGGGCTAACAGCCAAAATGCTGAAAGAATACCCAGGTTTGAGCGTTAATCTGGTTACCGGAATTCCTGCCCCCGACCTGATTGCCGACGGTCTGGATGTGGTGATCCGCGTCGGCGCGTTGCAAGATTCCAGCCTGTTTTCCCGCCGTCTGGGCGCGATGCCAATGGTGGTGTGCGCCGCAAAAAGCTATCTCACACAATACGGCATACCGGAAAAACCCGCCGATTTAAGTAGCCATTCATGGCTTGAATACAGCGTGCGGCCCGACAATGAATTTGAACTGATCGCACCGGAAGGGATCTCGACTCGCCTGATCCCGCAAGGGAGATTTGTGACTAATGATCCGATGACGCTGGTGCGCTGGCTGACTGCAGGCGCTGGGATCGCCTACGTGCCGCTGATGTGGGTGATCAACGAGATCAATCGCGGGGAACTCGAGATCCTGCTGCCGCGTTACCAGTCAGATCCACGCCCGGTTTATGCGTTGTATACCGAAAAAGATAAGCTGCCGCTGAAGGTACAGGTCGTGATCAACTCACTGACGGATTATTTTGTTGAGGTCGGTAAATTGTTTCAGGAAATGCACGGGCGCGGGAAAGAGAAGTAATTCATATTGTACTGTTACGTTGTACAAACCTGTGCCAACGGGTTCCCCTAACCTTCTCCACAGAGGGGCAAGGGGACCGTTCATGCACGTGGAAGGATTAATTATCCTTCTGAAAATACTGAAATTATTACGCGGTACCGCCAACAGTCAGGTTATCAACTTTCAGCGTTGGCTGGCCCACGCCAACCGGTAAACTTTGCCCTTCTTTACCGCAGACACCCACGCCGTTATCCAGTTTCAGGTCGTTGCCCACCATCGAAATCTGCTGCATGGTTTCGATACCGGAACCAATCAACGTCGCGCCTTTCACCGGCTTCGTTACTTTACCGTTTTCAATCAGATACGCTTCTGAAGTGGAGAAAACGAATTTGCCGGATGTAATATCCACCTGACCGCCACCAAAGTTCGGTGCATAGATACCGTACTCAACAGATTCAATAATTTCTTGCGGGGTCGATTTACCCGGCAGCATATAGGTGTTGGTCATACGCGGCATCGGCAGATGAGCGTAAGATTCACGGCGACCGTTGCCAGTCGGCGTCATTCCCATCAAACGCGCGTTGAGTTTATCCTGCATATAGCCTTTCAGGATGCCATTCTCAATCAGCACGTTGTACTGGCCTGGCGTACCTTCGTCATCAATCGCCACCGAACCACGGCGATCGACCATCGTGCCGTCATCAACCACGGTACACAGTTCAGAAGCCACCAGCTCCCCGACCTGTCCACTAAATACTGAAGTGCCACGGCGGTTGAAGTCGCCTTCCAGACCGTGCCCCACCGCTTCATGCAACAGCACGCCCGGCCAACCTGCGCCAAGTACTACCGGCATGGTGCCTGCTGGTGCGGCGACGGCAGAAAGATTGACCAGCGCCATACGCACTGCTTCTTTTGCCCACGCATCCGCACGGACTTCACCGTCGAGATCGGCAAGGAAGAACTCATAACCAAAACGACCGCCGCCGCCACTGGCACCGCGTTCGCGTTTGCCATCTTCTTCGACCAGAACGCTCACGGAAAGACGCACCAGCGGACGAACATCCGCCGCCAGCGTGCCGTCGGTGGCCGCAACCAGAATTAATTCATAAACGCCGCTGAGGCTGGCAGTCACTTCCTGTACGCGCTTGTCCGCTTCGCGGGCAACCTTATCGACTCGACGCAGGATATCCAGCTTCTCTTCACGGCTCATGCTTTGCAGCGGATCTACCGAGGTATACAACGGGCTATGCTCTACCGCGCCCAGCGTCTGTACTTTGCCATCACCACTATCACGAACGATGGTGCGCGCCGCTTGCGCACTCTGTTCCAGCGCCAGCAGGCTGATTTGGTCTGCGTAAGCAAATCCGGTTTTTTCACCGCTGATTGCACGCACACCAACACCCTGATCGATGTTGTAAGAACCATCTTTAATAATGCGGTCTTCTAAAACCCAGGATTCGTGATAGCTCGACTGAAAATAGAGATCGCCATAATCAAGGCGACGTTCGGCCAGTTGACCGAGGATCGCGAACAAGTCCTGATGTTTCAGGCCGTTCGCCGCTAGCAATTGTTCACTTACCAGGTTCAGACTCATCGTTTTTGCTACTCGTTAGTTACTGCAGTAGAGGATTTTTTACGGCTGCCGGATGCGGCGTGAACGCCCTATCCGGCCTACGGTTATGTTCCGGCTCGTTGGCCTTTGGCAACGATTATCATATGAGATTGGGGCAATTACGCGCCCTCGTCAAATCATTGCGCTTTTTCTTTACGCGGTTGGCGCAACACTTCGTTGATTTGCGGATCGTCCAGCGGACCCGAAATGTGATAGCGCAAAATGGAGACTTTGCTCCACAGCGGTCCCAGCACTTTACTGGCGGCAAACACTGCCGCGCCAACAATGGGGTTAACCGCAAAGGCCGCAGCCACACCCACCGTCGCAGAAATCTCTGGTGCGACAACCGCTTCCATATTCAGGTCGCGACGTACCAGATTTACCGACCCTTTCATGGCGATATCCGCCTCCAGGCCATCCACCAGCGTGTCGTCGGTGTGCATAACGCCGTCTTTAATCCACGCGGTGCTGCGAATGGAGTCAAAATAGAACCCTTCGCCAAAGGTGTCTCTGAAATCAAAACGCAGCTTACGCATCAGGGCATCAACGCTCAGTAGGCGCAGCAATTGCCCGGCATGTCCGGTGTTGATTTCGGTAATTTCGCCTTTGCCCAGTTGAGTATGAATGATGCCATTCAACGTCGCCTCATCTGGCTGCCAGGGTGCTTTGCGCCAGTGTAAATCGTAATCCACATTAAATGACGACTGGCGTATGGGCGTCGTGACACCAAAAAATTCTGCGGCGGCATCAATTTTCTGCCCGCGCAGTTTTCCTTTCAGCGAGGTGCGTTCATTTCCCGGATTGTTAACCCATTCACCATCGGCAGTGAGCCGCGAAAAACCAGTATCAATCAGTCCATTAGTCAGTGTTAACGTATCGCCAGAAATAGTGATATCACTGTCAATGCGACCGAATTTTTGCCCCCAGAACCAACACTCTGCGCAACGTATTTGCGCGTCCGGCCAGCCACGGAAGCTAATGCGCTCCGTTGTCGGGAGAGATAATGAATTCGTTGAATCACCACGAGTTTTCGCCTCGCTCGGGTTGTAATAAAGATATTTGATATTCGCCAGCCACGGCGCGTTATTACGCATCGCCAGCGTGGCGTTGATTTCACGCCCTTGCGCCTCAACCTGGGTGCCATTTGCCGTCGGTTGCGAAACAATACTCAGGTTATTCCATTGCTGATTTCCCAGCGACAACATAGGCGTACGTAACGTTATGTGTTGTGGGAAACTCGCTGCACCACCGACACTCTCCGCCGCACCTTTCTGGAACAGGGCCAGCCACTCGGCACCATTCATCGGCGGCATATTGAGTTCAACACCACTTTGTTCCGGCAACGGCGGGAGCGTTTTACTGTCTGCCGCCCAAATAGCACGGTCGAGCGTCAGCTTTTGACCGAGCAACCAGCGGCTATTGAAATGGTTATCCGCACCAGCCTGTCCGGTTAAATCAAAACTGTTGAGATTGCCATCAACCTTAACGTTTACCGGCAGTGGTTCACCCGCAGGTTTGGCTAACGGTGAAGGTAAGTGACTGCTCACATTCTTCAAATCGCCGTTTAGCTCTACGTTATACGTCGCGCCAGCATGATAAGGCAGCTCAATGCCCACTTTACCATCCCACACCACGCTGCCACTTAATGCTTCGTTCACCGCTGCAGGCAGAACGCCGGTTTTCGCTGGTTGCCAGTTACCGTTGAGATTCACCGCGACCTGGTAGGCTTTTGCCCCTTCTTTGGTGGAAAAATCCACGTTCAACGGCTGATTAAACCAGTTCGCTGTCAGTGGTTCACTTTGCAGGTCGCCATTGATAAAGCTAAATTTGCCACTCAAATTTTTCAGGGTGCTGTCGAGTGGTTTGATAAACAGACTGTTGTTACGCAGCGTCACTTCACCTTTCGCGGTAACCAGTTCGCCGTTAAGCGGAATATCGAGATGTAAGCGAGCATTCACATCGCCGTCGAGCTGGAGTTCTTGCAGGGTCGCACCCAGAGAATCTTTCAACGGTGTCTCATCAAAGTAAGGGCCAACGGCTTTACCCGGACCTTTAATGTCAGCGTCAATCAGCAGTTTTTCTTTTGAGTAGTCAGGGATCACTGCGGTGAGATCAGTGGCCCGCACACCGCCCAGATTAACGCCATCGGTTTTCATCCATAAACCGTCGTTAATAAAGTCCAGTTCAATATCGAGGTTCGTTAACGCAGGCCAGTCCGGCTGGAAGGCAAACTTCGCTTTGCGCAGCGGCACCAGCACTTCAAACTGACCTTCGTTGTGTTTATAGGGGAAGAGTTGCGGATTGCCACCATAAACCAGCGTCGCGTTATCCGCTTCACCGCCCTGAATCGCGCCACTTAAGTAATCAACCAGGTCTTTACCCATCAAGTTTTCCGGGAAATAGCGCCAGGCTTGTGAACCATCATCGGTACTGATGCCAGCCAGAATACCCAGCCAGGGTTCATCGTTAGCAGGTTGCAGGTAACGAAAACCGCCGCGCGCATGGACGGCTTTGGCTTTAACGTCAATATTACGCCCATCCAGCTGGAAACCTTTGTCATTGTTCAGCCAGCTTATCGTAGCCTGGCCGTCTGCGATTTCCAGTGGCGCACGGAATACCGTTTCGTAAGGCATCTTTGCCTGCTTCATCGACGCGGTAAGCAAACCATTTTCTACGCTGCCGGAAAGCGTCCCGGAGAAGTGTTCCGCACCCGGTAATAATTTCCATTGCTTCCAGGCCAGATCGCTCCACGATGCCTGAAAACGGGTCTTGTCTGCCGCCTGAAGCGGGATATCCAGCGCCAGAGTGTTAATCTTGCCGCTCGGTTGTGTGGAGCGCCAAACATCACCCAGCGCAGGTGAAAGTTTCGCGGCCAGCGGGCGTACGCCCTCCAGGCCTGCCAGCTCCAGATTACTGGCGCGAATCCGGAGTTCGTCACTGCGTTTATTGTCTTTGCCGCCAACGTTCTGTTCCGGTATCCAGGCCAGCGTCAATGCTCCGCTCGGCCAGGGTTTGCCGTCCATCGTGATCCGTGTGTCGGGAATAGAGAACTGCCAGCCCGGGTTTTCACGCGTAATATGCGCGGTAAGATTATCCACCGACAGCGTATGCGTTTGCTTCTCGCCCAACCAGCTGGCACCGCCCTGTTTCAGCCAGACGTCACCGCCGGTTACATCGCCTTTGTCGATCGTCATCCAGCCTTCAAGGGAGAACTGTGCCGTTTCCAGCGCAATATTGTCCTGCATCCATTTACCGAGCCACGGCTTCAGGTCGATGTCATCCGCCTGGAGCCAGACGCGACCATTGCTTAACAACCCCTCATCATCGCGCAAATCCATGCGCACCTGCATCACGCCGTGCTGTCCGGTAAGGCTGGAGAGGCTTACCAGGCCTTCCGCACGGTGTCGACGTGGATCGTTCAGCCAGGTGAGTTGTGGGATCGCCAGCTCGGCACGCTGACCGGATGGCGTCAGGAAACTGACTTCACTGTCGCGGAGATCGAAATGGTCGAACTGACGAAGAAACAGATCGCTGATGTGACTGGCTTCCAGGCTATCATTACCACCACCGCTGGTGATAGGAGTGTTGGTGCGAAAGCGCAGCTGCCAGAAAGTGAGATCACGAAACTGCCAGCGCATATGTAACAGGCTTTGCCAGACATCCAGCGCCAGAGTAACGCGTTTAACCGAAAATTCGCCGCCATCTTTTAGTTCTGCACGGATGTCGTGCGCTTCAAGCGTCGGGCCAAAATTCTGCCAGCTGGCTGAGAGCTGACTGGCTTCAACCGGCATGCCAGTCGCGGATTCTATTTTGTTGAGGATTTCCGGACGCCAGGCGTCAAGATGCGGTAAAGCAATACGCAGGCCGCTAACCAGCAGGGCAGCGATCACAACGAGCGCGGCTCCAGTAAGCAGTAAAATCCCCGGCAATCGCCTCACCCGTCACTCCTTGTCTGCTAAAAATGTGACTCAAAAACCCTTTGCCGGATGGCGGCCCAGCATCTGTTTACATCATTACGACGTCAAACTGCTCCTGGTTATAGAGCGGTTCAATTTGTACTTTAACCTGTTTGCCAACGAAAATTTCCACTTCCGCCAGCGAGTGTGACTCTTCGCCTTTCAAGGCTTCGGCTACTGCCGGAGAAGCATAGACCAGGAAACGGTCGGAATCGTAAGCATGGTGTACACGAACAATCTCGCGCATGATTTCATAGCATACCGTTTCCACGGTTTTCACCGTTCCGCGACCGTGACAGGTTGGGCATTCGTTACATAGTACGTGCTCAATGCTTTCGCGAGTGCGTTTACGCGTCATCTCCACCAGCCCCAGCGCCGAAAAACCATTAACGCTGGTTTTCACCCGGTCTTTGCTCAACGCCTGCTCCAGCGAATGCAACACGCGGCGACGGTGATCTTCATTATTCATGTCGATGAAATCAATAATGATGATCCCGCCCAGGTTACGCAACCGTAACTGGCGAGCAATAGCCTGCGTCGCTTCAATATTGGTATTGAAGATGGTGTCGTCCAGATTGCGATGACCGACAAACGCCCCGGTATTGATGTCCACGGTGGTCATCGCTTCGGTCTGGTCGATAATCAGATAGCCACCGGATTTTAGTTCAACTTTGCGTTCCAGCGCCCGCTGGATTTCGTTTTCAACATCAAAGAGATCGAAAATCGGCTGGCGGCCTGTGTAATGCTCCAGCTTGCTGGTCATCTCGGGAATGTACTCCGAGGTAAACTCCAGCAATGCTTCGTAAGTCAGGCGCGAGTCAACGCGAATGCGGTCCAGCTCGGCGTCGGCGAAATCACGCAGAACACGCTGCGCCAACGCCAGTTCGCCGTATAGCTGATAACGGGTCTGCGGGCGCTTTTTACGCTCCATGACTTTGGTCCAGACACGTTTCAGATAAGCGGCATCGGAGGCCAGTTCAGCCTCACCAACACCTTCCGCTGCAGTACGGATGATAAACCCGCCCTGCTCGTCGCAATACTCCGCGACCACTTTTTTCAGGCGTTCACGTTCGGATTCGCTTTCGATACGTTGGGAAACCCCAACATGAGAAGCACCTGGCATAAAAACCAGATAGCGAGATGGCAGAGTGATATCGGTGGTCAGGCGCGCACCTTTAGTACCAAGCGGATCTTTCACCACCTGCACCATCAGATCTTGCCCCTGACGGACCAGTTCCGAGATGTCGCGCACCGTGAATTGCTTTTGCTCTTCACCCGCCACACACTCAGTATGCGGCATGATGTCGGATGCATGAAGAAACGCGGCTTTATCCAGCCCAATATCTACAAAAGCCGCCTGCATACCCGGAAGTACACGACTTACACGACCCTTGTAGATATTGCCTACTATTCCGCGTCGCGCCTCACGTTCAATATGAATTTCCTGCAGAATACCGCCATCAATATACGCCACTCGCGTTTCCGAAGGCGTTACGTTTACCAACAATTCAGCCGTCATGTTTATCCCTTTTCTCACGCAGTGCGTTAAAATTACTTAATAATTCATACGTTTCAACCAGCGGTAAGCCGACTACGGCGTGATAGCTGCCATTTATCTTCCTGACAAAACAGCCACCCAACCCCTGAATACCGTATGCACCTGCTTTATCTAACGGTTCTCCGCTGGCGACATAGCCCGCGATGTCTTCGTCTGTTAACGTTCTGAACGTCACATCGGTGACCACCAGGCAATCGAGAATGTGCTGACTGTCGGCCAACGCCACTGCCGTCATCACCTGATGGGTCTGGCCCGATAATTTGCGCAACATCTGCGCCGCATGTTCTGCGTCGCGCGGTTTCTCCAGCACTTCTCCATTCAGGATAACGATAGTATCCGCACCCAGCACCGGGAGATCCTGCGCCGTGTGCGTGACACCCGCCTGTGCTTTCTCGCGCGCCAGACGCACAACATATTGCTGCGCGCTCTCCTGCGGCTGACGCTGCTCCTCAATGCCCGTAACAATACGTTCAAAGGTCACGCCAAGTTGCGCAAGTAACTCCTGACGACGCGGAGAACCGGAAGCTAAATACAGAGAAGTCATAGAAACCTTTATTGCACTGCAAACTGCTGACGGACTTTACGCATCAGCAAGAAAATCCACGGCCAGAGCACTCCATTGACTACACTACTCCAGAACACTTCCGGTCTGAAAGAGACGTTAATCACTAAAAACTCTGCCCAGAAAACAATAATATCCACCACCAGCGAAAGCAACATGACGACCAGCGCCTGCTGCCATAATGCGAGGTTGCGGAAAAGCTGATATTTCAGCGCCACCAGGTAAGCAATGATGCTCATCGCCAACACGCGTACGCCAAGCGTCGAGCCGCTAATCAGATCCAGTATGGCACCCATCACAAAACCTGTGCCCACATTTACGCGATGGGGCAAGGCCAGGATCCAATACAACAGAATAAGCAACACCCAGTTTGGCCGGAAAACAATCAGGTTGTCCGGCCAGGGCATGATTTGCAGCAACAGCGCAATGAGGAAAGAGAGCCAGATTACCCAGCGTCCCTGGCTACGATAGCTCGCCACTATTGCCCTCCCGGCGCACGCGCAGGCGGTTGAGCACCACTTTGCGGCGGCGTAGCCCTTTGTGGAGAGCGATTAGCAGCAGGCTGTGTCGGCGCAGCAGGCGCAGTAGCTGCATTTTCTGTCGCCGGTTGCTGCGGAGTCGGCTGAGCGATCCCCGTTGCCGGTTCGGGTAACTTTGGCCCCATCGCGTCTGGCGAAGGCAATACCTGCGGCATCATCTGCATCAGACGTTCATTAGCAACACGATGCACCTCTTCCGGCGTCATCGGGTTAGCGCCGTTACGATCCGCGCCCCACAGCAGCAGCAGATAACGCAAACGTTGCAGTCCCGCAGTCGGACGCGCCTGAATCACAGTATAAGCGCGCTGGGTATCGAGTTTTACGGAAGAGACAACCGCCACCGGATAGCCTTCCGGGAAACGACCGCCCAGACCGGAAGTCACCAGCACATCACCAACACGAATATCCGTATTCGCTGGCAGATGCTCAAGCTGCAAATCATCCGTACAACCGTTACCGGCTGCAATTACGCGGATATCGTTGCGCAGCACCTGGATTGGCAGCGCGTGGGTCGCATCACAAATCAGCAGCACGCGACTGGTCAGTTTAGCGACGGCCACCACCTGACCAACAACACCTTTGTCGCTGATGACCGGCTGGCCTTCATAAACGCCATTAACGCTACCTTTATCGATAACAACTTGATCGCTATAAGGATCGTTAACCGTAGAGATAACCTGAGTCACCATTTTCTGCTCATCCTGACGCAGCGGGGAACCCAGCAGCTCGCGCAGACGCGCGTTCTCCTGTTTGTATTGTCCAAGCATCAGCAGTTCACTGTTTTTCAGCAACAGTTCCTGACGTAACGCCCGGTTTTCAAGTTCTAGTTGGTCACGCGAGGCCAGCGTCTGCGATACGCCATCCAGCAATTCACGAGGAGCATTGGAAACAAAGTAGAAAGGACTGACGGCGGTATCCATATAAGTACGGATTTGACTGAACGTCCCCAGGCGGCTGTCGGCAATAATAATGCCGAGCGCCACCAGCACCGCCAGAATAAGGCGAATCTGTAGCGACGGGCCACGGCTAAAAATTGGCTTCATAAGTTATGCGTATTCTCGTATCAGACCAGGCAGGGTAAACAGACGCTTCCCCTGCCTGTATCCGATTACTCTTCGCTGAACAGGTCGCCGCCGTGCATGTCGATCATTTCCAGTGCTTTGCCGCCACCGCGCGCCACACAGGTCAGCGGGTCTTCAGCAACAACGACTGGAATGCCGGTTTCTTCCATTAACAAACGGTCAAGGTTACGCAGCAGTGCGCCACCGCCGGTGAGCACCATGCCGCGCTCGGAGATGTCGGAAGCCAGTTCCGGCGGACACTGTTCCAGTGCAACCATTACTGCGCTCACAATACCGGTCAGCGGTTCCTGCAGTGCTTCGAGGATTTCGTTGGAGTTCAGAGTAAAACCGCGTGGAACACCTTCTGCCAGGTTACGGCCACGAACTTCGATTTCACGGACTTCATCGCCCGGGTAAGCCGAACCGATTTCATGCTTGATACGTTCTGCGGTGGCTTCACCGATCAGAGAACCGTAATTACGACGCACATAGTTGATGATAGCTTCATCAAAACGGTCACCACCAATGCGCACGGAAGAGGAGTAAACCACGCCGTTCAAGGAGATAACAGCAACTTCAGTGGTACCACCACCGATATCAACCACCATAGAACCGGTCGCTTCAGAAACCGGGAGGCCAGCACCAATTGCGGCAGCCATCGGTTCTTCAATCAGGAAGACTTCACGGGCACCAGCGCCCTGCGCGGATTCACGAATTGCGCGGCGTTCAACCTGGGTTGCGCCAACCGGCACACAAACCAGAACGCGCGGGCTTGGGCGCATAAAGCTGTTGCTGTGCACTTGTTTGATGAAGTGCTGGAGCATTTTTTCAGTCACGAAGAAGTCGGCGATAACGCCGTCTTTCATTGGGCGAATAGCAGCAATATTGCCCGGCGTACGGCCCAGCATCTGCTTCGCGTCATGACCTACTGCAGCTACGCTTTTCGGTGAACCGGCACGATCCTGACGAATGGCCACCACGGAAGGCTCATTCAATACGATGCCTTGTCCTTTTACATAAATGAGGGTATTCGCAGTACCCAGGTCAATGGACAAGTCATTGGAAAACATGCCACGAAATTTTTTCAACATACTAAGGGATAATCCTGAAAGCTGGGGCGGAAAAGAAAATCCGCTTACTTTACCAACCACACGCAGCAGCGACAAGGCGCAAAAATCATCTGCTACGGTGAAAATTAGTGCAGTTCGTTTCCTTTGTTACAAATCTCTGCCTGAGTCCAGAAAGGCTTAATGCATCAGCAGCATTCCTCGCCTGTTTGCAACCGCGTAAGGTCATTCATCTGCATATGTGCTGCAACAATCTGGCGAGCAGACAAGCACACTCCCATGAGACGCAGCGCGCGTTATTCTACGTGAAAACGGATTAAACGGCAGGTTAAACCGAGTATCTTTGTGAATATTTTTTCACGTTAGTATCAAGTGGCTGTGAGGACGCGAAAAAATCCCCTTGCCCACCTGTAACACCGCGCTGAATCAGGGTCTGCCACTCGCTTCGCGAACGCACGCCGGTGGCGTAAACCTGGGTGCTGGTCCCGGAGCAGGCTTCCACCAGGCTTTGAACCAGCAGCTGATTCTCCGTTCGCTTCTCAATGTTTCTGACCAGCCCCGGATGGAGCTTGAGTAACTCAACATTAAGTTCTTTGATCCAACTGGTGCTTACCAGCGTCAAACCAGCCTGGTTGACGGCTACCCGCACCCCTAAAGCATTCACTAAACGAATAACAGGTTGTAAACGACTGATATGTTGACCTACATCGGCCTCTGCAAGTTCAATAATTATGCGTTTTCGTTGCGATCTTTCACATTGCATTAACGTATCGCGCAGCCAACGCTGAAAACGCGGGCGAATCAGCGACTCAACGGTAACCTGAATCGCCAGATTTTCCTCCGGCCAGTAACGCAATAGTGGAATAAGACGGCTGATTTGCAGGCGGTCATACTCTTCCGATAAGCCAAATTGTAAGACCATCGGCATATACTCCGCCGAGCTAACCTCTTCATTACCATCGAAGATGCGGCACATGAGTTCTCGATGATGAACCTGACCTTCGCGAGTAACCGCCGGTTTTTGATAAAGGCGCGGGCCGCCGCGACTGAGCATTTGCTCGATAAGCGTACGCCAGCGAACATTACCGCGTCCTTTTTCAGGCAACGAGTCATCGTAAATAGCCCAGCTATTGCCGCCCTGCAATCCCGCATTACGCGTGGCAGACTCTGCATGTTCCATTACCTGCTCGGTATCCTGACCACTACGCCAGGCACAGATACCAATGTGGATCATATCGTCGCGATCGAGCATTTTATTATTCGGCAAGGTATCGACGGCTTTGATTAACTGACTGGCTATGCTCTCAGCCTCTTTTAACGTCCGGTGCGGCAACAGCGCAGCAAAATCACTGCGGTGGTAACGCGCCAGCAGTGCGCCAGGGTAGCGCATCATAAATGTCGACAGCAGATTCGTCAGAGTGAAGAACTGTTCTTCAACCTGGCTGTGCCCCCAGGTATCGCTCAACATATTGAAATCCGGTAGACGAATCATCATCACGATCCCGTGGGTACCTACTTTCTCCTGATCTTCCAGTAACGTTGCTAACTGATTATCGAAGAAGAGTCGGTTATTGAGGCCGGTTTTCATGTCCTGGGCGGCATAAGAGCGGATCAGCGTATCAAGACGGCTGTGTTGTTCGCGTGCGTTCTGAATTTCACGAAGCAGCGTATCCAGCGCACTGCTGGTTCTGGGCGGCCATTCATAGATGGTTCCCAACACATTAGAGCCACGCTCACCGTTTAAGATACGAGTAGCCCGGGTTTCCAGCAATTCTTGCCCGGCAAGTTGCCGTTGTAACCAGCGTACCGCCAGGAAGAGCATAAGAATGATAAAGCCAATCGCCCCCGTGAGCGGCGCGGTGGTCATCAACGAATGGAAATAGTTGCCCATCGGATCCTGATAAACCAGACGCAGCGACATCCCCGGATGCTTTATCAACGGAACGCTCAGTTCGCGAAACAGATCGCTGGTGCCAACCGGACGATAACTACCATTTCTGGCGAGGGTATAAACCTGTTTATCACCATGCAGCAGGTCTACACGAACGATATCTGCTGACATCATTAATTCGGTAATTTGTGGCCTTAATGCGCTGAAGTCATTCGACACAAGGTGGGTATCAATCGCCGTCGCCACCGCCTGAACGCGATGACTAAACTTATACTGAATGGCGTTGTAGAAACTTAGCGAACAGCCCAACAAAGTCACAAAAATTGTTAACCCGGTGAGCAGCGTAACAAAGGCCGAAAATTTCGTCGTTAATCTCATCCTTGTGTTAACTCCGATAGTGAGGAAGCGGGCATACTAGCAAATCAGATTTATCTCGCAATTTATTGCGCTTCATCGGCTTTGCTTTTCCATTAGCGAGTATAGTCTTCAGAAATTATTTTCCAATCCATCATGCACATGAGGACCACTTATGCAGGCGTTACTTTTAGAACAGCAGGACGGCAAAACTCTCGCATCGGTACAGACTCTGGACGAAAGTCGCCTGCCGGAGGGCGATGTCACGGTTGATGTTCACTGGTCGAGCCTGAACTACAAAGATGCGCTGGCAATTACCGGTAAGGGAAAAATCATCCGTAATTTTCCGATGATTCCTGGGATCGATTTTGCCGGAACTGTACGCACCAGCGAAGATCCGCGTTTTCATGCCGGTCAGGACGTATTACTCACTGGCTGGGGCGTTGGTGAAAACCACTGGGGTGGGCTGGCGGAGCAGGCGCGAGTGAAAGGTGACTGGCTGGTTGCCATGCCGCAAGGGCTGGACGCGCGTAAAGCAATGATTATCGGTACTGCCGGTTTTACCGCCATGCTGTGTGTGATGGCGCTGGAAGATGCCGGTGTTCGCCCGCAGGACGGCGAGATTGTCGTAACGGGTGCCAGTGGTGGCGTCGGCAGTACCGCCGTGGCGCTGCTGCATAAGTTGGGTTATCAGGTCGTTGCCGTTTCCGGTCGCGAAAGTACCCATGAATATCTGAAAAGTTTAGGTGCCAGCCGTATTCTCCCTCGCGATGAGTTTGCCGAATCCCGTCCTCTGGAAAAACAACTCTGGGCTGGGGCAATTGACACCGTTGGCGACAAAGTGCTGGCGAAAGTGCTGGCGCAAATGAATTATGGCGGCTGCGTGGCGGCCTGTGGTCTGGCGGGTGGTTTTACTCTGCCAACCACGGTCATGCCATTTATTCTGCGTAATGTCCGTTTACAGGGGGTGGATTCAGTGATGACGCCACCAGCACGCCGCGCACAAGCCTGGCAGCGACTGGTCGCCGATTTACCGGAATCATTCTATACCCAGGCGGCAAAAGAGATATCTCTGGCAGAGGCACCGAAATTTGCCGAGGCCATCATTAATAACCAGATCCAGGGTCGCACGCTGGTCAAGGTTAACTAACCATTTAGCAGGGAATAATAAGAGAGGGAACTCATTTTGAAATCATTATTCAATCGGTTAACGGGAAAAGCGGTTAGCCGGACAGCTTTCGTCGAACATCTTGGTCATGAAGTTGTACAACATCATCCAAACTGGAAAGTCATGATTTCGACTGACCATAAATTGATGCGCATTGTTACTCCACTAAACAGCCATTATTGATACGCCTCCGTCGCCTGTTAGGTTTATGGTGCTTTGCCAGGGCGACGCGCTACGCTTAACCTGTTACTGATTTCTGGTACCATGGGGTGAATAATCTGATTTTATTTGATTATAAATTAACCACTCAAAACTATTTGATGCTGAGCATTGTCAGTTTGTTGATTTTGCGCGCTTTAGCATTCATGTTTATCCAGACGATGCAGTGAAAATTGGGCAATCCCCAGCAACCGCTGCGTAATGTCGTCTATCTTGTCGCGATCCTGGCATCCCTACATTATTTGTGGTCTGTGAAGATTATCTCATTGCAGCCCCTCATCTTCGCAGGGCTGGCTTTACAGCTTTTAGCCTTACGTTATAAGAAGTTCCGTCGACGATAGCGCTAATTTCGTGAATTGTGCGGCTTGTTGCAAATTACACGGTGTTGAAGGTTATTTACATGTTAGCTGTTGATTATCTTCCCTGATAAGACCAGTATTTAGCTGCCAATTGCTACGAAATCGTTATAATGTGCGACCTCGTCCTCCCTGACGCAGTTTTTGCGCTGCGGAAAAGGTGACATTGGCGCAACGAAGGTATATTTTGTTTTTTGCCGGAGGATAGCAGCAGATCGCTGCACAATGTCCGTCAAGTCTAAACATTGACACTCTGGGGCAAAATAGACCGGCGTCCCGGCCTGCTGGAATTTATCGCTATGCATACAGCTGTCGGGGCATACGCTTTACAGACGGCGGTGAAACGCCTGTCACAATCACACTAAACAAAGAGTACGGAACCCACTCATGGATATTCGTAAGATTAAAAAACTGATCGAGCTGGTTGAAGAATCAGGCATCTCCGAACTGGAAATCTCCGAAGGCGAAGAGTCAGTACGCATCAGCCGTGCAGCTCCTGCCGCAAGTTTCCCTGTGATGCAACAAGCTTACGCTGCACCAATGATGCAGCAGCCAGCTCAATCTAACGCAGCAGCTCCGGCGACCGTTCCTTCCATGGAAGCGCCAGCAGCAGCGGAAATCAGTGGTCACATCGTACGTTCCCCGATGGTTGGTACTTTCTACCGCACCCCAAGCCCGGACGCAAAAGCGTTCATCGAAGTGGGTCAGAAAGTCAACGTGGGCGATACCCTGTGCATCGTTGAAGCCATGAAAATGATGAACCAGATCGAAGCGGATAAATCCGGTACCGTGAAAGCAATTCTGGTCGAAAGTGGACAACCGGTAGAATTTGACGAGCCGCTGGTCGTCATCGAGTAACGAGGCGAACATGCTGGATAAAATTGTTATTGCCAACCGCGGCGAGATTGCATTGCGTATTCTTCGTGCCTGTAAAGAACTGGGCATTAAGACTGTCGCTGTGCACTCCAGTGCGGATCGCGATCTAAAACACGTATTACTGGCAGACGAAACGGTCTGTATCGGTCCTGCTCCGTCAGTAAAAAGTTATCTGAACATCCCGGCAATCATCAGCGCCGCTGAAATCACCGGCGCAGTAGCAATCCATCCGGGTTACGGCTTCCTCTCCGAGAACGCCAATTTTGCCGAGCAGGTTGAACGCTCCGGCTTTATCTTCATCGGCCCGAAAGCAGACACCATTCGCCTGATGGGTGACAAAGTATCCGCAATCGCCGCGATGAAAAAAGCGGGCGTTCCTTGCGTACCAGGTTCTGACGGCCCGCTGGGCGACGATATGGATAAAAACCGCGCCATTGCAAAACGCATTGGTTACCCGGTGATTATCAAAGCCTCCGGCGGCGGCGGCGGTCGTGGTATGCGTGTAGTACGCGGCGACGCTGAACTGGCACAATCCATCTCCATGACCCGTGCGGAAGCGAAAGCCGCTTTCAATAACGACATGGTTTACATGGAGAAATACCTGGAAAATCCTCGCCACGTCGAGATCCAGGTACTGGCGGACGGTCAGGGCAACGCTATCTATCTGGCGGAACGTGACTGCTCTATGCAGCGCCGCCACCAGAAAGTGGTCGAAGAAGCACCAGCACCGGGCATTACCCCGGAACTGCGTCGCTACATCGGCGAACGTTGCGCTAAAGCGTGTGTTGATATCGGCTATCGCGGTGCAGGTACTTTCGAGTTCCTGTTCGAAAACGGCGAGTTCTATTTCATCGAAATGAACACCCGTATTCAGGTAGAACACCCGGTTACTGAAATGATCACCGGTGTTGACCTGATCAAAGAACAGCTGCGTATTGCTGCTGGTCAGCCACTGTCGATCAAGCAAGAAGAAGTTCACGTTCGCGGCCATGCGGTGGAATGCCGTATTAACGCCGAAGATCCGAACACCTTCCTGCCAAGCCCGGGCAAAATCACCCGTTTCCACGCACCTGGCGGTTTTGGCGTGCGTTGGGAGTCTCATATCTACGCGGGCTACACCGTACCGCCGTACTATGACTCAATGATCGGTAAGCTGATTTGCTACGGTGAAAACCGTGACGTGGCGATTGCCCGCATGAAGAATGCGCTGCAGGAGCTGATCATCGACGGTATCAAAACCAACGTTGATCTGCAGATCCGCATCATGAATGACGAGAACTTCCAGCATGGTGGCACTAACATCCACTATCTGGAGAAAAAACTCGGTCTTCAGGAAAAATAATTTGTGACGCGCGGTGTTTTCATCGCGCTTAGCAAAGAACGTAATCAACGCCGGGCCTGTTAACGCTGCCCGGCGTTTTTATTGCCGTTAGCTAACGGTAGCTTGCAATTTCCGCTTTCAACGCGCTAATTTCAGCATCGCCATCAACAATTCCCAGCTCAAAGCAGTATGTCTTTGTTTCCCCTGGCTCTATAAAGGGCAGACGCCCCTGCGCTCGTTCTTTATCACGACCGTCAGGAAAACTATTGCTGACCTCCAGCCCCATAACATATTCACCCGCGCCTAAATTTTTCCACTGGATAAAGTTGGGTAGCTGCATGGTGTCGAATTTCTCGTAAATTCCCCACCCCAGTTCGGCGTTCACCAGCGCAACTTTACTCATCCCCTGACTGTCGCTATTCAACGTGAGATAGTAAACCTGCTCGTCAAAACCGGGCTGTGGGGTACAAATCTCCAGATGACTGGTTAACCCTTCCGCCGCATGCGGGGTTCGTGGCGTTACGCTTTTAGCCGACAGCAAGATTTCTGCCTGTGGCGATAATAAAGGCCAGCCGTAATTAAAGTGATAAAGAATTTGCAGCGGCTGGCGGGTGAAACCATGATTAGTCACCTTGTCTTCAATGCGCAGCACATTTTCGCCATAGCGGCAGCGAATGGTCCTTTCCAACGTCAGATTTTCACCGAACAATCGCGTTTCCCGTAATTTGCCATTGATGACAAATTCAATGCCGTCGTCGGTCCGTTCTGTGCGATACCCCACCTCTTCTGCTGGAGTCGCAGCCAAACGCCCGTGTAACCCCAGCGTTTCTCCGTTATCCTCACAGGGCGTGCCAATGTAGCTAAGTCCGCAGGTAGTCAGTAACCCCGCGTAGAAGCTACGTAAAAACCCGTTGCCCTGAGACTCAAAAAAAGCGGGGGCAACAATGCCGTTGGGGGTGATAAAAGAGAGCGCAGTGTCCTTGTAGCTGGCCCATGCAATATCCAGCGCGCGATCTTTTACCACCGTAAATGCCAATCCCGCACCAGTACGGACATCAAACGCTTCTGTCCCCTTTGATCTGCCACTACGTAACTCATAGTGTTTAATTCCGGCAACCTGCGAGAGATCGCCAATCCACGACCAAATTTCGTTTTTCATTGTGCTGCTTCCCGAATGGACATGTCATGGCGCTGGATGAACGCTTCGATTTCCGCAAGGCGAGACGTTCCCTCCATTGGGCCACGTCGGGTTACCGCCAGTGCACCGCAGGCGTTGGCATATTGTAATGCCCGATGGGCGTCAAACCCTAGCTGGCGGCAGGCAATCCACGCGCCACCAAAGCAGTCTCCCGCACCGGTCGGGTCAACTTCTTCCACCGGATAGCTCTCAACATGAAACTGCTCATTCGCGGAGTAGTAACTGGCACCTTGATTGCCGCGCTTCACAATCACCTCTTTAACACCTTCTTCAAGAAAACCAGCGATTGCACGCTCCGGTGTCGAGTGTGGCGACAAGAGCAACACTTCTCCCTCGCTGGGCATATAGATATCTGTTAACTCAAGAACAAAGTGGAGGGCGTCACGCATTTCTGGAATATCGAGCATCTCTTTCCGAATATTAGGGTCGAAAGAAATAACGCCACCATTCTCCTTTACAATGGTTACCGCTTTCTTTACTGCGTCTACCATATGGAATGAAAACAGGGATGAACCCATAATATGAAAATGGGTACAGTCCTTCAGAATATTTTCATCAACATGCTGCGCCGATAATTTACCGCAAGCGGCATTCTTGATATTAAAAATAAAATCGCGATCGCCAGAGTTATGATAAGTAACAAAGGCACTACCGGTGGCTTCCAGAGGTAAGACTGAAATCCCCCTGATATCCACACCGTCAGCAGCCAGACGATGTATATTAATATCACCAAAGCCATCATTCCCCACACAGCTAATGATGCCGCACGGAACGCCAAGACGTGTCACCTGGTCGATAAAAATAGCGGGCGCACCACTGGGATAAGGGCCGTTCCAGATACCTGGTTGATCAAATGGCTGGCCGATTTTACTCGCCATAATTTCAACCAGAATTTCTCCAATTGTGAAGACCTTACTCATATGATTAATTCCTTGAAATGATTAGCTGCGTTTTCTTTTATTTCTTACGTCAAAATAAACGGCTACAAGAATGACTAATCCTTTAACCACCATCTGGTAAAAATAGGGAACATTCATTAAGTTCATGCCATTATTAATAACGCCGATGGTTAATGCGCCGATCACCGTCCCCACCACCGTTCCATAGCCGCCGTTCAGGCTGGTGCCTCCCAGTACAGCCGCGGCAATAGCATCCAGTTCGTAGCTCAACGCGGAATTCGGTTGCCCGGAATAGAGGCGTGAGGCGAGGATCATCCCGCTGATACCTGCCAGCACTGCAGTAATCATAAAGACTTTAATTTTCAAGCGGGTGACATTTATCCCTGAATAGACTGCCGCTTCTTTATTACCACCAGTGATATAAATTTTTCGTCCAAAGGTTGTTTTAGTAAGGATGAAATGATTAATCAGCAATAAGATCATTAATATCCAGATAGGAATCGGTATATAGAGAAATTCTCCATTCCCCAGCGCCAGAAAGGCATCATCTTTAATCATGATGGGCATACCATCGGTCACTATATAAGCGATACCACGGAAGATCCCCATTGTAGCAACGGTGACAATAAACGAAGGGATACCCGCTATAGCCGTCAAGCCACCATTTATCATCCCCAGAGCCAGGGCTGCAATAATGGATAATGGGACCAATAAAATAAATGGAATTCCCCATGAAGCCCCAAGCGCAGCAAATGTGCCAATCAATGCAATGGTTGAACCGACCGATAAATCAATATCGCCAAGCAAAAGCACATAAGTCATTCCATAGGCGGTAATTGCAATTATCGAAACCTGAAGAATAATATTAGTAATGTTATTGGCAGTAAAAAAACTGTCATTAATAAGACTGAACAGAATGATTAACACCACCATTCCACTGAGGATACCGCCATATTGCCTGAAGACTTTTTTAAAATTATTTGCAATGGGAATTTCCGAAGATTTCGGACTGGCAAGAGTTTTCTCTGTCATTTAACGTACTCCTGTTGCAGCGGTCATTACCTGTGTCTGCGTTAAATTTTCACATGAATAAATATCGGCAATCGTTTTATTACGCATTACCACCAGACGATCGCTAAGTGCCATGACTTCTGGCAGTTCAGAGGACACCAGAATAATTGCTGTCCCTGCCGCAGCCAGTTGACGTATCACGTTATAGATTTCAAATTTTGCGCCGACATCCACTCCGCGCGTTGGCTCATCGAGCAATAAAATACGCGGAGTCTTCTCCAGCCACTTCGATAACACGATTTTCTGTTGATTACCGCCGCTCAGCGCTCCCACTGCCTGATGTACAGAACTCACTTTAGTGTTCATTCTGGCAATAGATTGCAGCGTCTTCGCCTCTTCTTGTCGGTGATTGATGAGTCCCATCCGCGAAGCGTTATATTGAAACGCCACGTGGTGCGTGTTCATATTGACGTCGTGCATCAGCACTAACCCTTCTTCCTTGCGGTTTTCGGTCACAAATGCAATGCCATGATCAATGGCCTGTTTGGGATTAGCGATCCTGACTTCCTTGCCATCGATCAACACAGTCCCGTGATACGAAACGAGGCCAAATAGCGCCTTCATCACATCGGAACGCCCGGCCCCCACCAGGCCAAAAAATCCGAGGACTTCCCCCGGACGCACAGCGAAACTGACCTCTTTAAAAAGCGAAGGATGGGAAAGGTTTTTTACTTCCAGTTTTGCAGGAACATTTTCATCCGGCTTTTCCCCAAGACGTGCTGGCCAAATATTTTTCATTTCCCGACCAACCATTTGGGCAATCAAATGCTGGATATCACTGTTTTTCTTTTCATGCGTAGCGATATACTCACCGTCGCGGATCACCGAAATATCATCTGAAATCCGCATAATTTCATCCATGCGATGAGAGATATAAATAACCGCACAACCTCGCTGCTTTAATTTCTCAATAATGTTAAACAGAATCTCTGCTTCATTATCACTTAGCGAAGATGTCGGTTCATCCATAATCACGACATCTGCTGCATAGCTTAAGGCTTTGGCAATTTCTACCAGTTGCCTATGTGCCATCGACATATTGCCGACCATTTCCAGCGGATCCAGTGGGATGCCCAGTTCCGTGAGGAGACTCTGGCAATCTGCGAGCATTTTTTTATCGTTAATAATGCCAAAACGTCGCGGTTCATTATTGGCATAAATATTTTCCGCCACGGTCATATTATTACTCAGGCTCAGTTCCTGAAAAATAATCGCAATCCCTAACTGGCGAGAATGCTGCGGATTATTAATGGTGATGGTTTCACCACGTAGTGTTATCGTTCCCTGGGTTGGCGGATAAACACCGGCGAGTATTTTCATTAATGTCGATTTACCGGCACCATTCTCACCTAATAAAGTATGTACCCGCCCTTTACGTAAAGAGAGTGTAATATCTTTTAATGCCTGAACATGACCAAATGTCTTCGCAATATGCGAAACATCAAGAATAACATCCGTCATAATGACCTCGGTGTCACAACAAAACGTCGATAACGTTTTGTTGTGAAATGAAGATGTTTATTATTTACCTGTATAAACGCCGGGTTGTACCGGGATCATTTTTTCTACCGGTTTACCATTGAGGTGATCAACAGCGGCATCAATGGCTTTAGCACCCATTTGATCGGGATATTGCCGAATCACGGCCGCAAACGTTTTTTCACTGTCAACGGCATCACGCGCTTCTTTCATGCCGTCAAAACCAATGATTTTGATGTTGTCGTTATGCGCAGATTTCGCTGCGATAACCGCTGCCAACGCCGCATCATCACCAAAGCCAAACAGACCATTCAGGTTGGCGTTGGCCTGCATAATGTTTTGCGCAGTCGTTAACGCTTCAGCCCGCGTTATACCTGGCTGTTCAGCAACAATTTTAATATCCGGTGTCTCGCTTAACCCTTTCTTAAAACCATCAACGCGCGCAACCACCGATTGTAGTGCCGGATAAGAAATAATGGCTACAGTACCTTTACCATTCAAAAGTTTGCCCATTAACTTGCCTGCTTCAACGCCTCCCGCATAGTTATCGGTCGCAACGTGCGATACGACCGGAACGCCTTCCGCAGCGACGTCAACGGTGATAACGGGAATACCGGCCTTATCGGCTTTAATTATCGCCGCCTGGACGCCTTTCGAATCAACCGGAGAGATAATAATGGCATCCACTTTTTTAGTAATAAAATCCTCAACATCAGAAAGTTGTTTGTTTAAATCCTGATTGGCAATAGAGACACTTAAATTGACATTGTCTTTTTTTGCCTCTTCTTTCATGGCATTCGCAAGATCAATATAGAAAGGATGTTGCTGTGTTAATAATGACGCACCAATTTTATACTCTTTTGCCAATGAACTTTGCGAGAATAATGCCAGGCTCACCAACATAGCTGAACCAAGTAATTTAATATTTTTCATAAACAATCCTCATTGTTTTTGTAGGGTACAACGTCTTAAATTTTTCCTTCACTGCCACAGACGCCAATAATGCGGGTTACAACTTCCTTCATAGCGGCCTTTGCCGGCTGCATATAATGACGAGGATCATTTGCCGCTGGATTGTTGTAGAAATATCCTTTTAATGCATCGGCAAACGCAATTTTCAATTCTGTCGCGACATTTACTTTACAAATACCGTGGCGAATACAGAGCTGAACGTCCTGTTCCGATAGGCCTGAAGCTCCATGCAACACCAGCGGAATTTCCACCAGCTGGCGAATTTGTTCCAGCCGCACAAAATCCAGACGTGGTTCATGCGCATATAAACCATGTGCAGTGCCTATTGCTACCGCCAGAGAGTCAATTTGGGTACGTTGAACAAACTCTGCAGCTGCGGCTGGTGAGGTATAAGCTGAATCTTTTTCATCCACCAGCAGATCGTCCTCCTGACCGCCAAGACGCCCTAGCTCGGCCTCAACGCTAACATCAAAGCGATGGCAAAAGGCGGTAACTTCTTGCACTCGCGCAATGTTGTCTTCAAATGGCAAATGGGAACCATCAATCATGACAGAACGGATCCCTGCGCGGACCTTGTTAAAAATGTCATCACACTCTTCATGATGATCGAGATGCAGGACTAACGGTAGGTTGTACTCGCGAGCCAGCGATTGTACTAACGAAATCAAACTTCCCACGCCGCCATAACGATAAGTACCCGGTGTTCCCGCCAGCATAACGGGAGAGCGAAGTTGTGCAGCGCTCTCAACAACTACCTGTAAAGTTTCAAGGTTATGAATGTTGAAAGCAGGGACGGCATATCCCTCTGACTGGGCTTTTTTCAGCATGTTTTTGCTTGAAATGATGTACATCGCAGCTCCTGATATTTGTCGTTCACCTTACAAAATGAAGAAAGAGAATCTTCACTTTCATTTTGAAAGCAAACTAGCACAGCAAAAGCGGTAAAAAGCGTGATGCATGTCGAATATCATCAAAATAACTTACAAAAAATAACTTAATTTATTTTTCACTTTGAAAATGAAACCAATGATGCCTTTGGACAGATATGGAAATATTCATTTATTTTCAATGCATTAAGCTATTTTTGCTGCAATTTTTGCCCTATGCTTTTATTTTCGAATTGTCGATATTATTGAAGGGTAACTTTCAAAGAAAAATACAAGGGGCTATAGTGTTACGCATTAAAGGCCAATGAAGAGTGTTAACGTGCCGAGAAAATCGTCTAACCTACTGAAACGAAGATTAAAAATTGCAGAAATTGTTGCCACCCAGGGTGAAATCAAAGTTGATGACTTATCTGCTCAACTTGGTGTCTCTGGCGTGACGATCCGCGGCGATCTCAGTTATCTGGAGCAACAGGGATATTTAAAGCGTTCTTTTGGCGGTGCTATTGCAACCCCCCTCTCCTCTGAACCAGAAGCGATACAACCGATTGCGCCGTTGTCTCTGGCACAACAAATGGAAATAGCGCGACATTGCGCACGGTTAATTCGCGATCGTGACACGCTATTTCTTGGACATGGCATAATCTGCCGTAAGATCATTCCCTTGCTCAGCGAAGTGAAAAAACTGCGTCTGATCACCAACGATCCCGAACATGCGCTGCTGGCAAATCAGTTTATTGATGGCGAAATAATACTGGCTGGCAGTGAAATGCTACGCCCCGACACCGCACTGGCCGGAAAACCGCTCGAACAGGCACTTCAGCATTTCACCATTACACATAGCATTCTGGAAATCAGCCATCTGGATACTGATGGTACTTTAAATACCAACGCTCCCAGACTTGCCGCTGCCTGGCAGCTCTGTTTCGATAATGCCCAGAATAAGACGGTTATCGTTGCCGCCGATCCTGCGCCATCAACGGCTGCCATTGGACATTTGCATCAGGCAGAAAATGTGATCGTCAGCCGCAGCATTAACGAACAATATCAGCAACAATTGCAGTCGGCTGATTTCGTTATCCTTTATACCAGTAATGAGTGCTTTACCTGGTCCAATCGCGAAAGGCTTCAGGAATGAGAGGGGTTTTGTGACAATAACTATCTGCGCTATGGGCGAATTGCTGGCCGAGTTTTTGTCCCGCAACCCACATCAAAAATTCACTCAGCCGGGGGAGTTTATCGGGCCATTTCCTAGCGGTGCGCCTGCAATTTTTGCAGCTCAAGTGGCAAAACTGTCCCATCGGGCCATCTTCTTCGGATGTGTTGGTAATGATGATTTTGGCCGACTCATTGTAGAACGTCTTCGTCATGAAGGTGTCATTACCGATGGGATCCACGTGATGAACAATGCCGTGACAGGTACGGCGTTCGTAAGTTATCAAAATCCACAGCAGCGGGATTTCGTCTTTAATATCCCTAACAGCGCCTGCGGTTTGTTTACTGCCGAGCACATTGATAAGGATCTGCTAAAACAGTGTAACCATCTGCATATTGTGGGCTCATCATTGTTCTCATTTCGCATGATCGATGTCATGCGTAAAGCAATAACGACGATCAAATCGGCTGGCGGCACCGTTTCTTTCGATCCCAATATTCGCAAAGAGATGCTGAGTATTCCTGAAATGGCGCAGGCTCTCGATTATTTGATTGAATATACGGATATTTTTATCCCCAGCGAAAGCGAACTCCCTTTCTTCGCGCGTCACAAAAATCTGTCAGAAGAACAGATTGTTAGCGATCTTCTCCACGGCGGCGTAAAACATGTGGCGATAAAACGCGCCCAGCGTGGGGCCAGCTATTACAAGCTTAAAAACGGAACATTACACGCCAAGCATGTTGCAGGCCACGATATCGAAATAATCGATCCAACGGGTGCAGGCGACTGCATTGGCGCAACGTTTGTCACTCTTTTCTTATCCGGTATCCCGGCACACAAGGCGCTGCAATATGCAAATGCCAGCGGCGCGCTCGCGGTAATGCAGCAAGGTCCGATGGAAGGGGTATCCTCACTGGCTGACATTGAAGACTTTTTGCAGGAGCACTGAACGGCAATTTTCTGTCAGATTATTTTCCCTGCCTGAAGAGTTGCCGTAGAATTGCCCGTTTCTCGTATCCCCCCATGAGGAGGACCCCTTCCGTGGACACTCGTTTTGTTCAGGCCCATAAAGAGGCGCGCTGGGCGCTGGGGCTGACCCTTTTGTATCTGGCGGTATGGTTAGTAGCCGCTTACTTACCTGGCGTTACCTCCGGTTTTACCGGCTTTCCACGCTGGTTTGAGATGGCTTGCATCCTGACGCCGCTGCTGTTTATTGGACTGTGCTGGGCGATGGTGAAATTTATCTATCGCGATATCCCGCTGGAGGATGACGATGCAGCTTGAAGTGATTCTACCGCTGGTCGCCTATCTGGTGGTGGTGTTCGGGATTTCAGTTTATGCAATGCGTAAACGGAACACCGGCACCTTCCTCAATGAGTATTTCCTCGGCAGCCGTTCTATGGGCGGTATTGTGCTGGCGATGACGCTCACCGCGACCTATATCAGTGCCAGTTCGTTTATCGGCGGGCCAGGAGCTGCTTATAAATACGGCCTGGGTTGGGTATTGCTGGCAATGATTCAGCTACCTGCGGTCTGGCTTTCGCTCGGTATTCTCGGCAAGAAGTTCGCGATTCTCGCGCGCCGCTACAATGCGGTGACGCTGAACGATATGCTGTTTGCCCGCTACCAGAGTCGCCTGCTGGTGTGGCTGGCGAGTTTGAGTTTGCTGGTTGCGTTCGTTGGTGCGATGACCGTGCAGTTTATCGGCGGTGCGCGCCTGCTGGAAACCGCGGCGGGTATCCCTTATGAAACAGGTTTGCTGATTTTTGGCATCAGCATTGCGCTCTACACCGCCTTTGGCGGCTTTCGCGCCAGCGTGCTGAACGACACCATGCAAGGGCTGGTGATGCTGATTGGCACCATTGTGCTGCTTATTGGCGTGGTCCATGCTGCTGGCGGCTTAAGCAATGCAGTAGAGACGCTGCAAACCATCGATCCGCAACTGGTTACGCCACAAGGCGCTGACGATATTCTGTCACCTGCGTTTATGACGTCGTTCTGGGTGCTGGTGTGTTTTGGCGTGATTGGCCTGCCGCATACTGCGGTGCGCTGTATCTCTTATAAAGACAGCAAAGCCGTACATCGGGGGATCATCATCGGTACGATTGTGGTCGCAATCCTGATGTTCGGTATGCACCTGGCCGGAGCATTAGGTCGTGCAGTGATCCCCGCTCTCACCGTACCGGACCTGGTGATCCCGACGTTGATGGTAAAAGTGCTGCCACCATTTGCTGCCGGGATCTTCCTTGCAGCTCCTATGGCTGCGATCATGTCGACGATCAACGCCCAATTGCTGCAAAGTTCCGCTACGATCATTAAAGATCTCTATCTGAATATCCGTCCGGATCAAATGCAAAACGAGACGCGCCTGAAGCGGATGTCGGCGGTGATTACGTTGATTCTCGGCGCGTTGCTGCTGCTTGCTGCATGGAAGCCGCCTGAAATGATCATCTGGCTGAATTTGCTGGCCTTCGGTGGGCTGGAAGCTGTCTTCCTGTGGCCGCTGGTGCTGGGTCTTTACTGGGAACGCGCTAACGCCAAAGGCGCGCTAAGTGCGATGATCGTTGGCGGCGTGCTGTATGCCGTACTTGCGACCCTGAATATTCAGTACCTGGGCTTCCACCCTATCGTGCCCTCGTTACTGCTAAGTTTGCTGGCTTTCCTGGTCGGAAACCGTTTCGGTACGTCCGTCCCGCAAGCTACCGTTTTGACTACTGATAAATAAAGAGTTTTGCCATGCCTTGGATCCAACTGAAACTGAACACTACCGGCGCGAATGCTGAAGATCTTAGCGATGCGCTGATGGAAGCGGGTGCCGTTTCTATCACTTTTCAGGATACCCACGATACGCCTGTATTTGAGCCGCTTCCGGGCGAAACGCGCCTGTGGGGCGACACCGATGTGATTGGTCTGTTCGATGCTGAAACCGACATGAATGAAGTAGTGGCGATTCTGGAGAATCATCCGCTGCTCGGCGCAGGCTTCGCGCACAAAATCGAACAACTGGAAGATAAAGACTGGGAGCGCGAATGGATGGATAATTTCCACCCGATGCGCTTTGGTGAACGACTGTGGATCTGCCCAAGCTGGCGTGATGTGCCGGACGAAAACGCCGTTAACGTGATGTTAGACCCAGGGCTGGCGTTTGGTACAGGGACTCATCCAACCACCTCTCTGTGCCTGCAATGGCTCGACAGCCTCGATTTAACCGGTAAAACGGTCATCGACTTTGGCTGTGGTTCCGGCATTCTGGCTATCGCGGCGCTGAAACTGGGTGCAGCAAAAGCCATTGGTATTGATATTGATCCGCAGGCGATTCAGGCCAGCCGCGACAACGCCGAACGTAATGGCGTTTCTGACCGTCTGGAGCTCTACCTACCTAAAGATCAGCCAGAAGAAATGAAAGCCGACGTGGTGGTCGCTAACATCCTTGCAGGCCCATTACGTGAACTGGCACCGTTAATCAGCGTCCTGCCGGTTTCAGGTGGCTTGCTGGGCCTTTCCGGTATTCTGGCAAGCCAGGCAGAGAGCGTTTGTGAAGCTTATGCCGACAGCTTCGCTCTGGACCCGGTCGTGGAAAAAGAAGAGTGGTGCCGCATTACCGGTCGTAAGAATTAACCTTCGCATCGCCGTATGGTGACGCAAGGCGAAGTGCGAGCAAGGTCACAAAAGGCACGTTAATTTGCCGATTATTTACGCAGATTTGCGTGCCAAAATTTTCATTCATAAAGAAAAATTGAGAACTTACTCAAATTTCTTGGAGTGTAAATTTTAGTCACTATTTTCTAATATAATGATTTTTATGAGTAATTATCGCGCTAAGCTCATTTTAAATGCAATTCTTTGATCCATCTCAGAGGATTGGTCAAAGTTTGGCCTTTCATCTCGTGCAAAAAATGCGTAATATACGCCGCCTTGCAGTCACAGTATGGTCATTTCTTAACTCATGCGCATCGGACAATATCAGCTCAGAAATCGCCTGATCGCAGCGCCCATGGCTGGCATTACAGACAGACCTTTTCGGACGTTGTGCTACGAGATGGGAGCCGGATTGACAGTATCCGAGATGATGTCTTCTAACCCACAGGTTTGGGAAAGCGACAAATCTCGTTTACGGATGGTGCACATTGATGAACCCGGTATTCGCACCGTGCAAATTGCTGGTAGCGATCCGAAAGAAATGGCAGATGCAGCACGTATTAACGTGGAAAGCGGTGCCCAGATTATTGATATCAATATGGGTTGCCCGGCTAAAAAAGTGAATCGCAAGCTCGCAGGTTCAGCCCTCTTGCAGTACCCGGATGTCGTTAAATCGATCCTTACCGAGGTCGTCAATGCAGTGGACGTTCCTGTTACCCTGAAGATTCGCACCGGCTGGGCGCCGGAACACCGTAACTGCGAAGAGATTGCCCAACTGGCTGAAGACTGTGGCATTCAGGCTCTGACCATTCATGGCCGAACACGCGCCTGTTTGTTCAATGGAGAAGCTGAGTACGACAGTATTCGGGCAGTTAAGCAGAAAGTTTCCATTCCGGTTATCGCGAATGGCGACATTACTGACCCGCTTAAAGCCAGAGCTGTGCTCGACTATACAGGGGCGGATGCCCTGATGATAGGCCGCGCAGCTCAGGGAAGACCCTGGATCTTTCGGGAAATCCAGCATTATCTGGACACTGGGGAGTTGCTGCCCCCGCTGCCTTTGGCAGAGGTTAAGCGCTTGCTTTGCGCGCACGTTCGGGAACTGCATGACTTTTATGGTCCGGCAAAAGGGTACCGAATTGCACGTAAACACGTTTCCTGGTATCTCCAGGAACACGCTCCAAATGACCAGTTTCGGCGCACATTCAACGCCATTGAGGATGCCAGCGAACAGCTGGAGGCGTTGGAGGCATACTTCGAAAATTTTGCGTAAACAGAAATAAAGAGCTGACAGAACTATGTTCGAACAACGCGTAAATTCTGACGTACTGACCGTTTCTACCGTTAACTCTCAGGATCAGGTAACCCAAAAACCCCTGCGTGACTCGGTTAAACAGGCACTGAAGAACTATTTTGCTCAACTGAATGGTCAGGATGTGAATGACCTCTATGAGCTGGTACTGGCTGAAGTAGAACAGCCCCTGTTGGACATGGTGATGCAATACACCCGTGGTAACCAGACCCGTGCTGCGCTGATGATGGGCATCAACCGTGGTACGCTGCGTAAAAAATTGAAAAAATACGGCATGAACTAATTCAGGTTAGCTAAATGCTTGATTAAAAAGGCGCTACTCGGCATGGGGAAGCGCCTTTTTTATAAGTGTCACAAAGGGAGTGACCATGAGAACAGGATGTGAACCGACCCGATTTGGTAATGAAGCAAAGACCATCATCCAGGGTGATGCATTAACCGAACTTAAAAAGATCCCCGCCGAAAGTGTAGATCTAATCTTTGCCGACCCACCGTATAACATCGGTAAAAATTTTGATGGTCTGATCGAAGCCTGGAAAGAAGATCTGTTTATCGACTGGCTGTTTGAAGTGATTGCAGAGTGCCACCGCGTTCTGAAAAAGCAGGGCAGCATGTACATCATGAACAGCACGGAAAACATGCCCTTTATCGATCTCCAGTGCCGCAAGCTTTTTACCATCAAAAGTCGCATCGTCTGGTCATATGACAGTTCTGGAGTGCAGGCGAAAAAACACTACGGCTCCATGTACGAACCCATCCTGATGATGGTGAAAGACGCAAAGAACTACACGTTCAACGGTGATGCTATTCTGGTAGAAGCCAAAACCGGATCGCAGCGCGCGTTGATCGATTATCGCAAAAATCCTCCACAGCCTTACAATCATCAAAAAGTACCGGGTAACGTCTGGGATTTTCCGCGCGTGCGTTATTTGATGGATGAATATGAGAATCACCCGACGCAAAAACCGGAAGCCTTACTGAAACGCATTATTCTCGCCTCTTCCAACCCAGGCGATATCGTTCTCGACCCGTTTGCCGGTAGCTTTACTACCGGTGCCGTAGCCGCCGCCTGCGGGCGAAAATTTATTGGTATTGAGATTAACAGTGAGTACATCAAGATGGGGCTTCGACGGCTGGATGTCGCGTCGCATTACTCTGCGGAAGAACTGGCGAAAGTGAAAAAAAGAAAGACCGGCAACCTGTCAAAACGAAGCCGGTTAAGCGAAGTTGACCCCGATCTCATTGCAAAGTAAAGGAAGTGTAAGCCTGGTTTTCAGATTATTCATTTCGTGTATATTTCCTGCCAGACTTGGTTAAACATGCGCAGGCTCAGGTAATGATTCGCAAGTATTGGTGGCTCGTCGTTTTCGCTATCTCTGTTTTTCTGTTTGATACCTTACTGATGCAGTGGATTGAACTGCTGGCAACAGAAACAGACAAATGTCGCAATATGAACTCGGTTAATCCGCTAAAACTGGTTAACTGTGACGAACTGGATTTTCACAATAGAATGTAACTTTATACGATACCTAATTCATTTGTTTCATGAATTAATTTAGTTATGTTTTCATCTGGCATAAACATTCTTAATACATTATTGACTAATGCGGGTGCTTGTTTATAAAGATCATAACCCGCCATATTCATTAACCAGTTTTGAACAATTCCGCTGAAGGCACCATCAATAATAATCATCACAACATCTAAATCGAGATTATTTGCTATACAACCTTGTTGCTGACATGCCTGCAATACTTCGCGGAGAGTCTGCGGATTAAAGCCCATCTTTTCGCGTATCACTCCCTCTGCCAGCATCTCATCATTAAATTCACATTTGTGATATAAGATTTTCAGCAACGCCTGCTGGCGGGGAATTTTGGCAATATATTGCAAGCCAACAATCAATTTTTCACGCAATTGCTGAAACGGGTCATGCTCTAACCCAGCAGTCAAGTGATCCTGGATTAACTCCCGCAATGAAGGCTGTTGCAACCACATCTCATTAAACAGTTGGGTCTTGTTCTCGAAGTGCCAGTAGATAGCGCCACGCGTAACGTTAGCGGCGTCGGCAATGTCGTTGAGCGTCGTCTTGCTTACGCCATGCTGCGCAAACTGGGCGATGGCAGTTTCAATCAGTTCTTGCCGGGTCTTCAGGGCTTCAGCTTTGGTTCTTTTTGCCATGATTAATTATTCAGGAAATAAATATATTCGACACAGGATGAGAAAATAGCGAAGGTTAATCTATCACCTAATGTATATTTATACGAGAGGCTAATATTGAGTTGCTATAAATCGTCAAATAAATAACATTTATTATTTACCTAAAATACATTCACTCTATCAATATATATTTCAATTTACGAGGATTTGATTCTACCTCTTTCAACCCGCGTCAAAATAAAACAGTAAAATATTAATCTTTTTTTGTGTTTATGTGCCTTGAGACGCCAGTATTCATAACTATTCCTTACATCGACGAATGATAATTTGTAGGATAGCGAACTGTATTTTTCTTTCTGCGAGTTAACGCGTTGCCTTTTTGGGTAAATAACGCGCTTTTGGTTTTTTGAGGAATAGTAATGACGAAACATGCCAGGTTTTTCCTCCTGCCCTCCTTTATTCTGATCTCCGCGGCTTTAATCGCCGGTTGTAACGATAAGGGAGAAGAGAAAGCTCACGTCGGTGAACCGCAGGTTACCGTTCATATTGTGAAAACGGCCCCGTTAGAAGTTAAGACTGAATTACCAGGCCGCACCAATGCTTACCGTATAGCCGAAGTTCGCCCACAGGTTAGCGGGATCGTACTGAGTCGCAATTTCACTGAAGGCAGCGATGTGCAAGCAGGCCAGTCTCTGTACCAGATCGATCCCGCGACCTATCAGGCAAGTTATGACAGCGCGAAAGGCGAACTGGCGAAAAGTGAAGCCGCCGCCGCCATCGCGCATTTGACGGTAAAACGTTACATTCCGCTCGTGGGTACGAAATACATCAGTCAGCAGGAGTACGACCAGGCCATTGCTGATGCTCGCCAGGCCGATGCCGCCGTGATTGCCGCAAAAGCCACGGTCGAAAGCGCTCGCATCAATCTCGCTTATACCAAAGTGACTGCGCCAATTAGCGGACGTATCGGCAAATCTACTGTGACCGAAGGCGCTCTTGTCACTAATGGGCAAACGACTGAACTGGCGACTGTCCAGCAGCTCGATCCTATCTACGTTGATGTGACCCAATCCAGCAACGATTTTATGAGGCTGAAGCAATCCGTAGAGCAAGGAAATTTGCATAAGGAGAACGCCACCAGCAACGTAGAGTTGGTCATGGAGAACGGTCAAACCTATCCCCTGAAAGGTACGCTGCAATTCTCCGATGTTACCGTTGATGAAAGCACCGGCTCCATAACCCTACGTGCCGTCTTCCCTAACCCGCAACATACGCTTTTACCTGGTATGTTTGTGCGCGCACGGATTGATGAAGGCGTCCAACCTGATGCCATTCTTATCCCGCAACAAGGCGTTAGCCGCACACCGCGTGGTGATGCAACCGTGCTGATTGTTAACGATAAAAGTCAGGTTGAAGCGCGCCCTGTCGTTGCCAGCCAGGCGATTGGCGATAAATGGTTGATTAGCGAAGGGCTGAAATCTGGCGATCAAGTCATTGTCAGCGGCCTGCAAAAAGCGCGTCCGGGAGAGCAGGTTAAAGCCACTACCGATACCCCCGCAGATACTGCATCGAAGTAAGGCAATCTGACATGGCAAACTTTTTTATTCGACGACCGATATTTGCATGGGTGCTGGCCATTATTCTGATGATGGCGGGTGTACTGGCGATCCTACAATTGCCCGTCGCCCAATACCCAACCATTGCGCCGCCTGCAGTTTCTGTTTCGGCAAACTATCCGGGCGCTGATGCGCAGACCGTGCAGGATACGGTGACGCAGGTTATCGAACAGAATATGAATGGTATCGATAACCTGATGTATATGTCCTCCACCAGCGATTCCGCCGGTAGCGTGACAATTACCCTTACCTTCCAGTCCGGGACCGATCCTGATATCGCGCAAGTGCAGGTACAGAACAAACTCCAGCTCGCCACGCCGTTGCTGCCGCAAGAGGTTCAGCAGCAGGGGATCAGTGTTGAAAAGTCCAGTAGCAGCTATTTGATGGTGGCGGGCTTTGTCTCTGATAACCCAGGCACCACACAGGACGATATCTCGGACTATGTGGCCTCTAACGTTAAAGATACGCTTAGCCGTCTGAATGGCGTCGGTGACGTACAGCTTTTCGGCGCACAGTATGCGATGCGTATCTGGTTGGACGCCGATCTGCTAAACAAATATAAACTGACGCCGGTTGATGTGATTAACCAGTTGAAGGTACAGAACGATCAGATCGCTGCCGGACAGTTGGGCGGAACGCCAGCGTTACCAGGGCAACAGTTGAACGCCTCGATTATTGCTCAGACGCGGTTAAAAAATCCGGAAGAATTCGGCAAAGTGACCCTGCGCGTAAACAGTGACGGCTCGGTGGTACGCCTGAAAGATGTCGCACGGGTTGAACTTGGCGGTGAAAACTATAACGTTATCGCTCGCATCAACGGTAAACCGGCGGCGGGCCTGGGTATTAAGCTGGCAACCGGCGCGAATGCTCTCGATACCGCGAAAGCCATTAAGGCAAAACTGGCGGAATTACAGCCATTCTTCCCGCAGGGAATGAAGGTTCTCTACCCTTATGACACCACACCATTCGTCCAGCTTTCTATTCACGAAGTGGTAAAAACGCTGTTCGAAGCCATTATGCTGGTGTTCCTGGTGATGTATCTGTTCTTGCAGAATATGCGAGCAACGCTGATCCCCACCATTGCGGTACCCGTGGTGTTGTTAGGGACGTTTGCCATCCTCGCCGCTTTTGGTTACTCCATCAATACACTAACTATGTTCGGGATGGTGCTTGCCATCGGGCTGCTCGTCGATGATGCGATAGTGGTGGTGGAGAACGTCGAGCGCGTGATGATGGAGGATAAGCTCCCGCCAAAAGAAGCGACGGAAAAATCAATGTCGCAAATCCAGGGCGCACTGGTGGGTATCGCGATGGTGCTGTCAGCGGTATTTATTCCAATGGCATTCTTCGGCGGTTCTACTGGGGCAATTTACCGCCAGTTCTCTATCACCATCGTTTCGGCAATGGCGCTTTCTGTTCTGGTGGCATTGATTCTTACCCCAGCGTTATGTGCAACACTGCTCAAACCCGTCTCTGCTGAGCATCACGAAAATAAGGGCGGTTTCTTCGGCTGGTTTAATACCACCTTCGATCATAGCGTTAACCACTACACCAACAGCGTCGGCAAAATCCTCGGTTCCACAGGACGATATTTACTGATCTATGCACTAATTGTTGCTGGAATGGTGGTGTTGTTTTTACGTCTTCCGTCTTCCTTCTTACCTGAAGAGGATCAGGGTGTCTTTCTGACTATGATTCAGTTACCCGCTGGCGCGACGCAAGAGCGGACGCAAAAAGTGTTGGATCAAGTGACGGATTACTATCTGAAGAACGAGAAAGCGAACGTAGAAAGTGTCTTTACGGTTAACGGCTTTAGCTTCAGCGGCCAGGCACAAAATGCCGGTATGGCTTTCGTCAGTCTGAAACCGTGGGAAGAGCGTAGTGGTGACGAAAACAGTGCGGAAGCGGTAATCCATCGTGCCAAAATGGAATTGGGCAAGATCCGCGACGGTTTTGTCATTCCATTCAATATGCCAGCCATTGTTGAACTGGGCACGGCAACGGGTTTCGACTTTGAGTTAATTGATCAGGCTGGGCTGGGTCACGATGCCCTGACCCAGGCCCGTAACCAGTTGCTTGGCATGGCGGCGCAACATCCTGCCAGCTTAGTCAGCGTGCGTCCTAATGGTCTGGAAGACACCGCGCAGTTTAAACTGGAAGTTGACCAGGAAAAGGCGCAGGCATTAGGTGTTTCACTTTCTGACATCAATCAGACCATTTCAACGGCGTTGGGTGGGACTTACGTTAACGACTTCATTGACCGTGGTCGCGTGAAAAAGGTGTATGTTCAGGCGGATGCCAAATTCCGTATGCTGCCAGAAGATGTCGATAAACTTTATGTCCGCAGCGCCAACGGCGAAATGGTGCCATTCTCTGCCTTTACCACTGCACATTGGGTGTATGGCTCTCCGCGACTGGAGCGCTACAACGGTCTGCCGTCAATGGAGATTCAGGGGGAAGCCGCGCCAGGAACCAGTTCCGGCGATGCCATGGCGTTGATGGAAAACCTTGCAGCACAATTACCAGCTGGCATTGGTTATGACTGGACGGGTATGTCATATCAGGAACGCTTATCGGGAAACCAAGCTCCCGCTCTGGTAGCAATTTCCTTTGTGGTTGTTTTCCTGTGCCTTGCTGCACTCTATGAAAGCTGGTCAATTCCTGTCTCGGTTATGTTAGTCGTGCCGTTAGGGATTGTCGGCGTGCTACTGGCGGCGACACTCTTTAATCAAAAAAATGACGTCTACTTTATGGTGGGCTTGCTAACGACAATTGGCTTGTCGGCCAAAAACGCTATTTTGATTGTTGAGTTCGCTAAAGATCTCATGGAGAAAGAGGGTAAAGGTGTTGTTGAAGCGACACTGGTGGCAGTACGTATGCGTCTGCGTCCTATCCTGATGACCTCTCTCGCCTTTATTCTCGGCGTATTACCGCTAGCTATCAGTAACGGTGCCGGCAGTGGCGCGCAGAACGCAGTAGGTATCGGGGTAATGGGCGGGATGGTCTCTGCAACGTTGCTGGCAATCTTCTTCGTGCCGGTGTTCTTTGTGGTTATCCGCCGTTGCTTTAAAGGATAAATCAGAAACATAAAGGCGCTTTCGGGTGCCTTTATTATTTTCAGTGAAACCCATAAAAATTAATAAGATATTCTTCTACTCACTCTTTAAAAACTTTCTATAGTTCCCGCTCCCTTCACTATTTTTACAATTCACATAATTTGTCATTATTCATGCCGCAAGATTTATAACCTCCAGTGATAAAATGGCATTCAGCTCGTTAATAAGAGAGTTAACTTATTAAGCGTTAGCGTTTATTACTGAGGTAACACCATGAAAAGATTAATTCCTGTAGCATTGCTCACCGCATTGCTGGCGGGCTGTGCTCACGATTCGCCCTGCGTTCCGGTTTATGACGATCAGGGTCGACTGGTTCACACCAATACCTGTATGAAAGGCACGACTCAGGATAACTGGGAAACGGCTGGGGCTATTGCTGGCGGGGCAGCAGCTGTTGCTGGCCTGACGATGGGGATCATCGCTCTGTCGAAATAACTGAACAGGGCGCGGAGTACCGCGCTCTGTTTAACGATACAGTATCTCTCCATAAGATAAAATATTGCTATATTCTGCTGGGTAATTCCCTACTGATTTAGCATGTTATATCGCGTTATTTCGCTGCTTTCGAAATAACGCATCAATTTAATTTTCACACTTCCTACCAGAAATATACTCACGCTAACAATCATTATTCTGCTTAGTAAAAATGCGTAAATATTTTGCGCCAAAATGTGGCGCATGTTTCATTTTCGCACCATTGCGGGGCGCTGTTTTTATTATTTCCTGTCTACACTCAGCTTATTGCGACGCGAAATCGTGCGCAAAAGCTGGCACTACTTTTGCTTATAAGAGGATGGCCACAGACAGGTAAAAGACGTTTCCCAAACGTCCTATAACGATAATTTTCGCCTCACAGGAAGCATTATGAAAAAGATGATGATAGCCACACTGGCTGCCGCCAGCGTGCTGCTTGCCGTTGCAAATCAGGCGCATGCTGGCGCGACGCTTGATGCCGTTCAGAAAAAAGGTTTTGTGCAATGCGGGATCAGTGATGGATTACCTGGGTTCTCTTATGCCGATGCTGACGGTAAGTTTTCAGGTATTGATGTAGATGTTTGTCGTGGTGTTGCGGCAGCTGTATTTGGTGACGACACGAAAGTGAAATATACCCCGCTCACTGCAAAAGAACGCTTCACGGCTTTACAGTCAGGGGAGGTGGATTTGCTCTCCCGTAATACGACCTGGACTTCCTCTCGCGATGCCGGTATGGGAATGGCATTTACTGGCGTCACTTATTATGACGGCATTGGTTTCCTGACGCACGATAAAGCGGGATTAAAAAGCGCGAAAGAACTTGATGGCGCAACAGTCTGTATTCAGGCGGGTACTGATACCGAACTCAACGTCGCCGATTACTTCAAGGCAAACAATATGAAGTACACACCAGTGACTTTCGATCGCTCTGACGAATCCGCGAAGGCACTGGAATCTGGTCGCTGCGATACGCTGGCCTCGGATCAATCACAACTGTATGCCCTGCGCATCAAATTAAGCAACCCAGCTGAATGGATTGTTTTACCGGAAGTTATCTCTAAAGAACCGCTTGGGCCGGTAGTTCGTCGTGGCGATGATGAATGGTTCTCTATAGTGCGCTGGACGCTTTTCGCCATGCTGAATGCTGAAGAGATGGGCGTTAATTCGCAAAACGTTGATGAAAAAGCGGCTAATCCTGCAACGCCTGATATGGCGCATCTGCTGGGTAAAGAGGGCGATTACGGTAAAGATCTGAAGCTGGATAATAAATGGGCTTACAACATCATCAAACAGGTGGGTAATTACTCGGAAATTTTTGAGCGTAACGTAGGTTCAGAAAGCCCCCTGAAGATTAAACGTGGGCAAAATAATCTCTGGAATAACGGCGGTATTCAGTACGCGCCGCCCGTGCGTTAAGTCGGTGTGAGGTAACGAGCGTCGCTACGGCGGCGCTCTCTTCAGCGTTATGCTTTCCGAGGTTTCTATGTCTCATCGCCGCTCAACCGTTAAAGGCTCACTCTCCTTTGCCAACCCTACGGTTCGCGCCTGGTTATTCCAGATCCTTGCCGTTGTTGCTGTTGTCGGCATTGTTGGTTGGCTATTTCACAACACTGTGACGAATCTCAGTAATCGTGGCATTACTTCGGGTTTTGCCTTTCTGGATCGCGGCGCTGGCTTCGGTATTGTCCAGCATTTGATCGATTACCAGCAGGGTGATACCTACGGACGCGTTTTCATTGTTGGCTTACTCAATACGCTGCTGGTTTCTGCATTGTGTATTGTATTCGCTTCTGTTCTGGGCTTCTTTATCGGTCTGGCACGACTTTCGGATAACTGGCTGCTACGAAAGCTTTCCACAATTTATATTGAGATCTTCCGTAATATTCCGCCGCTACTGCAAATCTTCTTCTGGTACTTTGCCGTGTTGCGCAATTTGCCCGGACCACGCCAGGCAGTGAGTGCGTTTGATCTGGCCTTTTTGAGCAATCGTGGGCTTTATATTCCGTCGCCGCAGCTGGGAGACGGATTTATTGCGTTTATCCTAACTGTTGTTATTGCTATAGCCATTTCTGTTGGAATATTCCGTTTTAATAAAACGTACCAGATAAAGACCGGACAATTGCGCCGAACCTGGCCGGTCGCCGTTGTGTTGATCATCGGTTTGCCTTTACTGGCGCAATGGCTTTTTGGCGCAGCACTACACTGGGATGTTCCAGCCCTACGAGGCTTTAACTTCCGTGGCGGGATGGTTTTAATTCCTGAACTGGCAGCCTTAACGCTGGCGCTTTCGGTTTATACCTCTGCATTTATCGCCGAGATTATCCGCGCGGGGATCCAGGCAGTGCCTTATGGTCAACATGAAGCGGCTCGGTCACTGGGATTACCCAACCCGGTTACGCTACGCCAGATCATTATTCCTCAGGCACTGCGAGTGATTATTCCACCGTTAACCAGCCAGTATCTCAACATCGTCAAAAACTCCTCTCTTGCCGCCGCTATTGGCTATCCCGATATGGTTTCGCTGTTTGCTGGCACCGTGCTGAACCAGACTGGGCAAGCCATCGAGACGATAGCCATGACCATGTCGGTCTATCTGATTATCAGTCTGACTATCTCGCTGCTGATGAATATTTATAACCGCCGCATCGCGATCGTTGAACGCTAAGGAGTCATGATGACAAAAGTATTGCTGTCTCATCCCCCGCGCCCGGCGAGCCATAACTCAAGCCGCGCGATGGTGTGGGTGCGGAAAAATCTGTTCTCCAGCTGGAGCAATAGCCTGCTGACTATTGGCTGCATATGGTTGATGTGGGAACTGATCCCACCATTGCTGAACTGGGCATTTTTGCAGGCTAATTGGGTTGGCTCAACGCGTGCCGACTGCACAAACGCCGGGGCTTGTTGGGTCTTCATCCACGAACGATTTGGTCAATTTATGTATGGGCTCTACCCACACGACCAACGCTGGCGAATTAACCTGGCTTTACTGATTGGCCTTGTTTCTATCGTGCCAATGTTCTGGAAAATACTCCCGCATCGAGGTCGCTATATTGCGGTCTGGGCGGTGATTTACCCACTGATTGTCTGGTGGCTGATGTATGGCGGGTTTCTTGGTCTTGAGCGGGTTGAAACCAGGCAATGGGGCGGGCTGACGCTCACTTTAATTATTGCATCAGTTGGGATTGCGGGGGCGCTGCCGTGGGGGATCTTACTGGCGTTAGGTCGCCGCTCCCATATGCCGATTGTGCGTATCTTATCGGTCATTTTTATCGAGTTCTGGCGCGGTGTACCGCTGATTACCGTTCTGTTTATGTCTTCGGTCATGCTGCCGTTGTTTATGGCAGAAGGCACCAGTATCGACAAATTGATCCGCGCGCTGGTTGGCGTGATCCTGTTTCAGTCAGCATATGTTGCGGAAGTCGTGCGAGGCGGATTACAGGCGCTGCCTAAAGGGCAATATGAAGCGGCAGAGTCGCTGGCGTTGGGTTACTGGAAAACCCAGGGGCTGGTTATTCTGCCACAGGCGTTGAAGCTGGTGATTCCTGGGCTGGTAAATACCATCATCGCACTCTTCAAAGATACCAGCCTGGTGATCATCATCGGGTTGTTCGATCTTTTCAGTAGCGTTCAGCAGGCAACCGTTGATCCCGCCTGGTTGGGTATGTCGACGGAAGGGTATGTTTTCGCCGCACTGATCTACTGGATCTTCTGTTTCAGCATGTCACGTTATAGCCAACATCTGGAAAAACGTTTTAACACCGGGCGTACACCGCATTGAGGACACTATGAGCCAAATTTTACTGCAACCTGCTAACGCGATGATTACGCTGGAAAACGTCAATAAATGGTATGGGCAATTCCATGTTTTGAAAAATATAAATTTAACCGTGCAACCGGGAGAACGGATCGTTCTGTGTGGCCCTTCTGGTTCCGGTAAATCGACAACCATTCGTTGTATTAATCATCTGGAAGAACATCAACAGGGACGGATCGTGGTGGATGGCATCGAACTTAATGAAGATATCCGCAATATTGAGCGCGTCAGGCAGGAAGTGGGAATGGTCTTTCAGCATTTCAATCTCTTCCCTCATCTGACCGTTCTACAGAACTGTATCCTGGCACCGATTTGGGTACGCAAGATGCCTAAAAAAGAGGCTGAAGCTCTGGCGATGCATTACCTTGAGCGGGTGAGAATTGCCGAACATGCCCAGAAGTTTCCGGGACAGATTTCTGGTGGTCAGCAGCAACGCGTTGCCATAGCACGTTCACTTTGTATGAAACCAAAGATCATGCTGTTTGACGAACCTACGTCTGCGCTCGATCCGGAGATGGTGAAAGAAGTGCTGGATACAATGATTGGGCTGGCGCAGTCAGGTATGACAATGTTGTGCGTAACGCACGAGATGGGGTTTGCGCGAACCGTCGCTGATCGGGTGATTTTTATGGATCGTGGGGAGATAGTGGAACAAGCTACACCTGATGAATTTTTTGCGCATCCTAAATCGGAGCGTACGAGGGCATTTTTATCGCAGGTTATCCATTAAGTTGTACATGGATTCGAAACGCAAAAAGGCCATCCTTTCGGATGGCCTTTCGCTTGATTTGATGTCTGGCAGTTTATGGCGGGCGTCCTGCCCGCCACCCTCCGGGCCGTTGCTTCGCAACGTTCAAATCCGCTCCCGGCGGATTTGTCCTACTCGGGAGAGTGTTCACCGACAAACAACAGATAAAACAAAAGGCCCAGTCTTCCGACTGAGCCTTTTGTTTTATTTGATGTCTGGCAGTTCCCTACTCTCGCATGGGGAGACCCCACACTACCATCGGCGCTACGGCGTTTCACTTCTGAGTTCGGCATGGGGTCAGGTGGGACCACCGCGCTACTGCCGCCAGACAAATTCTTTTCTAATCTGCCGAACTTTAACCTAAAAAGTGGTGCTGATACCCAGAGTCGAACTGGGGACCTCACCCTTACCAAGGGTGCGCTCTACCAACTGAGCCATATCAGCACGCTTAATTTGATGCCTGGCAGTTTATGAATCACTTCGCGATTCACCCTTCGGGCCGTTGCTTCGCAACGTTCAAAAGCTTTCGCTTTTGTCCTACTCTCTTATCGAGTAGTGAACTGCCTCAAAGGTCAGTGCCATTCTTCGTAATTTGATGCCTGGCAGTTCCCTACTCTCGCATGGGGAGACCCCACACTACCATCGGCGCTACGGCGTTTCACTTCTGAGTTCGGCATGGGGTCAGGTGGGACCACCGCGCTA
>NZ_PTRV01000039.1:0-24942 GCF_002965285.1 Escherichia sp. MOD1-EC5990 | reverse complement strand
AGCTGATAGAAACAGAAGCCACTGGAGCACCTCAAAAACACCATCATACACTAAATCAGTAAGTTGGCAGCATCACCGACACTGAAGGACCTCGATAAATCTGCACTGGAGCTGGCAAATATCTGCCAGATTTGACGTTGTAAATTTTGTAACGCCTGTGAAGACTGCTGGTGTGAACTGGCGAAGGGAGCAAGCGACTCGGCAAAAATTTTACATGAACAAGCCGGGTTATGGCAGTACCAGTGGCGGACGGAAAATACAAGCCATAGCGTCTGCCCTGAGCAGGGTAGATGCTGTATCCGGCGCCGACGACAACTATGAACAGAGTCGCTACGCTTAAAGCATTCAGGACATTGTGCTGTTTTGCGTTTTCCGTGGAGATGGAGGGTTATACCGCCAGAGCTAATAATTTGTCGACTGCATCGCCATCCGCAAGGTAACTGTAGAAGTGTCTTAAGAGAGTGCATTACGTTGCCCATAACTTAAAACAGTTTAGATCCTTGTTCACCAGAAAGTTTCATCCATTTTCTTCTACCAAAGTTTCGGAAGAACCACTATTGCACCGTTCGTGACACCTGCGGGTCCGGTGCAGAACCAGAACCGATTGCTGCTCTTCCGTTTTAACCGCAATTTCCTTACCGGGTTGCTGAACCGCCATCCAGATAGCCCGTGCATCCATCACATCGTTTTTGTTACCCATGACGAACGCTTTGACGAAGCGAGCCTGCAACAGCCGAACTTCATGCTCCAGTTTTTTCAGCTCACGAGCCCAGTGCTGAGAGCCCCCACAGGCCTCCATGCCAATCAGGCAAGGCTCCCGGTTACTGAAAAATGTCAGAAAATCCTGACGGCGAATCTGCTTATCTACCACTTCACCTGTGTGCTCATTGATGAAGTGAACCTGAATGACATGTTTTGCGATATCAACGCCAACCGGTGTATATTTAATACTGTGGAGTCTCCAGTCTGAGGGAACTTTTTGTATCCCGTATTGGGCACTATGATGCCGGAAATCTGCGAGGCTCCACACCTTCCTGAAATACCCTTCATCCATCATTGTGCACCGTATTTAATGGATGGGGATGCGTTCATCTCATTCTCCTGAGAGTCTAGGAAATCGTCCGCATCCCCCGCTGACAACATTGACCAGCCAAATACGGACTGATAAGGATGATTATTGGCTCTGGCGACGGCTTTCAGAATCTCTTTCACCATTCTGGTGTGGACTTTCTGGTGCTCTAGGTTGTGTGACATGGGAACTCATTCTGGATGGTTACTCTGAAAGCTCATATTCTGGCCCCCTCCCCGATTTGCAGCCGTCAGGCTGCCGTGGTTCTAACCAACAGCAATCTACTCTTCGGTAAACATACAGTGCACAAAAACACAATAATTTGTTTTTTTTACTGGTATAAATTATGAAAATAAATGTGGAATATTTTTGTTGTTGTCATTTATTAGTGGGCGTTGATTTTACCATATATAAATGATAGGCAGCGGTGTTGTATGGTAGAGCTGATATCAGAGCTTTAACAATACAAACAAAATATTAATAATTACTTTATATTTCTGGCTCAACTTCTATTAGCTGAGAGCCATGAGTAAAATAATAAGCATGAGATTATGTAAGATATTTTTATGTTAGGAAAATATCTGTGCGGTAGCTATGGATAGATTTTTCTTGAGTATAACAATACTAATCTCTATGGAGTCATGCGGAGTTCATAGGTTTATCTGCGATAATTGTTTGAGGGCTGTTGAGTACCATGCTCTACCCTTGAGTTTAAGGAAGTGATTGTTTGCACCGATGATTGAGATACAGCTGAAGTATATGAGCAAATCAGTATGTCGGCTACACATTCTATCATTGGTTTTAGTGTTGTTAAGCCTGGTAGCTCTAGAGAGTACTCATAGGACTAACCAGCAGATAAAACAGAAATTTTCAGACTGAAAGCGCATCTTAAATGTACTGAGGAAGAACATGATATTCTGAAATATGAAGGCAGGTGGTACTTTTGAGTGAGGCATCACTTAATCAACGGTAACCGTAAGATCTAGTCAATCGTTACGATTGTGTAGGGATTATGAAATTTTCGTTTACAGGATTTTATGGCTGGAACCAACCTTCTATATCTATTGGATAAAAGGATAATCAGCGACTGCTGAAACCAACGGAATATAGGATATACACGATTGCGAAAGGGCAATCGTGGACCCATTCGAAATAGCAAATCAAGCGTGGATCACCAATTACCTATACCGTAGCAGGCTAGCTGGCACTGGATGCTATGCTGATGGTGGTTAGGTTTTGCCATAAGCTTGCCCCTAGAATGAGCAGCCGTGACAACTGCTGGGATAATGTAGTGGCAGAATCGTTCTTCAGCTCACTAAAAAAGCGTCACCCCTTCGAAGACTCCTTGTCGTGAGAACAGAAAGACTCTACAGAATAGTGGGCACTTGACTGTAATAGGGAAAGATTGTACTGAAATTATTATTTATAATAATGCAAAATATTCTTGATGAGAAAGGTATTTAAAAACTGACTGTAGGATAGAAAAATTGAGTAATACACAGCATAAACTAGATAAAGCACGACCTCCAAGAGTGCAGATAACGTACGATATTGAAACTGGGGATGCCGAAACAGCTAAAGAATTACCCCTTGTTATTGGAGTTCTGGGGGAGTATTCTTCATCAGAAAAACCATTAAGAGAACGAAAATTTATTAGTATAGACAAAGACAATTTTGATGAAGTTATGACATCAATGAGTCCAAGGGCTCATTTTATGGTTGAAAGTGTTATACCTGGAACGGAAGGTAAACTTGATATCGAGCTTACATTTGAGTGCAAAGAGGATTTTTCTCCTGATAATGTGATTCAGCAGGTAGGGTGCCTTAAGAAATTATCAGAATTAAGGTCTCACCTTTGTGACCTGAGAAACAGGGCGGCAAGTAATGAAAAACTGAAGGAAAAACTTCAGGAATTAGTGACAAATACTATGAGCAATCCTGAAAATAATGAAGGTAAAGAATAAACATGACAATTACTGCAACATTAGGGAATAGTGAAACACAGTATGCTACAGATGATTGTCTTGAGGAAATCATAAAAAATACAAGAGCTGTCAGACAAGATTCAGAAAAAAACAGATTTAAATTGCAAGTTAATAATTTCCTTTCTGAAGTTTCGAGAGGTTCTTTAGTAATTGACAGTGATTTAATTGGTAGTATTGAAAAGAGAATTGCTGATATTGATAAGCTAATGTCTGAACAGCTTAGTCTGATTATGCACGCAACTGAGTTTCAGAAAATAGAGTCAGCATGGGTGGGACTATATAAGCTGGTTCATGCAGGTGTGACTGAAAATGTAAAATACAGTGTGTTGCATTGTACAAAACAAGAGTTACTTAAAGATTTTAAGTCAGCTTCCGATTTCGATCAATCTGTATTATTTAAAAATATTTACGAAAGCGAGTATGGAACTTTCGGGGGAACACCATATGCTGCATTTGTGGGGGACTTCTATTTCGATAATACCCCGCAGGATATAGATTTGCTTGAGCATATTTCACATGTTGCAGCCAGCGCTCACGCGCCGTTTTTGAGTGCGATTGCTCCGGGGATGTTGTCCATGAATTCATTTGGCGAATTACCCTATCCACGTGATCTGGCGAAATTATTTGAAACAACCGATTATGCTAGGTGGCGTAGCTTCAGGCAGACAGATGACAGCCGTTATGTGGGGCTTACTTTGCCTAAGTCCTTAGGACGAATCCCGTATGGCGTGCAAACTGTGCCTGCTGAGACATTTAATTTTGAAGAACACATTAGTGAAGATAACTCTGGCAAAGATTATCTGTGGATAAATACAGCTTTTGAACTTGCTTGTAGGATAGTTGATGCTTTTGAGCAATATGGTTGGTGTGCAGCAATTCGTGGTGTGGAAGGTGGCGGTTTAGTTAAATCATTACCTGCCTATAATTATGTATCCCATACAGGTGAGCGACTATTACAATGTCCAACTGAGGTTGCTATCTCAGACCGGAGGGAAAAAGAACTGTCAGATCTCGGATTTATCCCACTTGTTTATTGTAAAGGAACTGATTTTGCAGCATTTTTTGCCGTTCAGTCGGTAAACAAACCACGCCTCTTTAATACTGATCAGGCTAATGCTAATGCAAAATTGTCCTGCCAACTTCAATATATATTAGCAACGTCTCGTTTCGCACATTATCTAAAAGTTATTGTTCGTGACAAAGTGGGAAGCTTCATGTCAAGAACAGAATGTCAGACATATCTACAAAACTGGATCATGCAATATGTTGTGGCATCAGATAATGCTGGCCAGGAGACAAAGGCACGATACCCATTACGTGAAGCATCTATTGAAGTTATTGAGATTCCAGGATGTCCAGGGACTTATCGTGCAATTGCATGGATTAAACCCCATTTTCAACTTGAGGGCTTAAGCATGTCATTGCGTCTTGTTGCTGATTTACCATCAAGTGTAAGTTAAGAGGTTATTATGGTTGGAGCTATGAGTAGTGCTTCTGAGAATATCAAGAGCAGAGAGTTTGTCAAAATAACTATTGATGGAAAGATTATAAAGGGAAATTCAAAAGTCGAGCAGTGTACTGATTACTTTGATGGGAATTGTCCTCAAGCATTTCACGCTTTTTCTAGCATTGACGGCACTGTTTTTGATTTGGTTAATATTAAGTTAAAGGTCACTAAGGAAATACAACTCTTATTAGAGCATTTTTTTAAAAGAGGTGAGAAAGATATTGTAATTGAAATTGTTCGCAAGGAATCTACTAAATCAGGTAGTGCATATTCATCCTTTAAGGTTATTTATAATGGGTGTCGTTTACATGATCTATTATTGTCTCATGACTATGACACTAATCTATGTCTTGAAATGTCATTTAGTCCAGAAGAAAGCGTCTCACTTGAGATGAATCTTCCATCGGCGGATGGTAAAAGTACAGAAAAATTAGGACCAATAACATATAACTTATACAAAGAGATGCTTGTATAAATATACCGAATGCATTCGTTCCTTCAATTTTTGCGTGATGATAGTCCGGACTCGTTGGAAGATGTTTTGAATTTTTTCCCTTCGGATGATCTTAAGTGTGAACTTGGAATGTTATTATCATCGCGTCCATTATATCTTGAAATAGATGAACTTCCACTTGTTAATAGTTCAGTTTTGAATTATGGAATAAAGTCATTAGTATACAGTATTTCTGCTGGTGAACATAGTGATACTATAAATGGTGAAATTTCTTCAAGAATATTGCTGATGCTTCAGCGTTATGAGCCTCGCTTGGAGGCTCCTGTTGTTGAGCATATTGTCAATGATGAACATTATTCTTATTTTTCAGTTACTGCTCTATTCTTTATGGATAGGGTGACGCTCTGTATTAAATGGGATAAAAATTCAGGAGAGTTTTCACTGGATGAATAAACTATTATCTTACTACCAGAAAGAGCTTTTTTTCTTAAAAAAACAAGGGTATGAATTTTCCAAAAAATTTCCTAAGATAGCTAGGAGGCTTGGATACAATAAAGGTGTATCTGAAGATCCTCACATTCAGAGGTTAACGGAATCTTTTGCTTTTTTAAGCTCAAGGATCCATCAGCGATTAGATGAGGATTTACCTGAGTTAATGGAGGCATTGCTTCGTAATCTTACCCCACAATTTTTGTATCACTACCCTTCCTCATGTATTGTTTCATTTGAACCTGATACGACTTCTAGTGGCATGACGTCCATTTATAAAGTTCCTGCAGGCACTTCGATATATTCTAAAGATAAATCTAAAACTATCTGCCAGTTTCAGACAATATATTCTCTAACTATAGTGCCTGCAACTATTAATGAAGCAAAGATTTACTATGATAATTTATCTTCTTTATGGAAAATTGAGTTAGATTTAAATGTTTATGATGGGGCTGATTTTTCTCTTGATTTTGTAAGGTTTTATCTAAATTGCCCTTCAACAATTGCAGGTGTCATATATACATTATTATGTAATGAGGTCGATAATATCGACTTGAAGAAAAATAGTAATATTCTATATGGTGCCAAAGCTAATATTTCTGGAGCTGGGTTTAATGAACTGGATACCACACTACCACGAACAGGAAGTGTTTCTTACATACATAATCTCACGCTTGACTATTTTTCGTTTCCTGAAAGATTTAACTTCATTGATATAAAATTTGATTCAGGGATTGATTTGTTTTCAGGGGAGTCTTTTAGAATCGTAATAACGCTAAAAAACAGTGCTAAAAAATACGATTTGGATAAAATAGAAAAGATTTTTTCGAAAGAATTTTTTAGAATAAACTGTGCTCCAGTTATTAATCTGTTCAATAAGAAAACAGAACCATTACGATTATCGGAAGACATAGATGAGTATCAAGTGAATGTGGATTTATATCGCCGTAATGAAGTTTTAATCTGGAATATAAATAAAGTAACATTACACAGGTATGAAAAAGATTTAGTCAAGGAAATTCCATTAAAAAATTTATTTGGACTTGAACATTCAGCCATTAAACAATCATGCAATATATACTGGCATAGTTCACATTATCGTATGTCTTATTCCGAGAGAAATGTTGAGGAAAATGTATATATTCGTCTAAGCGATGATGGTGGTTCTGAGTCACGTATTATGACAGGGGATGTCCTTTCCATTGATGTTGTATGTACAAATGGTGATATCCCATCAACCATTAATAATGGTGACCCTGATGGTGATTTTGATTGTGATATAGATATTGCCAACCTGAAAATAACAGCACTTAACAGGCCATCAAGAATGTTGCCAGGGATGACATTAAGAGGAATGAACTGGAGAATTATTTCTCAGTTATCTCTGAATTTTGTGTTGCTTAGTGGTACTGATGGGGCAATGAAACTGCGAGAAATGTTGTCCGTATATAACTATAATAATAATCCATCAATATCAATTTTTATTGAATGGATTAAAGAGCTACAGATTATCCCTGTTTCTTCTCGTTTACCAGGTATATATCCTCCTGTAACCGCTCGCGGTATTGAAATTACGGTTACTCTTTCAAAGGATGCATATATGCACCCTGAGAGTTTCCTATTTTGTTCTTTCCTTGATCACTTTCTGGGACTTCATGCTCCTGTAAATAGCTTTACTCGTATGATTACGGTCATTGAGCATGAGGAGCATACCTGCCGTGCATGGCCGATAAGAGCGGGAAAGTTAACATGGCTGTGATTAATGACAGAAGTAAATTCAGTTTTTTTAATAAAGTTCGTGTATTATTAAAAAAACTTCTAAAGCCCAATGAGGGCATTGATGATGTTATTGATACACATTTCAGATTTACATCAAGCCTGTCTTTGGATGCACCTGATGGTCAGATAGAGAATCTATATCAAGATGAAAAAAATGGAACGTATCACCTGACATTATTCAATAATGGATTGACAGGAGCTGCAGGGGTACTTCCGGTAGCATATACAGAATGGTTAATTGAAAGAAAATTACGTTATAATGACAATGCTCCAAAAGCATTTATGGATATGTTTGATCATCGAATGTATTGCCTGTCTTATCTCGCATGGCAAAAAATGCATCTGTTGGGAGATGAAAATAGGAGGGAGAATAATGTTCTTAACAATGTATTGTTGTCTTTAGGTGGTGTCAGTCCTCATACAATTGGCGTTACGGGGTTGGCGTATACTGCATTATATGCACAATCCGTTAGATCTCTATCCGGGCTTGAGCTGTTATTATCATCACTATATCAAATCAAGGTATCCATTACTCCTTTTTGTGGCACGTTGGAAAATATAGCTCCTAACGAACAGGTGGTACTGGGAAATTGCCAGTATACTCTTGGAGAAGGCCCTGTTATTGGTAATGTTCGTTGGGTAGTGGATTCGAATTTTGATGTTATATTGGGCCCCGTAGACTATAAAAAAGCATTGCAGTTTATGCAAGGAAAGGATTTTAACTATGTTATCAAACAACAAATAAAATCATATTTAGGCGATATCCTTAAATTTAAAATATATCTAATAATTCATTCCGGCAATAATGATAATCAAATGAGTATAAATAGAAAGCTTGGATTTAATATTTCAATTGGTTCTGGAATAGAAAAATATAAAGAGCGTCGATTTTGTCTGTTTTGATAGGTTGATTTCATGACTAAATATTTATATGACGGTTATTATAAATGCCAAGAACAACATTTTATTAGATTACATGGCTGTGATTTGCCTTTATATCCACTTGAAATTAAAGGAAGTGAATCACTATCTAATATATATACCTATGAAATAAAATGTTTTAGTAATACTGATAACAAATCATTAACTAAGTTACATGGAACGAGTCTTAGCTGTGAAATTGGAGAAAAATATAAATCGTTACCTTCAAGGTTTATTCATGGTGTGGTTACAAAAATAATATATGATTATGATAATAGCATGCAACATAGCTGTATTATTGTGTTGCAGCCAGAAATATCAGAGTTAGCATCTGGAAAAAGGACTAGAATATGGTCAAATATGACAGCATCTGAGATTGTAAGTACTATTTTAAAAAACAGTTTATTTACCCCCCCACAAATTAGACTATATGAAAAAGAAAGTTTGATAGAGTATAAAATCCAGTACAAAGAGTCTGATCTTAATTTTATTCATAGAGTTTTATCTGATGCTGGTATTTACTACTTTTTTATTCATGATAAAAACAAACATATTATGATTTTAGCAGATGCACCCGCGTCTCACCCTAAATCAGTTCATGATAAAATGGAATACTTACCTAGTAAGAATTTGAAGGAGTCACATCACGGATACATGACGGAATGGTCTGCTATAGAAAATCTTAAATGTCCTAGCGTCACACTTTCAGGTTATAACGATAGTAATCTCAATGAGATTACTATAACGTCAGAAAGCATAGTTATGGATGTTTCAGCAGGGAAAGGAATTTATGAAGATATTATACCTGAAGGAAAACGTGAGTTTATACAAAAACATTCTAAAGCAGTGATGGCGTCATGTGACAGCGAAATTAAACGCTGGTATGGGAAAACAAACTCATGGTGGCTGTCATGTGGGGAGTGTTTCAGTCTGGGTAAACAAGAATACAGAATTACTTCATTACATTTCAATGCAGTAAACAATTATCTTGATAATACAGCATATTGTAATTGTGGCTTATCTGCTTCAGATAATGATAGTGCGATTAAATTTAAAAGTAACTATAACATACCAGTTATACCTGGTGTGTTGCTTGCCAAAGTAATTGGTCCTGAATCCGAAGAATATTATACCGATGAATTCGGGCGTGTAAAAATCAGATTTTTATGGGGAGAAAAGTCAACTTCAGGTACTGAAAAAAGCTCTTGTTGGGTCCGCGTTTCTCAGGTATGGTCTGGAGATGGTTTCGGTAGCCAGTTTATTCCTCGTATTGGATGTGAGGTTCTGGTTAGTTTCGTTCAGGGAAATCCTGACTATCCAATTATTGTTGGAACTGTATATAATGGTCAAAATAAACCACCATTTTCTCTTCCGGAGAATAATTGCAAGTCTGGATTTATCACCCGTAGTGTTAAGAATGGGAAAAAGGGAGAAGGTCATCAACTTATTTTTGATGATAAAATAAATGAGGAAAAAGCAATATTAACATCTTCTGGTGATTTTAAACTTACAGTAAATAAGGATATGATTAGCAATGTAAAACACTCGATGGTATTAACTGTTTCTGAAGGGCGAAAATCTGAAATAACAAAAGGAAATGATAATCTTATCATTAAAGACGGTAATTTACATAATGATGTCCATGGTAATTTTGATATAAAGGTCTCAGATGGGAATTATAGTCTCAAGGTTACTGGTGGTAGTGGTAGTTTTGTTACTGATAAAAATATTACGCTTGAATCTTCACAATCAATAAAAATAAAAGTGGGCGTAAATGAAATAACTATATCAAAAACAGGGATAAGTATAAAAGGTACTAAAATTAATGTTGAAGGGCAAGGCGCTACAGAGGTTAAAGGCACAACACTGAAGCTTGAAGGTCAGGCGATGACTGAAGTAAAAGGTACTATGTTGACGCTTCAGGGATCTGCCATGACGCAGATAAAAGGTGGTATAGTGAATATTGGATAAATTATTTTCTATGACAATATCTAAAAATAACTCCATGTTGGAAGTGAATAAAACGGTTGAGCAAATGCTGGCAAAGGACAAATGGCAGGACGCTCTTAATTTCTGGATTAATAATACAGATTCGCTAATATTAATTAAATGGCTGGCAAAAAGTATATCTCAATCATCTTCTGAAGAAGATGATGTATTTTTGCAATCTATTGTCAAATGGCAGGAAGGGGATGATGAAGAACGTTGGGCGATATTTAAAAAATCTGAATCAGTTGGTTTTACCACACAGCTAGGCGCCCTAGGTCTATCATTATTTATATCACAAGGAAGTATTAGTCCCCCCCCATATGATCCAGTGTATGCACCGTCATATTCAGAAAAGAAAATTATTTATGGAATATTAATTAATCAGTCGTGTATAGTTTCTGATACCCCTGACGTGGGGGTAGTTTGCCTTTTTCAGCATTGGTGTAATAGTCAACTCTAGGTGTTATATATGCCTCAACCAGCAGCAAGAATTACCGATATGCATGTATGCCCTATGGTAACGCCTGGTTTACCTCCAGTCCCCCATGTTGGAGGGCCACTGTTACCGCCGGGCTCCCCAACTGTACTGATTGCTGGATTACCAGCAGCTACACAAGGTACGCAGGCAGTATGTACCGGGCCTGTAGATATGGTTATTGTAGGAAGCTTTAAAGTTTTTATATGCGGCAAACCTGCTGCACGAATGGGCGATATGTGCGCTCATGGGGGGACAATTGTTAGTGGATGTCCTCAGGTATTAATGGGATAAAAATGAATAGATTCGAGACGGATACATTACTGTTTCCTGTTATAGGTGAATCTCCGGTAGGTGAGAACATAGAGTATGATCCAGTATATAGCGAAATCCGAGAAGCAAGACAAAATGATCCTGACTACATGTCCCAAGGAGAATGGGCTGTCAGTGACCCCCGCAGGGCTGACTGGAGAAAAGTAAAAAAATTATGTGAGATTATTTTACGCAATAAGAGTAAAGATCTACAGATCAGTTGTTGGTATGTGGAGTCGTTGATGCATTTGTATTCTTTGGAGGGCATGCATTGCGGATTGGAATATCTTGCGAAATTTATTTCTCAATACTGGACTACATGCTGGCCATCTCTGGAAGAAGGCCATGAAATTCGTTACAGTAAATTGGTTCGTCTTGATATCGATTTATCTGAGTATCTGAAGGTATATCCTCTCCTTGAGGATAAAGAAATAACTCTTTCTAAATGGTATAAGTCGCTGGCATTTGAGCATAGCGCGCGTTTATTTGAAGATGGAAGGGAAAAATTAATAGAAAGCGAAGGGGACCACTCTGTTGAACTGTTCAAAAAATCTGTGGGTAAATATCCTTCCAGCAAAATTAGTGAGCAACTCCTTCAAATACATGATTTGCCTGACAAAATTGACGAGATAGAATCATTTTATTTCTTTCATACCAACGAAGATATACATAATATTTTCAGTAAAACAAGACATGCTATTGATGATATAACCGAATTACTGAATCGTTTTTTAAATCAAGAAGCGTCGGATAATAATTCAGTATCAGAATATTCAGCTAAACAGGAATGCAAGGACATAAGGAAAGAGTTCATATCGGTGCAAGAAAATACATTATATACCACATTAAAAAACACAATGGATAACAATATGTCAAGGGAGAAAGCTATCGAACAACTGGAAAATATAGCTATTTTTTTTAGGCAATCAGAACCCACCAGTCCTGTACCTTATCTCCTTGAGAGAGCAGTTCGTTGGTCAACAATGACTATGTCTGAATGGCTTGAGGAATTACTTAAAGATAACGATACTATGGAGCAAATAAATCGTATTTTAAAAGGGTGAAAATTCTAATGACTATGAAGTATATGCTACTGATAGCTATGTTTTTTTTTATTACTTCTTGTTCTCCTAAATTCTCTGAGCAGGATATAACTCAGGCTGTTAATAATGTTGATGCTCCATTTGGTGCGGGCTTACTTACTTTTCAGATATCATCCGATACAAGTTTAAACTCACTAAATGATATATCCAATAGTTGTACGTTATTGTTCTTACAGGCTTCAGATAAAAAATCATTACAAGACTTAATGAATAATCCGCTATTAATAAAACAATTTTTTAGTGGGGTTGGTAAAGCTGATGGTATTCTTAAAGTTGATAAATACATAGCTATGCCCGGTCAGAACATAACACTACATATAGACAGAAGCGAAGGGGCTAAATATGTAGGTGTAATTGCTGGATACTATCCATTTCCTGGAAAACAGCATATGATGCTTTTAGATATTCCAGTTGATGTTGTTGAAGATGGTTGGTGGAATAAATCATTACATACATCATTGTCTCCTCTTTTTAAAAATATATTTCTGGGTAAAGAAAGTATCAAATAATTAGGTGTTACATCATGCAAGAAGAACAACAATTGGTTTATTGGTTTTCAGGACTTTATTTACAACCTCAGCATTTTCAATCAACTGATTTACATCATAGTTTTATGCTTGCCCGAACAAGGCAATTGTCACAACCCTATAACCAAGGTTACTATGAACATCGTATAAATGACGAACTACTGAATGAATACACAGTCAGAGTTGAAAAAATAAAAGCTGTGTTATCTTCAGGATATTATCTGGAGTTTCCTGGTAACTGTGTACTACAGGATAAGTGTTTGACAAATCTTCGTGACTCAGAACCTAAAAAGGTCAATTTGTGGCTTGCTATTAAACGTTTTAATTCCGCGCATACAAATGTATCCGGTGTTAATGATAAACGAGGTTCTTCCAGATGGGTAAGTTCAGATGATCCAAGAGAAATGCGAAATGTTTATCATGATAGCCAGGATGCTGCTATCACAAGAATAAAATATGATATTCAGATTCTTACGGATGAGGAAAAAGAGAATACGACAGACTGTGAATATTTACCTCTAACAAGAGTCACTCATGGCAATAATACATTACGTATTGATGATGAGTTTTCATTCCCCACACTGAGATTATCAGCTAATCATATACTCAGAGATAAGATCATGGAGATTTATTCTGATATTAAATTCTTGAAAAATAAACTAGAAGAATATAGATATACAGAAAGAACCGTAGCAGATGGACATCTTTATGATTTTTTACTCTTGTGTGCTGTTAACAGAATATTACCACTTCTTTCTTCATTTATTAACGAAGATGTAATTCATCCGTGGTTATACTATATGGCATTATGTCAGTTTGTGGGGGAAATATCAACCTTTTATAATGCTGGGTTTTCAGATAATAATGCTTTTGATCTGTCATATAAACATTATGATCAGATTTCGTGTTTCAGTAATCTACAGCACCATATAAAATGGTTATTGGATGATTTCTGCAGAGCTAAAATTATAAGTTTTAAATTCAAGCAATTAACAACTGATACCTTTGTCTGTGACGTTGATGAATATAGTCCCAAAAATAATGTTGAATTCTATATTAAACTAACCTCAAATTTTTTCAAAAATAATAATGTGATTGCATTATCAGAGATTAAAATTGCTCCAGAGGAACATATGGGACTTATAATTCAGCATGCTCTTCCAGGCATTGGTTTTACAGTGATTGATGCGAATGCATCTGAGTTGCAGGTGAGGGAAAATATAATTTGGTTAAAGATAGATAAATATTCAGAATTATGGCGATTAGCTATGACTAAAAAAAAGGTTGCATTTTATTGGTCATATAATCCTGATGATTTACTTGTTGAGTTAGTTTTGTCGCAGGAACAAATATACAATGAGCAGATCCCATAAAACCCTAAATAGCTGAATGAAATAGTAAAGCCCTTAAAGGGAACTCAGTTAGGATTGTGCATCTGAACATTAGATAAAAATTATAAATCACCAATCGGAGTGAGCGATGCTAATTATAGTATAAATTTCCCGTGACGAACGACTCCTGATACAGAAAGCTATCTATAAAACTCACGATAATAATCACACCTGCAGGCTGACTACCATGCTTATGTAACTCAGGTTCTTCATAGGAGTTCTGCCATGGCTGGTAAAAAATATTGAAGCCGCTGTGTGGGGGCATGGATACACATAAAGATCTGTACGTTACCGTTGTTATAGATGAGAACATTTTCCACAACACGACAAGGTTACGGCAGATGCTGATATGGATGTTCTCATTTGCGATGTTAAAACGAATTGGGTTGAGAGTACAGGTACCTGTGGCTCTGAGCTGATTCATTATTTTCAGAATGCAAGGAGGAAGTGTTTGAAGTGACAGCTCCAGATCGTAAGGAGCAACGCAAGAGGGGAGCGCGCTGCAAATAATGCACTTTACATTATCGCTATCGGTTCAAGTGGAATATGAGTCGACAGGGAAACTGTTCGGATAATAGCCAAATGGAACGCTTCTTCAAAAGTCTGAAAAACGAGTGGATATCATTTTGTTATTTTATACCCAACGAAGCTGTCCCATTCAATAACAGAGTATATAGTTGAATATGGGCGTGCAAAACAGTGGATAGCGCACGTGCACTTATTACCCGGGATGGGGAATAAGCTTCGTCAACAGTGGTCTTTGGGGGGCGCGTGCGCAGTTGCCGTCATTCTCAGACGAACCAATGACGGGAAGGATGGAGGGCGCACCCGTCATACTAATGATACCGATGTGCATCTCCGTATACACCATGTTATCGTAGTGAGCTTACCTAGCAATAGTGGGCACTCAGCGAAGTGAGTAAACTTTCAGTCAGAGGTGATTCACATGACAAAAACAGTATCAACCAGTAAAAAAACCGTAAACAGCATTCGCTTGAATTTCGCAGTGAAGTTCTGAAGGAAGCTTGTGGAACGCATCGGTGTTGCTGCCGACGCCCTGAACTCAGTCTGTATGAATCACAGCTCTACAACTGGCGTAGTAAACAGCAAAATCAGCAGATTTCCTCTGAACGTGAGCTGGAGATGTCTACCGCGATTGCATATCTCAAAAGCTGGTTGGCGGAACGGGATGAAGAGCTGATCATCTTCCACAAGGCCACGACATACTTCTCGAATCGCCTTAAATGAATTATGTTTTTATTGAAAACCATCGGGCTGAATTCAGCATTAAGGCAATATACCGCGTGCTCAGGGTGTCCCGTAGCGGCTGGTATATGTGGTGTCAGCGGTGGACAAGGATCAATACACGTCAGCAGTTTCGTCAGCACTGCTGACAGCGTTACGGTGCACCACGCCTGACGGATGAACTGCGTGCTTAGGGTTACCATTTTAACGTAAAAATCGTGACGGCGAACCTGTGCCCTCAGTCCCTAACGGCAAAAGCTTCTCGGAAGTTCAGCTCGGTCAGTTACCGCGCACACAGCCTGCCTGTGTCAGAAAATCTGCTGGAGCAGGACTTTTACGGCAGTGGTCCGAACAAGAAGTGGACGGGAGACATCACGTACTTATGTACGGATAAAGGCTGGCTGTATCTGGCAGTGGTCATTGACCTGTGGTCACGTACCGTAATTGGCTGGTCAATGTTGTCAGCGGGGGATGCGGACGATTTCCTGGACTCTCAGGAGATGAAACATATTTACTGAAGAAGAAAAAATCTGCGCCATTGAGCTTTAGTTCAAATATGGTAAGAAGCTGGCTCCCGTCGTACGCGAACTGGGCTACCCTTCGAAAAGAAATCTGCGGCGTTGGCTCCGCTCATGGGAAGCAGGTCGCGGAGTAAAAGAAGCCATTCGTCATAAGCCCCGTTACACAGATGAGCAAAAACAGGTTGCCGTTGAATATTATCTTAACCACGGCTGCTGCCTGGCGTTTACCAGCAGAACTCTGGGTTATCCCTGCACCGATGTGCTCGCTCGCTGGGTTAATGAACGTTACCCTGACCGACTACGTATATTTACCAGTAAGACCAATCCTGTTGCGCCCTGTGAACCAGAACTCAAACGTCAGGCTGTCATGGCATTCTGTACACGACAAGTATCAGCCAGTGAAATCGCCAGGCGTATTGGTGTCAGTCGTGCGGTATTGTATAAATGGAAAGATGAAATTATTGGCAACAGTGCTTATCAGACTATGCGTAAACATAACGAACCTTCCCTGGAGGCAGAACGCGATGCGTTGCAGGAGGAAGTCGCCCGACTGAATCAGGAAATACGCCGCCGGCAGATGGAACTGGATATTCTGAAAAAAGCGGAGGAAATCATAAAAAATCTATGGTCACCCCCGTTTTTGCAACACTGATTTTTGATTAATGGTGGGCTTGCTTAAATCTATCCGGCGTCTCTGTGGGCAAGGAGGCCCGCGCCTCGATGAGTTCCGCACCTGATAATCCTAAAAAGACCCTCGGCTTCAGTGAGCCATTTTTTCTGTCAGGTTTTTAATCAGGTCTATTTGCCGTTCATGTCATCAATAATCAGTCTTCGCAAAACCAGACAGGTAACTTGTATCTTATTGTTTAAAATGAGCTAATTGAGTTTTGTCAGTATCTATATCAGGCCTGATATTCTTTTTGCAGAGCAGTGATTGCCCAGGCTATTCGGGCCAGTTTATTTGCCAGAGCGCAGGCGACAATATTTGAATGCTTGTTGTCGAGTCGCTTTCGAACCCATTCAGTGAGTTTTCCCTGCTGATGCTCCAAGCGCATCATGAACGAGCGGGCAGAGGTGGGCATTATCGCTGGCCAGGATGGCTGGAAAGAGTGAATGCAGCAGGTCTTATTCGCTCAATGTCCCGTAAAGGGTGTTCACCTGATAATGCCGCATGCGAAGGCTTTTTCGGCAGACTGAAAACGGAAATGTATTATGGGCGTAAATGGTCGGGCATCACGCCAGAAAAGTTCATGCAGCAAGTGGATGCTTACATCAGATGGTATAACAAGCGGCGTATAAAATTATCGCTGGGTGCAGTCAGTCCTAAAATGTACCGCTAACAATACGGGCTGGAATGATAAAGCAGTCAAGGAAATCGTCCGCATCCCCATAACGGTCAAACATCGTGGCGTTGACAATGTCACCACGCATGACGGCGCAGCCGGCCTGCGATGTCATGCAGATGACTCTGTGGCGGCGTAAGAGACCCAACGGACAGTTCTGTTCAGCGTATTATCAGGCGCTACTGAAGCGGAATAATCTGCGTGGCAGTATGAGCGTAAAGGACTGCTGCTACGATAATGCCTGTGAGGAAAGCTTCTTTCATTCGCTGAAAGTGGAATGCATCCACGGAGAACACTTTATCAGTCGGGATAACAATGCGGGCAACAATGTTTAATTATATCGAATGTTATTACAATCGCTGGCGACGGCACAGTTGATGTTACGGTCTCAGTCCTGAACAATTTGAAAACCAGAGCTTCGCTTAGGGTGGTGTCTATATTACGTGGGTAAGAGCACAATCCCTGTCTGGAAATAATGGGGGAATAACCGCTGATACATAATTAATATACACTGCGTAGTAAGTCTTGGCTGAGTGAATATGAACCAGAACAGTATAATAATCACTCTATGTATAGTGTGTTTGGTTATATCCAACTTGGCATGGAGTCTGCGTCTGGGGCAAGAATTAATAAAAAATACAAATTTTGTTGATATTTTCCCAGGGTGAAACATGTTATATGAATGCTTATATTATGGAGGTTCTGGTGAACATTATTGAGTGTTATATGCCAATATTTAAACTCATATCATCTATTAAAGTATTTCCTGAGGAGTATGGGAACTATGATACTACAAGAAAGTATATTATTGATACTATTGAGGATGTAGTACGAAACAGTGAAAAAATATCTGTAAGTGATAGTGATCTTGATGCAGCGTTTTATTCAATAGTTGTAATGCTTGATGAGGTGATATTATGCTCTGAACTTCCGTACAGAAAAGAATGGTGTAAGAATCTTTTGCAAATTAAGTATTTCGGGCATTCTACTGGTGGGACAGAGTTTTTCAATATCCTTAATAAAGTTATTGAGTCTAAAAGTCAGGCAGGATGGGTTTTTCTCTTGTGCCTTTTACTTGGTTTTAGTGGTAAATATTATATGAGCAATAATAATGAAATTGATGATTATATATCAAAGTTAAAGCAACAATGCCGTTTAAATACCTCAACGGAAGCAAGAAATAAGTTTGAACATAATAAAAGCAAGAGTGAATCATCGTATTTTAATATTTATCTACCACTAGCAGGCATCATTGCTTTTTATTTTGTGTTATTGTTTGTGCTGTATGCGAGATGATTTCTATGTATAAGAGGATATTTGGGGCGTTCTTTTGTGTTTTTGTTTGTTTATTGGTTTTATCTATTTGCTATGGTATTGGGGTTTTAAGAAACTGGACAGATACTACTATTTTTCTTTGCTGTTTTTTTGTGATTCTGGTAACTCTTTCTTTAAAAAATTTTTTGGGGTGGGTCCATGATTACATTTCAACAGGAAAATATAGGGGCTTTCTAACAAAACATTATCGTAAAAAAAGAATAGTAACGCTAGATGCTCATTTTAGGAATGGTTTCAGAATTATAAGTAAAAAAGGAAAAGGAAAGGCACCATGGTTTTTACTTACAGGTATTTCAGAAAATAATACATCACTACTAAAAAACAATAAGCTCCCTGTTTTTTATAGCAATGGTCGGAATAATATAACAGGCAAAAATAGAACCATACGTTGGTTTTTTTTTAGAGACCTAAGCGTACTGGAACTATCGAGTAAGATATATAACAACCAGATATTATTCAATTCTGTGATGAAGCTTTTATCATCACGGATATGTAAAAAACAACCACCACAGGGAGTTGTTCTATTAATTCCTGTTGAAAAATTACTTAATCATGATTATGCAGATATTCAATTATTCTCTCAACAAACAAGGAATTTTATAGAACAATTATCATCACATTTACATAAAAATATTCCTGTTTTTATTGTGATAAGTGGATGCGAGCACATCCGTGGATATACAACACTGGCACATAAAATTCATCAAAAAAATGATATGTGGCATCCAGTATTTTGGGGGACAAATAAATTACCAAACAATGTATCTGATTATGACTCTTCATGTATACTAGCATCATTGAATTCGAAAATTACGTTATCAATATGTTGTGCTCTTGATGATAAGCTAACTGATTGTGAAAAAAATGAGATTTTACTATTTCCTGATAAACTGAGTGATATGAAGGATTCACTCGATGTATTTATTTCTTCATTTTGTATCGACAATGTATTTTTTTCGAAAACGAATATTTCCTGTGTTTATTTATCTGGTGAGCTCGCATTGAGCAAAGGGATGGATAGTTCTGTTTCTGATGTTTTAATTTCTGAAATACTGCCTCACACATATAACTTAAATATTAATCATGATAATAAAATAATAAGAACATCAATTAACGCACTTATAATTATGATTATAGTGTGTTTTCTTGGGTATAGTGCATATAGTTCATATAATATCTATAGTCTGAAACGTGATTTTGTTGATACTAGCCCCACTTTTCTGATAGAACAAATATTAAAATATGAAGATGGTGTTAAGTCCAATATGCTGTATTTTCCGTTCAGACCTGTTTTGGATGAGCAGTATTTATATTTTAGAGAGTCTCTTTATAAAAAGATAAGGTTTGAAACCATTCCCGTTAAATGGCGCATTGATGAATATAAGAAAAAATTTATAGATGCATCCCCATCAGGTAAGCGTGATTTGATTATATCTCTTGCCTCATCACTAATTATTTGGGATAAAATGGCTCAGAATGAATCACTGAGTGAATTAATAAAATATCCAAGTGTTTATGAGTTAATAAAAATCACTAAACCACAAGAGAAAATTTCATCAATCACCTCACTTGCTATAGAAAGAGATGAGATACAAAAAAAAAACGGAGTTGCAAATATTATTGCATTTAGAAATCTCTTGACAGAGTTGATTAAAAGTGACTCATCTTATTCATGGTTTGTTTCGGAAGATGTCGATATTCCTGCTGTAAATATTACTGATTTTTGGAAAGACGAAAATACTCCTGTCTATCTTTCAGGTATATGGACACAGCTGGGGCAGAATAAACTCCATCAGTGGTATACTCATATAAAGGAGGCATATGGTCGTAGTATGGTTCCAGAAGAATTTACTTCATTTGTACATCACTTAGATGAAAGGCGTCAGGAGCATTTTAGCCATTTTATAATGTCTATCGCAAGGGTGCGTAAAAATTCACATTCTGGTTTGATGACCCCACTACAACTTAGTAATATTCTACATAATAGTTCACCTGAACATAAATTTTTTCAGTTTATAGATGAAGAGTTACGTAGTATACCAGAAATTTTTGCGCAGGACTGGCTCTCTGAATTTAGACTACTTTACCGTTTGTTTTCACTTAAAGTGGATAACGGAATGATGCGTCAAATAAAAAAATATGATCTCATTCTACGCTCTTACTTACTTTATATTTTTAATAACACTAAAATGTACACATCCCCCGATTACTTTACGGTATGGATGGATTGGTTGAATGTGCTGCGTAATACTGTAAATTCAGAGTCACTTCCAGAGGCATCTGTAAAACTCATCAGGAATGCTATGCGTTCAGATCAACAAAACAAGTTGGTTATATTATTTAATGAGTTTGAAAAGGTTCGCTCGATAATTAATGGTAAAGATACAGATCCAGTAATTGATGGTGTGTGGGATATTTATGAGCAACTAAATTTCCAACTTCTCGACCATGCTATCACTTATACTGATTGTTGGCTTAATGAACAATGGAAAAACTCTATTGTAAGCCAGTTGAATTCAGATGGGGTTAATTTCGATCATGCCGAAATGCAAGCAAAAATATACAAAAACATTATTAATTTTTTACAAGGGCCAGCCAACGGGTTTTTAGTAATTGAGCCTACAGGTGTCAGGTTATTGTCTTTTAAAGGCAGGACGATATCCTTTTCGCCTTCATTCATTAGCTTTGTCAGTAACTTTGTTTCTTTTGATGATTTAATAGACGTTCAGTTAAGAAAACGAACACAAAACCAAGATAACTTAATAAATACTCAAGTACAGTTAGATGAGCTAGATGAGATACTACAAAAGCTTGAATCACAGCCTTACAAGATCACGATAGGTAGTGCGCCTGCGACAATTCCAGGAAATACAGTAGTTAAACCAATAGGTACACGTTTGGTTCTCGAGTGCAACACAGGTAACAGTAGTATTCGAAGTATGAATTTTTCCGATTCGAGTATTTTTACTTGGTATCCTGGAGGTTGTAATTATGTAGGTATTGATATTGCTTTTCCTGATTTTTCTGTCCACTATAAATTAACAGGTCCATCCGCGTGGATTGATTTTATTAATAAGTTTTCGGTTGGTGAAAGTGAGCTGTTAACAGAAGATTTTTTACCAGAATCTAGAGATCTTCTTGAGTCAATGGGAATAAAAGGAGTTCTTGTTCGTTACAAACTGAGTGATGCAAGTGATTTAATCCAAGCATATATTGAATGGAAACAGTTAAAACTAGAAAAGGATAAGGTTGAAAAATTACAAGCAACGCTGAGTGAAAAACTACTTACAATGCCTAGCTGGGAGAATAGTGGTTGGATTTCCAAAGTTCCTAGCGATTTAATAAACTGTCCAACAGTACGGAAGTGATAAATGAGTATCTATCTTAAATCAATTATTAATAAATTAACACCCGAAAGCAGAAATGTCCTGGAGTCTTCAGTTAATTATGCAATTTCAAGAGCGCACCAGGAGGTTGATAGTTTACATTTTCTCTATAAGTTATTACGCGAACATAAGCACATAGCTGAAATGTTTTATGAACATTCTTTATTGAATCCGGATGCTCTTCTTAATGTCATTGAAAATGAATTACTTTTTTTTACTTCGACCTCGCAAACGCCAGCCGTATTTTCTGAGTCTATGCAACTCTTACTAGAAAAAACATGGTTACATGCCAGCACTAAATGGGCATGCAATTATATTGACATCCCTGTTTTGTGGGGTGCAATTATTAACATTAGAGATTTAATATTTCCTTATAATGTATCAGAAGCATTATGTTGTAATGTAGATGAAGCAGAGAGGTTACTTATCTCTATTTCTGGTAAAGAAGAACTTTCTAATTCTCGTCCTTCTTTATATAATTCCTCATGTGAATATATTAATAAATACACTGAAGACTTTTCTTTACTAGCAGAAACAGGGAAACTCGATCCTGTTTCAGGTAGAGAGAAGGAAATTAGACAACTTATAGATGTTTTACTTCGTCGCAGGCAGAATAATCCAATATTGACAGGAGAGCCTGGCGTTGGTAAAAGTAGTATTGTTGAAGGTTTAGCATTGCAAATTTCATCTGGTCGTGTTCCTGATGCGTTGAAAAATGTTAAAATTCTCGCGCTTGATATGGGCGCTTTGCTTGCGGGAGCTAGTATAAGAGGAGAATTTGAAAATCGCTTAAAATCACTATTATCTGAAATTAATTCATTAGATTGCGCAGCTATTTTGTTTATTGATGAAGCCCATTCACTTATCGGGGCTGGAGGGCTTCCAGGGCAAACAGATGCAGCTAATTTACTTAAACCAGCTCTCGCTCGTGGAGAATTACGTATTATCGCTGCAACGACACTTGGTGAATATAAAAAATATTTTGAAAAAGATGGAGCATTAGCCCGGCGTTTTCAGATTATAAAAGTAACTGAACCGAATCAGGAAGTAACAGCCGGGATGCTACGTTCGCTTTTACCAATGATGGAAAAGCATCATAAAGTATCTATCAGGGAGGAAGCGATAACTGCAACTGTACATTTATCTGACCGTTATCTACATAGCCGTCGTCAGCCAGATAAGTCTGTAAGTCTGTTAGATACAGCCTGTTCACGGGTGGCTGTCTCTCAGACTACATCACCAGATTTAATTCAGGTTCTTGAAGCTAAATTAGCAAGACTCAAGGGTGAACTTGTACTGCTGACACAGGAAAAATCAAATGTTCTGCGTCAAAAAACAGTTGTGAATCAAATTACTCAGCTTGAAAATAGTCTTGAGCAACTTAACTCAGCATGGATTTATCAAAGTGAATTGGTTGCTAAGATACAAAGTACATCGGATATTTCATCGAAGAATAGATACAGAAAAAAACTGGAAATAGCATATCAGAAAGACACACCTATGGTTTTTGAGTGTGTGGATAAACATTGTGTTGCTGATGTTGTATCTGGTTGGACTGGAGTTCCAATAGGAGCATGTCTTGATAGTGAACAACAAAAAGTATCTGGTTTATTAAGATGTCTGGAGCAACGAGTTTTAGGTCAACCATATGCTATGTCTGTTATAGCATCGCAAGTTCTCATTTGCCGGACAGATCTTAAAGATCCGGAAAAACCTGATGGCGTATTTTTACTCGCAGGCCCTTCTGGTGCCGGCAAAACTGAGACTGCTAAAGCATTGGCCGAGTTTATTTATGGAGATGAAAATAAACTGATCACTATTAATATGACAGAATTTCAGGAAGCTCATACTGTTTCTACTTTGAAGGGGGCTCCCCCAGGATATGTCGGTTTTGGCCTAGGAGGAACTCTTACAGAAAGAGTTAGTAATAATCCATACAGTGTTATTCTGCTTGATGAAATTGAAAAAGCACATCCGGATGTTCTGGAATTTTTTTTTCAGATATTTGATTTTGGGATTATAGAGGATTCTGAAGGTAAGATGATCTCTTTCAGAGATTGTCTCATCATCATGACATCAAACCTAGCTAGTGAAAAGATTGCGAGCTTTTGGCATGAAGGTGAGACAGATAATGAAAAAATAAAAGAAAACATTCTTCCTTTATTTATTTCTCATTTTGGAGCAGCATTTATGGGAAGAACTAATTTAGTTCCTTTTTTACCATTAAATACAAAAACTCTTAAAGAGATCACTATCATTAAAATTAAAAAAATTTGTGACCGTTTTGAAATGGCATCCGGTCATCTTTGTAAAATTGAGTACAGTGACGCTCTTATTGACTGGGTCACTCATAATTGTCAAATTGAAAAATTTGGTGCGAGGAATATTGATGCTGTACTTAACACATCTCTGCTTCCTCTGCTTGCTAGATATTTAATTGATTCTCAACATAAGAAAGCATCAACAAAAATAAGAATATCAGTAAGAAAAAACAATATTATATTACGTATTGTATAATTTACTATTCATTCAGGAAAAATGTAATGAACACCTCCCACCATCAACTAAGTAGCATGGTGATGAATGAAGGGGTATCAGGTAGATGTGGAGTCTCACAGATTTTCGGTATCATAATGCTCAATACGGGTTACATAAGGCTCCCTCAGACTGGATACTCCACAAATGAAATATACCTCGGGGTGAAGTGGCACACTGAATCTGGGGCACCTGAACAGAGGTGATATACTCACCTCAGAACAACACAGGTGCTCCAATGAAAAAAGAAATTTCAGCGCAGAGTTTAAACGCGAATCTGCTCAACTGGTTGTTGACCAGAACTACACGGTGGCAGATGCCGCCAAAGCTATGGATGTTGGCCTTTCCACAATGACAAGATGGGTCAAACAACTGCGTGATGAGCGTCAGGGCAAAACACCAAAAGCCTCTCCGATAACACCAGAACAAATCGAAATACGTGAGCTGAGGAAAAAGCTACAACGCATTGAAATGGAGAATGAAATATTAAAAAAGGCTACTGTAGATTCAATTGGTCAACGCAACAGTTATGTGAAAACATGGGGTTGCGGAGGTTTTTTGAATGAGACGAACATT
>NZ_PTRV01000038.1:0-26307 GCF_002965285.1 Escherichia sp. MOD1-EC5990 | reverse complement strand
ATCCACCCGATCGCGATGGACGACGGTCTGCGTTTCGCAATCCGTGAAGGCGGCCGTACCGTTGGCGCGGGCGTTGTTGCTAAAGTTCTGGGCTAATTACACGTTAATTAGTTTCGAATTAAAAAGGGCGCTTCGGCGCCCTTTTTGCTGCCCGTAATTTGAGCTCGAAATATTTAGTCGTAATTTCACTCGCTGAACTATGGCGCAAATTAAACTGTGCTATTGTAATCATAACCATTCTCATTTACACTTTGCGCAGAATTTGAACGGGAGCAATCATGTACGTTTGTTTGTGTAATGGTGTAAGTGACAAAAAAATTCGCCAGGCAGTCCGTCAGTTTCATCCGCAATCTTTCCAACAATTGCGTAAGTTTATTCCTGTGGGAAATCAATGCGGTAAGTGCATTCGCGCCGCGCGCGAAGTGATGCAGGACGAGTTGATGCAGATGCCAGAATTTAAAGAGATTGCCTGAAGCCCACGCTTATTTTTTGACATCCCGCTAGCCCCATCTACGCTCTAATAGTGGAAGCGGAGGGACTATAAAATGAAAGGTGATGTTAAAATCATAAATTATCTCAATAAACTATTGGGAAATGAGCTTGTCGCAATCAATCAGTATTTTCTCCATGCCCGGATGTTTAAAAACTGGGGCCTGATGCGTCTCAATGACGTCGAATACCATGAATCTATTGATGAGATGAAACACGCTGATAAATATATCGAGCGTATTTTGTTTTTAGAAGGAATCCCTAACTTACAGGATTTAGGCAAACTGGGGATTGGTGAAGATGTCGAGGAGATGCTGCAATCCGACCTGCGATTAGAACTGGAAGGCGCGAAGGATCTCCGTGAGGCTATCGCGTATGCCGACAGCGTTCATGACTATGTTAGCCGTGATATGATGATCGAGATCCTTGCCGATGAAGAAGGTCATATTGACTGGCTCGAAACTGAGCTGGATCTCATCGGTAAAATCGGTTTACAAAATTACCTGCAATCACAAATAAAAGTTAAAGATTAACGGCCTGCCAGCAAACTATCCCAGCCTACAACGAAACCCGCAGCCGCCAGAAATGGCCCAAACGGCAGCGGGTTTTTTAATGAATCTTTTCCTCTCATGAGCAGACCAATAACTACGGCTCCGCAAGCGAATGAGGCAGCAAGGAAAACCAGTCGTGGCAAGAAGGTCCATGTATGCCAGGCACCAAGGGCGGCGAGAAACTTCACATCACCATAGCCTAATCCTTCTTTATGACGCAGTATGCGATACCCCCAGTAAATGACAGCGAATGTGCCGTAACCAATAATCGCCCCCCATAACGCATAGGCTAAACCGTCAGGATTACAAACCTGATAGAACAAAAGACCTGACCAGAGTAACGGGCACGTAAATCTGTCAGGTAACAAGCCATGCTTTGCATCCCAGAAAAAAAGTAGGGCTGATAAACAAGCGTACAAAATCAGAAAGGGAAGGGTAGCGTCCATAAAACATCCTCTGTAATTGGAGTATCACCATCGAATAACTCCGGATGCTCAGCAACGGAGAAATCGCTGATTTGTTAACCTGGTTCCGGTGAAAAACGCTATCTTCACAACCTTACAAATTTCGTGGAATACAGCTCGCAATCTGCGCGTTGCGATTAATTTCTACCCGATGCTTGCGTCTGGCTCAGATTTGCGTATAATGCGCGGGCTTGTCGTAGTTGACAGCAGGTTCAATCTGAACCTCAGTTAGCCGAATTTGGCTACCTAACAATGCTCCCAATCGGGGAGCTACGTAAGAACGGTTACACTCTCCCATCAATCGTAATGGGTCTGAGGAGTAATCATTTTCGTTTATAAAATAATTGGAGCTCTGGTCTCATGCAGAACCAAAGAATCCGTATCCGCCTGAAAGCGTTTGATCATCGTCTGATCGATCAAGCAACCGCGGAAATCGTCGAGACTGCCAAGCGCACTGGTGCGCAGGTCCGTGGTCCGATCCCGCTGCCGACACGCAAAGAGCGCTTCACTGTTCTGATCTCCCCGCACGTCAACAAAGACGCGCGCGATCAGTACGAAATCCGTACTCACTTGCGTCTGGTTGACATCGTTGAGCCAACCGAGAAAACCGTTGATGCTCTGATGCGTCTGGATCTGGCTGCCGGTGTAGACGTGCAGATCAGCCTGGGTTAATCAGGTCATTGAGCGATTGAGAGGTTGAAACAATGATTGGTTTAGTCGGTAAAAAAGTGGGTATGACCCGTATCTTCACAGAAGACGGCGTTTCTATCCCAGTAACCGTAATCGAAGTTGAAGCAAACCGCGTTACTCAGGTTAAAGACCTGGCTAACGATGGCTACCGTGCTATTCAGGTAACCACCGGTGCTAAAAAAGCTAACCGTGTGACCAAGCCTGAAGCTGGCCACTTCGCTAAAGCTGGCGTAGAAGCTGGCCGTGGTCTGTGGGAATTCCGCCTGGCTGAAGGCGAAGAGTTCACTGTAGGTCAGAGCATTAGCGTTGAACTGTTTGCTGACGTTAAAAAAGTTGACGTAACTGGCACCTCTAAAGGTAAAGGTTTCGCAGGTACCGTTAAGCGCTGGAACTTCCGTACCCAGGACGCTACTCACGGTAACTCCTTGTCTCACCGCGTTCCGGGTTCTATCGGTCAGAACCAGACTCCGGGCAAAGTGTTCAAAGGCAAGAAAATGGCAGGTCAGATGGGTAACGAACGTGTAACCGTTCAGAGCCTTGACGTAGTACGCGTTGACGCTGAGCGCAACCTGCTGCTGGTTAAAGGTGCTGTCCCGGGTGCAACCGGTAGCGACCTGATCGTTAAACCAGCTGTGAAGGCGTAAGGAGATAGCAATGGAATTAGTATTGAAAGACGCGCAGAGCGCGCTGACTGTTTCCGAAACTACCTTCGGTCGTGATTTCAACGAAGCGCTGGTTCACCAGGTTGTTGTTGCTTATGCAGCTGGTGCTCGTCAGGGTACTCGTGCTCAGAAGACTCGTGCTGAAGTAACTGGTTCCGGTAAAAAACCGTGGCGCCAGAAAGGCACCGGCCGTGCGCGTTCTGGTTCTATCAAGAGCCCGATCTGGCGTTCTGGTGGCGTGACCTTTGCTGCTCGTCCGCAGGACCACAGTCAAAAAGTTAACAAGAAGATGTACCGCGGCGCGCTGAAAAGCATCCTGTCCGAACTGGTACGTCAGGATCGTCTGATCGTTGTCGAGAAGTTCTCTGTAGAAGCGCCGAAAACTAAGCTGCTGGCACAGAAACTGAAAGACATGGCTCTGGAAGATGTGCTGATCATCACCGGTGAGCTGGACGAAAACCTGTTCTTGGCTGCGCGCAACCTGCACAAGGTTGACGTACGCGATGCAACTGGTATCGACCCGGTTAGCCTGATCGCCTTCGACAAAGTCGTAATGACTGCTGATGCTGTTAAGCAAGTTGAGGAGATGCTGGCATGATTCGTGAAGAACGTCTGCTGAAGGTGCTGCGTGCACCGCACGTTTCTGAAAAAGCGTCTACTGCGATGGAAAAATCCAACACCATCGTACTCAAAGTTGCTAAAGACGCGACCAAAGCAGAAATCAAAGCTGCTGTGCAGAAACTGTTTGAAGTCGAAGTCGAAGTCGTTAACACCCTGGTAGTTAAAGGGAAAGTTAAACGTCACGGACAGCGTATCGGTCGTCGTAGCGACTGGAAAAAAGCTTACGTCACCCTGAAAGAAGGCCAGAATCTGGACTTCGTTGGCGGCGCTGAGTAAGTCGGAGGAGTAATACAATGGCAGTTGTTAAATGTAAACCGACATCTCCGGGTCGTCGCCACGTTGTTAAAGTGGTTAACCCTGAGCTGCACAAGGGCAAACCTTTTGCTCCGTTGCTGGAAAAAAACAGCAAATCCGGTGGTCGTAACAACAATGGCCGTATCACCACTCGTCATATCGGTGGTGGCCACAAGCAGGCTTACCGTATTGTTGACTTCAAACGCAACAAAGACGGTATCCCGGCAGTTGTTGAACGTCTTGAGTACGATCCGAACCGTTCCGCGAACATCGCGCTGGTTCTGTACAAAGACGGTGAACGCCGTTACATCCTGGCCCCTAAAGGCCTGAAAGCTGGCGACCAGATTCAGTCTGGCGTTGATGCTGCAATCAAACCAGGTAACACCCTGCCGATGCGCAACATCCCGGTTGGTTCTACTGTTCATAACGTAGAAATGAAACCAGGTAAAGGCGGTCAGCTGGCACGTTCCGCTGGTACTTACGTTCAGATCGTTGCTCGTGATGGTGCTTATGTCACCCTGCGTCTGCGTTCTGGTGAAATGCGTAAAGTAGAAGCAGACTGCCGTGCAACTCTGGGCGAAGTTGGCAATGCTGAGCATATGCTGCGCGTTCTGGGTAAAGCAGGTGCTGCACGCTGGCGTGGTGTTCGTCCGACCGTTCGCGGTACCGCGATGAACCCGGTAGACCACCCACATGGTGGTGGTGAAGGTCGTAACTTTGGTAAGCACCCGGTAACTCCGTGGGGCGTTCAGACCAAAGGTAAGAAGACCCGCAGCAACAAGCGTACTGATAAATTCATCGTACGTCGCCGTAGCAAATAATTTTAGAGGATAAGCCATGCCACGTTCTCTCAAGAAAGGTCCTTTTATTGACCTGCACTTGCTGAAGAAGGTAGAGAAAGCGGTGGAAAGCGGAGACAAGAAGCCCCTGCGCACTTGGTCCCGTCGTTCAACGATCTTTCCTAACATGATCGGTTTGACCATCGCTGTCCATAATGGTCGTCAGCACGTTCCGGTATTTGTAACCGACGAAATGGTCGGTCACAAACTGGGTGAATTCGCACCGACTCGTACTTATCGCGGCCACGCTGCTGATAAAAAAGCGAAGAAGAAATAAGGTAGGAGGAAGAGATGGAAACTATCGCTAAACATCGCCATGCTCGTTCTTCTGCTCAGAAGGTTCGCCTTGTTGCTGACCTGATTCGCGGTAAGAAAGTGTCGCAGGCTCTGGATATTTTGACCTACACCAACAAGAAAGCGGCTGTACTGGTCAAGAAAGTTCTGGAATCTGCCATTGCTAACGCTGAACACAACGATGGCGCTGACATTGACGATCTGAAAGTTACGAAAATTTTCGTAGACGAAGGCCCGAGCATGAAGCGCATTATGCCGCGTGCAAAAGGTCGTGCAGATCGCATCCTGAAGCGCACCAGCCACATCACTGTGGTTGTGTCCGATCGCTGAGACTCTGGAGACTAGCAATGGGTCAGAAAGTACATCCTAATGGTATTCGCCTGGGTATTGTAAAACCATGGAACTCTACCTGGTTTGCGAACACCAAAGAATTCGCTGACAACCTGGACAGCGATTTTAAAGTACGTCAGTACCTGACTAAGGAACTGGCTAAAGCGTCCGTATCTCGTATCGTTATCGAGCGTCCGGCCAAGAGCATCCGTGTAACCATTCACACTGCTCGCCCGGGTATCGTTATCGGTAAAAAAGGTGAAGACGTAGAAAAACTGCGTAAGGTCGTAGCGGACATCGCTGGCGTTCCTGCACAGATCAACATCGCCGAAGTTCGTAAGCCTGAACTGGACGCAAAACTGGTTGCTGACAGCATCACTTCTCAGCTGGAACGTCGCGTTATGTTCCGTCGTGCTATGAAGCGTGCTGTACAGAACGCAATGCGTCTGGGCGCTAAAGGTATTAAAGTTGAAGTTAGCGGCCGTCTGGGCGGCGCGGAAATCGCACGTACCGAATGGTACCGCGAAGGTCGCGTACCGCTGCACACTCTGCGTGCTGACATCGACTACAACACCTCTGAAGCGCACACCACTTACGGTGTAATCGGCGTTAAAGTGTGGATCTTCAAAGGCGAGATCCTGGGTGGTATGGCTGCTGTTGAACAACCGGAAAAACCGGCTGCTCAGCCTAAAAAGCAGCAGCGTAAAGGCCGTAAATAAGGAGCGTCGCTGATGTTACAACCAAAGCGTACAAAATTCCGTAAAATGCACAAAGGCCGTAACCGCGGTCTGGCGCAGGGTACGGATGTTAGCTTCGGCAGCTTCGGTCTGAAAGCTGTTGGCCGTGGTCGTCTGACTGCACGTCAGATCGAAGCAGCACGTCGTGCTATGACCCGTGCAGTTAAGCGTCAAGGTAAGATCTGGATCCGTGTGTTCCCGGACAAACCGATCACTGAAAAGCCGCTGGCAGTGCGTATGGGTAAAGGTAAAGGTAACGTGGAGTATTGGGTTGCCTTGATTCAGCCGGGTAAAGTCCTGTATGAAATGGACGGTGTTCCGGAAGAGCTGGCCCGTGAAGCATTCAAGCTGGCAGCAGCGAAACTGCCGATTAAAACCACCTTTGTAACTAAGACGGTGATGTAATGAAAGCAAAAGAGCTGCGTGAGAAGAGCGTTGAAGAGCTGAACACCGAGCTGCTGAACCTGCTGCGTGAGCAGTTCAACCTGCGTATGCAGGCTGCAAGTGGCCAGCTGCAACAGTCTCACCTGTTGAAGCAAGTGCGTCGCGATGTCGCACGCGTTAAGACTTTACTGAACGAGAAGGCGGGTGCGTAATGACCGATAAAATCCGTACTCTGCAAGGTCGCGTTGTTAGCGACAAAATGGAGAAATCCATTGTTGTTGCTATCGAACGTTTTGTGAAACACCCGATCTACGGTAAATTCATCAAGCGTACGACCAAACTGCACGTACATGACGAGAACAACGAATGCGGTATCGGTGACGTGGTTGAAATCCGCGAATGCCGTCCGCTGTCCAAGACTAAATCCTGGACGCTGGTTCGCGTTGTAGAGAAAGCGGTTCTGTAATACAGTACACTCTCTCGATACGAATAAACGGCTCAGAAATGAGCCGTTTATTTTTTCTACCCATATCCTTGAAGCGGTGTTATAATGCCGCGCCCTCGATATGGGGATTTTTAACGACCTGATTTTCGGGTCTCAGTAGTAGTTGACATTAGCGGAGCACTAAAATGATCCAAGAACAGACTATGCTGAACGTCGCCGACAACTCCGGTGCACGTCGCGTAATGTGTATCAAGGTTCTGGGTGGCTCGCACCGTCGCTACGCAGGCGTAGGCGACATCATCAAGATCACCATCAAAGAAGCAATTCCGCGTGGTAAGGTCAAAAAAGGTGATGTGCTGAAGGCGGTAGTGGTGCGCACCAAGAAGGGTGTTCGTCGCCCGGACGGTTCTGTCATTCGCTTCGATGGTAATGCTTGTGTTCTTCTGAACAACAACAGCGAGCAGCCTATCGGTACGCGTATTTTTGGGCCGGTAACTCGTGAGCTTCGTAGTGAGAAGTTCATGAAAATTATCTCTCTGGCACCAGAAGTACTCTAAGGAGCGAATCATGGCAGCGAAAATCCGTCGTGATGACGAAGTTATCGTGTTAACCGGTAAAGATAAAGGTAAACGCGGTAAAGTTAAGAATGTCCTGTCTTCCGGCAAGGTCATTGTTGAAGGTATCAACCTGGTTAAGAAACATCAGAAGCCGGTTCCGGCCCTGAACCAACCGGGTGGCATCGTTGAAAAAGAAGCCGCTATTCAGGTTTCCAACGTAGCAATCTTCAATGCGGCAACCGGCAAGGCTGACCGTGTAGGCTTTAGATTCGAAGACGGTAAAAAAGTCCGTTTCTTCAAGTCTAACAGCGAAACTATCAAGTAATTTGGAGTAGTACGATGGCGAAACTGCATGATTACTACAAAGACGAAGTAGTTAAAAAACTCATGACTGAGTTTAACTACAATTCTGTCATGCAAGTCCCTCGGGTCGAGAAGATCACCCTGAACATGGGTGTTGGTGAAGCGATCGCTGACAAAAAACTGCTGGATAACGCAGCAGCAGACCTGGCAGCAATCTCCGGTCAAAAACCGCTGATCACCAAAGCACGCAAATCTGTTGCAGGCTTCAAAATCCGTCAGGGCTATCCGATCGGCTGTAAAGTAACTCTGCGTGGCGAACGCATGTGGGAGTTCTTTGAGCGCCTGATCACTATTGCTGTACCTCGTATCCGTGACTTCCGTGGCCTGTCCGCTAAGTCTTTCGACGGTCGTGGTAACTACAGCATGGGTGTCCGTGAGCAGATCATCTTCCCAGAAATCGACTACGATAAAGTCGACCGCGTTCGTGGTTTGGATATTACCATTACCACTACTGCGAAATCTGACGAAGAAGGCCGCGCTCTGCTGGCTGCCTTTGACTTCCCGTTCCGCAAGTAAGGTAGGGTTACTAAATGGCTAAGCAATCAATGAAAGCACGCGAAGTAAAACGCGTAGCTTTAGCTGATAAATACTTCGCGAAACGCGCTGAACTGAAAGCGATCATCTCTGATGTGAACGCTTCCGACGAAGATCGTTGGAACGCTGTTCTCAAGCTGCAGACTCTGCCGCGTGATTCCAGCCCGTCTCGTCAGCGTAACCGCTGCCGTCAAACAGGTCGTCCGCATGGTTTCCTGCGGAAGTTCGGGTTGAGCCGTATTAAGGTCCGTGAAGCCGCTATGCGCGGTGAAATCCCGGGTCTGAAAAAGGCTAGCTGGTAATTGTCACCAATTGAATCACGGGAGTAAAGACAGATGAGCATGCAAGATCCGATCGCGGATATGCTGACCCGTATCCGTAACGGTCAGGCCGCGAACAAAGCTGCGGTCACCATGCCTTCCTCCAAGCTGAAAGTGGCAATCGCCAACGTGCTGAAGGAAGAAGGTTTTATTGAAGATTTTAAAGTTGAAGGCGACACCAAGCCTGAACTGGAACTTACTCTGAAGTATTTCCAGGGCAAAGCTGTTGTAGAAAGCATTCAGCGTGTCAGCCGCCCAGGTCTGCGCATCTATAAACGTAAAGATGAGCTGCCGAAAGTTATGGCGGGTCTGGGTATCGCAGTTGTTTCTACCTCTAAAGGTGTTATGACTGATCGTGCAGCGCGCCAGGCTGGTCTTGGTGGCGAAATTATCTGCTACGTAGCCTAATCGGAGGAAAAAATGTCTCGTGTTGCTAAAGCACCGGTCGTTGTTCCTGCCGGCGTTGACGTAAAAATCAACGGTCAGGTTATTACGATCAAAGGTAAAAACGGCGAGCTGACTCGTACTCTCAACGATGCTGTTGAAGTTAAACATGCAGATAATACCCTGACCTTCGGTCCGCGTGATGGTTACGCAGACGGTTGGGCACAGGCTGGTACCGCGCGTGCCCTGCTGAACTCAATGGTTATCGGTGTTACCGAAGGCTTCACTAAGAAGCTGCAGCTGGTTGGTGTAGGTTACCGTGCAGCGGTTAAAGGCAATGTGATTAACCTGTCTCTGGGTTTCTCTCATCCTGTTGACCATCAGCTGCCTGCGGGTATCACTGCTGAATGTCCGACTCAGACTGAAATCGTGCTGAAAGGCGCTGATAAGCAGGTGATCGGCCAGGTTGCAGCGGATCTGCGCGCCTACCGTCGTCCTGAGCCTTACAAAGGCAAGGGTGTTCGTTACGCCGACGAAGTCGTGCGTACCAAAGAGGCTAAGAAGAAGTAAGGTAACACTATGGATAAGAAATCTGCTCGTATCCGTCGTGCGACCCGCGCACGCCGCAAGCTCCAGGAGCTGGGCGCAACTCGCCTGGTGGTACATCGTACCCCGCGTCACATTTACGCACAGGTAATTGCACCGAACGGTTCTGAAGTTCTGGTAGCTGCTTCTACTGTAGAAAAAGCTATCGCTGAACAACTGAAGTACACCGGTAACAAAGACGCGGCTGCAGCTGTGGGTAAAGCTGTCGCTGAACGCGCTCTGGAAAAAGGCATCAAAGATGTATCCTTTGACCGTTCCGGGTTCCAATATCATGGTCGTGTCCAGGCACTGGCAGATGCTGCCCGTGAAGCTGGCCTTCAGTTCTAAGGTAGAGGTGTAAGATGGCTCACATCGAAAAACAAGCTGGCGAACTGCAGGAAAAGCTGATCGCGGTAAACCGCGTATCTAAAACCGTTAAAGGTGGTCGTATTTTCTCCTTCACAGCTCTGACTGTAGTTGGCGATGGTAACGGTCGCGTTGGTTTTGGTTACGGTAAAGCGCGTGAAGTTCCAGCAGCGATCCAGAAAGCGATGGAAAAAGCCCGTCGCAATATGATTAACGTCGCGCTGAATAACGGCACTCTGCAACACCCTGTTAAAGGTGTTCATACGGGTTCTCGCGTATTCATGCAGCCGGCTTCCGAAGGTACCGGTATCATCGCCGGTGGTGCAATGCGCGCCGTTCTGGAAGTCGCTGGGGTTCATAACGTTCTGGCTAAAGCGTATGGTTCCACCAACCCGATTAACGTGGTTCGTGCAACTATCGATGGCCTGGAAAATATGAATTCTCCAGAAATGGTCGCTGCCAAGCGTGGTAAATCCGTTGAAGAAATTCTGGGGAAATAAACCATGGCAAAGACTATTAAAATTACTCAAACCCGCAGTGCAATCGGTCGTCTGCCGAAACACAAGGCAACGCTGCTTGGCCTGGGTCTGCGTCGTATTGGTCACACCGTAGAGCGCGAGGATACTCCTGCTATTCGCGGTATGATCAACGCGGTTTCCTTCATGGTTAAAGTTGAGGAGTAAGAGATGCGTTTAAATACTCTGTCTCCGGCCGAAGGCTCCAAAAAGGCGGGTAAACGCCTGGGTCGTGGTATCGGTTCTGGCCTCGGTAAAACCGGTGGTCGTGGTCACAAAGGTCAGAAGTCTCGTTCTGGCGGTGGCGTACGTCGCGGTTTCGAGGGTGGTCAGATGCCTCTGTACCGTCGTCTGCCGAAATTCGGCTTCACTTCTCGTAAAGCAGCGATTACAGCCGAAGTTCGTCTGTCTGACCTGGCTAAAGTAGAAGGCGGTGTTGTAGACCTGAACACGCTGAAAGCGGCTAACATTATCGGTATCCAGATCGAGTTCGCGAAAGTGATCCTGGCTGGCGAAGTAACTACTCCGGTAACTGTTCGTGGCCTGCGTGTTACTAAAGGCGCTCGTGCTGCTATCGAAGCTGCTGGCGGTAAAATCGAGGAATAAGTAGCAGATGGCTAAACAACCGGGATTAGATTTTCAAAGTGCCAAAGGTGGCTTAGGCGAGCTGAAACGCAGACTGCTGTTTGTTATCGGTGCGCTGATTGTGTTCCGTATTGGCTCTTTTATTCCGATCCCTGGTATTGATGCCGCTGTACTTGCCAAACTGCTTGAGCAACAGCGAGGCACCATCATTGAAATGTTTAACATGTTCTCTGGTGGTGCTCTCAGCCGTGCTTCTATCTTTGCTCTGGGGATCATGCCGTATATTTCGGCATCGATCATTATCCAGCTGCTGACGGTGGTTCACCCAACGTTGGCAGAAATTAAGAAAGAAGGGGAGTCTGGTCGTCGTAAGATCAGCCAGTACACCCGCTACGGTACTCTGGTGCTGGCAATATTCCAGTCGATCGGTATTGCTACCGGTCTGCCGAATATGCCTGGTATGCAAGGCCTGGTCATTAACCCGGGCTTTGCATTCTACTTCACCGCTGTTGTAAGTCTGGTCACAGGAACCATGTTCCTGATGTGGTTGGGCGAACAGATTACTGAACGAGGTATCGGCAACGGTATTTCAATCATTATCTTCGCCGGTATTGTCGCGGGACTCCCGCCAGCCATTGCCCATACTATCGAGCAAGCGCGTCAAGGCGACCTGCACTTCCTCGTGTTGCTGTTGGTTGCAGTATTAGTATTTGCAGTGACGTTCTTTGTTGTATTTGTTGAGCGTGGTCAACGCCGCATTGTGGTAAACTACGCGAAACGTCAGCAAGGTCGTCGTGTCTATGCTGCACAGAGCACACATTTACCGCTGAAAGTGAATATGGCGGGGGTAATCCCGGCAATCTTCGCTTCCAGTATTATTCTGTTCCCGGCGACCATCGCGTCATGGTTCGGGGGCGGTACTGGTTGGAACTGGCTGACAACAATTTCGCTGTATTTGCAGCCTGGGCAACCGCTTTATGTGTTACTCTATGCGTCTGCAATCATCTTCTTCTGTTTCTTCTACACGGCGTTGGTTTTCAACCCGCGTGAAACAGCAGATAACCTGAAGAAGTCCGGTGCATTTGTACCAGGAATTCGTCCGGGAGAGCAAACGGCGAAGTATATCGATAAAGTAATGACCCGCCTGACCCTGGTTGGTGCGTTGTACATTACCTTTATCTGCCTGATCCCGGAGTTCATGCGTGATGCAATGAAAGTACCGTTCTACTTCGGTGGGACCTCACTGCTTATCGTTGTTGTCGTGATTATGGACTTTATGGCTCAAGTGCAAACTCTGATGATGTCCAGTCAGTATGAGTCTGCATTGAAGAAGGCGAACCTGAAAGGCTACGGCCGATAATTGGTCGCCCGAGAAGTTACGGAGAGTAAAAATGAAAGTTCGTGCTTCCGTCAAGAAATTATGCCGTAACTGCAAAATCGTTAAGCGTGATGGTGTCATCCGTGTGATTTGCAGTGCCGAGCCGAAGCATAAACAGCGCCAAGGCTGATTTTTTCGCATATTTTTCTTGCAAAGTTGGGTTGAGCTGGCTAGATTAGCCAGCCAATCTTTTGTATGTCTGTGCGTTTCCATTTGAGTATCCTGAAAACGGGCTTTTCAGCATGGAACGTACATATTAAATAGTAGGAGTGCATAGTGGCCCGTATAGCAGGCATTAACATTCCTGATCATAAGCATGCCGTAATCGCATTAACTTCGATTTATGGCGTCGGCAAGACCCGTTCTAAAGCCATCCTGGCTGCAGCGGGTATCGCTGAAGATGTTAAGATCAGTGAGCTGTCTGAAGGACAAATCGACACGCTGCGTGACGAAGTTGCCAAATTTGTCGTTGAAGGTGATCTGCGCCGTGAAATCAGCATGAGCATCAAGCGCCTGATGGATCTTGGTTGCTATCGCGGTTTGCGTCATCGTCGTGGTCTCCCGGTTCGCGGTCAGCGTACCAAGACCAACGCACGTACCCGTAAGGGTCCGCGCAAACCGATCAAGAAATAATCGGGGTGATTGAATAATGGCAAAGGCACCAATTCGTGCACGTAAACGTGTAAGAAAACAAGTCTCTGACGGCGTGGCTCATATCCATGCTTCTTTCAACAACACCATCGTGACTATCACTGATCGTCAGGGTAACGCGTTGGGTTGGGCAACAGCCGGTGGTTCCGGTTTCCGTGGTTCTCGCAAATCCACTCCGTTTGCAGCTCAGGTTGCAGCAGAGCGTTGCGCTGACGCCGTGAAAGAATACGGCATCAAGAATCTGGAAGTTATGGTTAAAGGTCCGGGTCCAGGCCGCGAATCTACTATTCGTGCTCTGAACGCCGCAGGTTTCCGCATCACTAACATTACTGATGTGACTCCGATCCCTCATAACGGTTGTCGTCCGCCGAAAAAACGTCGCGTATAACGCCTCGTTTTCCAGGTTTGTTGGAGAAAGAAAATGGCAAGATATTTGGGTCCTAAGCTCAAGCTGAGCCGTCGTGAGGGCACCGACTTATTCCTTAAGTCTGGCGTTCGCGCGATCGATACCAAGTGTAAAATTGAACAAGCTCCTGGCCAGCACGGTGCGCGTAAACCGCGTCTGTCTGACTATGGTGTGCAGTTGCGTGAAAAGCAAAAAGTTCGCCGTATCTATGGTGTGCTGGAGCGTCAGTTCCGTAACTACTACAAAGAAGCAGCACGTCTGAAAGGCAACACCGGTGAAAACCTGTTGGCTCTGCTGGAAGGTCGTCTGGACAACGTTGTATACCGTATGGGCTTCGGTGCCACTCGTGCAGAAGCACGTCAGCTGGTTAGCCATAAAGCAATTATGGTAAACGGTCGTGTTGTTAACATCGCTTCTTATCAGGTTAGTCCGAATGACGTTGTAAGCATTCGTGAGAAAGCGAAGAAGCAGTCTCGCGTGAAAGCCGCTCTGGAGCTGGCTGAGCAGCGTGAAAAGCCAACCTGGCTGGAAGTTGATGCTGGCAAGATGGAAGGTACGTTTAAGCGTAAGCCGGAGCGTTCTGATCTGTCTGCGGACATTAACGAACACCTGATCGTCGAGCTTTACTCCAAGTAAAGCTTAGTACCAAAGAGAGGACACAATGCAGGGTTCTGTGACAGAGTTTCTAAAACCGCGCCTGGTTGATATCGAGCAAGTGAGTTCGACGCACGCCAAGGTGACCCTTGAGCCTTTAGAGCGTGGCTTTGGCCATACTCTGGGTAACGCACTGCGCCGTATTCTGCTCTCATCGATGCCGGGTTGCGCGGTGACCGAGGTTGAGATTGATGGTGTACTACATGAGTACAGCACCAAAGAAGGCGTTCAGGAAGATATCCTGGAAATCCTGCTCAACCTGAAAGGGCTGGCGGTGAGAGTTCAGGGCAAAGATGAAGTTATTCTTACCTTGAATAAATCTGGCATTGGCCCTGTGACTGCAGCCGATATCACCCACGACGGTGATGTCGAAATCGTCAAGCCGCAGCACGTGATCTGCCACCTGACCGATGAGAACGCGTCTATTAGCATGCGTATCAAAGTTCAGCGCGGTCGTGGTTATGTGCCGGCTTCTACCCGAATTCATTCGGAAGAAGATGAGCGCCCAATCGGCCGTCTGCTGGTCGACGCATGCTACAGCCCTGTGGAGCGTATTGCCTACAATGTTGAAGCAGCGCGTGTAGAACAGCGTACCGACCTGGACAAGCTGGTCATCGAAATGGAAACCAACGGCACAATCGATCCTGAAGAGGCGATTCGTCGTGCGGCAACCATTCTGGCTGAACAACTGGAAGCTTTCGTTGACTTACGTGATGTACGTCAGCCTGAAGTGAAAGAAGAGAAACCAGAGTTCGATCCGATCCTGCTGCGCCCTGTTGACGATCTGGAATTGACTGTCCGCTCTGCTAACTGCCTTAAAGCAGAAGCTATCCACTATATCGGTGATCTGGTACAGCGTACCGAGGTTGAGCTCCTTAAAACGCCTAACCTTGGTAAAAAATCTCTTACTGAGATTAAAGACGTGCTGGCTTCCCGTGGACTGTCTCTGGGCATGCGCCTGGAAAACTGGCCACCGGCAAGCATCGCTGACGAGTAACCGGATCACAGGTTAAGGTTTTACTGAGAAGGATAAGGTCATGCGCCATCGTAAGAGTGGTCGTCAACTGAACCGCAACAGCAGCCATCGCCAGGCTATGTTCCGCAATATGGCAGGTTCACTGGTTCGTCATGAAATCATCAAGACGACTCTGCCTAAAGCGAAAGAGCTGCGCCGCGTAGTTGAGCCGCTGATTACTCTTGCCAAGACTGATAGCGTTGCTAATCGTCGTCTGGCATTCGCCCGTACTCGTGATAACGAGATCGTGGCAAAACTGTTTAACGAACTGGGCCCGCGTTTCGCGAGCCGTGCCGGTGGTTACACTCGTATTCTGAAGTGTGGCTTCCGTGCAGGCGACAACGCGCCGATGGCTTACATCGAGCTGGTTGATCGTTCAGAGAAAGCAGAAGCTGCTGCAGAGTAATCTGAAGCAACGTAAAAAAACCCGCCCCGGCGGGTTTTTTTATACCCGTAGTATCCCCACTTATCTACAATAGCTGTACTCTTTTTGTTCATCCCCTGGAGTATTTATGTGGTTACTTGACCAGTGGGCAGAGCGTCATATTACTGAGGCACAATCCAAAGGTGAGTTTGATAATCTTCCGGGAAGTGGCGAGCCATTGATTCTGGATGATGATTCACACGTGCCACCGGAATTACGTGCGGGGTATCGCTTGCTGAAGAATGCCGGTTGCTTACCGCCAGAACTTGAGCAGCGGAGGGAAGCAATACAGCTTCTGGATATCCTCAAAGGTATCCGTCATGATGATCCGCAATATCAAGAGGTTAGTCGTCGATTGTCATTACTGGAATTGAAGCTGCGACAAGCTGGATTGAGTACCGATTTTTTACGCGGCGATTATGCTGACAAGTTGTTGGACAAAATCAACGATAACTAGTGGAGTATGTATGTATCGCATTGGTGAGCTGGCAAAAATGGCGGAAGTAACACCCGACACGATTCGTTATTACGAAAAGCAGCAGATGATGGAGCATGAAGTACGCACCGAAGGTGGGTTTCGCCTGTATACTGAAAGCGATCTCCAGCGATTGAAATTTATCCGCCATGCCAGACAACTTGGTTTCAGTCTGGAGTCGATCCGCGAGTTGCTGTCGATCCGTATCGATCCTGAACACCATACCTGTCAGGAGTCAAAAGGCATTGTGCAGGAAAGATTGCAGGAAGTCGAAGCACGGATAGCCGAGTTGCAGAGTATGCAGCGTTCCCTCCAACGCCTTAACGATGCCTGTTGTGGGACCGCTCATAGCAGTGTTTATTGCTCGATTCTTGAAGCCCTTGAACAAGGGGCGAGTGGCGTTAAGAGTGGTTGTTGATTTTTTGCACTGGCGGGATTACACTCGCGCCGTTAAATAACCAACTGGAGTTTTTATGAGCCGATATCAGCATACTAAAGGACAGATAAAAGATAATGCGATAGAAGCATTGCTACATGATCCTTTATTCCGACAGCGTGTAGAGAAAAATAAGAAGGGGAAAGGTAGTTACATGCGGAAAGGAAAACATGGCAATCGGGGAAACTGGGAGGCCAGTGGCAAGAAAGTAAATCACTTTTTTACCACTGGCCTTCTGCTTTCAGGGGCTTTTTAAGAGCGGTTATTCTGCTCTTTCAGCAAATCACGAATTTCTGTCAGTAATACTTCTTCTTTAGTTGGCGCTGGCGCGGCTGCCGGTTCTTCTTTCTTACGATTCAGTTTGTTGATTAGCTTAATTGCCATGAAGATGGCAAAGGCCACAATCAGAAAATCAAAGACGTTTTGAATGAAGACACCGTAATGCATAACGACAGCAGGGATATCCCCCTGCGCATCGCGTAGCGTGACAGCAAACTGTTTAAAGTCGATCCCGCCAATTAATAAGCCCAACGGTGGCATGATGATATCGGCAACCAGTGAAGAGACAATCTTTCCGAATGCCGCTCCGATAATGACACCCACCGCCAAATCCACTACGTTTCCGCGCATCGCAAATTCGCGAAATTCTTTAATAATGCTCATGTTATTCTCCCTATGAAGCCGACAACCATAAGTCTAACAAATGTTAAGCCATTTTCCTGCCAGGAATGAATTTAATTAATCCTTGAGAATCAAAGGGAAATAATAAGGCGTCATAAGACGCCTTATTAATTACAAAAAGAATGGACTTGGCTGGAAGAGTCTTTCGACGTCGGTAATAAACTTTTTATCTGTGAGGAACATAATTACGTGATCGCCTTGCTCAATGCGCAGATTGTCATTAGCAATCATCACATCATTGCCGCGCACCACAGCACCAATAATCGTTCCTGGCGGTAGCTTGATTTCATCAATGACTCTGCCGACAACGCGTGAGGTGCTTTCATCACCGTGAGCAACGGCTTCAATAGCTTCTGCAACACCGCGGCGCAATGAGGAAACACCAACAATATCGGCTTTTCGCACATGGCTAAGCAACGCAGAAATAGTTGCTTGTTGTGGTGAAATCGCAATATCGATCACGCTCCCCTGAACCAGATCCACATAAGCGCGACGCTGGATCAATACCATCACCTTTTTCGCCCCCATACGTTTGGCAAGCATGGCGGACATGATATTGGCTTCGTCATCGTTGGTGACGGCAATAAACAGATCAACTTGATCGATATGTTCTTCGGCCAGCAGTTCTTGATCCGACGCATCACCAAAAAAGACGATCGTATTCTGCAACTTTTCCGCCAGTTCGGCAGCGCGCTGCTGATTACGTTCGATGAGTTTAACGCTGTAATCTTTTTCCAGACGACGCGCCAGCCCTGCACCGATATTACCACCACCAACCAGCATGATCCGCTTATACGGTTTTTCCAGACGTTGCAATTCACTCATCACCGCGCGGATGTGTTGTGAAGCGGCAATAAAGAACACTTCATCACCCGCTTCAACAATGGTCGAACCTTGCGGACGAATAGGGCGATCGTGGCGGAAAATGGCTGCCACACGAGTATCGATATGCGGCATATGTTCGCGCATGGTCGAAAGTGCATTACCAATCAGCGGGCCGCCATAATAGGCTTTAACCACAGCCAGGCTGACTTTACCCTCAGCGAAGTTCACCACCTGCAATGCGCCGGGATACTCAATCAGTCGGTAAATATTATCGATAACCAACTGCTCTGGTGCGATCAGATGATCAATCGGCACAGCATCTGAATGAAATAGCTTATCGGCATCGCGCACGTAGTCAGGTGAGCGGATACGAGCGATGCGATTAGGGGTGTTGAAAAGTGAGTAGGCTACCTGGCAGGCAACCATATTGGTTTCATCTGAACTGGTTACAGCAACCAGCATATCGGCGTCGTCGGCACCTGCCTCCCGCAATACGCGTGGATGAGAGCCATGCCCCTGCACGACCCGCAGGTCAAATTTATCCTGCAAGGTCCGCAGACGCTCACCGTTGGTATCGACAACAGTAATATCGTTGTTCTCGCCAACCAGGTTTTCCGCCAGTGTGCCGCCAACCTGGCCGGCACCCAGAATGATAATTTTCATCAGTCGCGACCCGTTATCTCATCACTTTTTGATTAGCTTAGCGTAAAAGAAGCCGTCGCCCTCTTCGGCACCAGGCAGATTTTGTTTACCCGGTTGCTCTGGTGTTCCTGTTTCGCAAAGTTCGGCATCAGCGGTACGTTGCAAAAAGGCTTTAATCTGCAGGCTATTCTCTTCCGGTAACACCGAACAGGTGGCATAGATCAGGGTTCCACCGGATTTTAAATGCGGCCAAATGGCGTCGAGAATTTCAGACTGCAATTGCGCGAGTTCCGGGATATCGCGATCGCGACGTAACCATTTAATATCCGGATGGCGACGAATCACACCGGTTGCTGAACAAGGCGCATCTAATAAAATGCGATCAAACTGTTGCTCGCCACACCATTGGGAAGGGTAGCGACCATCACCTTGTTTCACGGTCGCCTTCATACCAAGGCGTTTTAAATTGTCGTAAACGCGAGAGAGGCGCTGTTCGTCAATATCAACCGCAACAACCTGCGCTTCTGGTGCCACCTCAAGGATATGCGTTGTTTTACCGCCGGGGGCAGCGCAAAGATCCAGAATGTGTTCACCATTTTGTGGCGCAAGCCAGGCCATGCAACCTTGTGCTGATGCATCCTGAACGGTAACCCATCCTTCTTCAAAACCTGGTAGCACATGAACAGGTGCAGGTGTTTCCAGCCGTACAGCATCAGGGTAATCCGCATGCGGGAAACCTTTCATTCCTGCTTCATCCAGCAATGCAAGCCAGCTGTCGCGGGAATGATGCGTACGATTAACGCGCAGCCACATTGGTGGACGCTGGTTATTGGCTTCAATGATGGATTGCCATTGCTCTGGATACGCTTTTTGCAGACGCTTCAGCAACCAGGAAGGATGCAGATAACGTGCATCACTGGCATTAAACTCGGCTAATAACTCTTCTTGCTGACGCTGGAACTGGCGTAATACGCCGTTAATCAACCCTTTAAGTTGCGGACGCTTAATTGCGACAGCACCTTCAACCGTTTCAGCCAGCGCAGCATGAGGTGGAATGCGGGTATAAAGCAGTTGATACAAACCAACCATAATCAGGTAATGCACAGTGCGCTGTTTGCCGGTCATCGGACGGGCCATTAACTTATTAATCAGCCAGTCTAACTGTGAAAGCGTACGCAGTACGCCAAAGCACAACTCTTGAAGAAGTGCTTTGTCTTTATCGGAAACTTTTTGCTGGAGCGGTGGCAGAATGTTGCTTAATGATTGCCCTTGCTCGACGACTTGTTCAACGGCCTGTGCCGCCATACTACGTAAATTACGTTGTTTTTTCATAAATATAAAATAAAAATGCCCGGCAAGACCGGGCTTAGAAGAGTGGACTATCAGGCCAGACGGTTGCCCGGAACAAACCATTCCCGACGAGAATTCAGGAGGTCTTGCGCGCTCATTGCTTTCTTACCCGCAGGTTGTAACGAGAGCAGGTTCAGGATGCCATCACCCGTCGCAACCTGAATGCCTTGTTTGTTGGCTTCAAGGATCGTTCCTGGGGCAGCGTTGGTTGCCGTATCAATGACCGATGCTTTCCAGACTTTAACCGGCTGTCCTTCAATTTCCAGCCAGCTCATCGGCCACGGATTAAAAGCGCGAATGCAGCGTTCAAGCTGTGCTGCCGAGAGTGACCAGTCAATACACGCTTCTTCTTTACTCAACTTTTCAGCGTAAGTGACAAGAGTTTCGTCCTGAACTTCTGGTTTCGCCGTGCCGTCTGCCAGTTGTTTCAACGTGGTGATAAGCCCTTGTGGCCCAAGCTCTGCCAGTTTGTCGTACAACGTACCACTGGTATCTTCTGCAGTAATCGGGCAGGAGAGCTTATAGAGCATGTCACCGGTGTCTAAACCAACATCCATTTGCATAATGGTCACACCAGTTTCTGCATCACCCGCCCATAGTGAGCGTTGGATTGGTGCAGCACCGCGCCAGCGTGGCAGCAGTGAACCATGAACGTTGATACAGCCAAGACGCGGCATCTCCAGCACAGCTTTCGGCAGAATTAAACCATAGGCGACGACGACCATAACATCAGCCTGCAGGTCGGCGACCAGTTGCTGGTTTTCTTGTGGACGCAGGGAAACAGGTTGAAAAACGGGCAGACCTTTTTCCTCAGCCAGAACTTTAACCGGGCTGGGCATCAGTTTTTTACCGCGTCCTGCCGGTCGGTCTGGCTGGGTGAACACGCCAACGACGTTATGACCAGAAGACAACAGCGCGTCGAGATGACGCGCTGCAAAGTCAGGTGTACCCGCAAAAATAATACGTAGTGATTCTGACACGTTAATTCTAATCCTTAAGCCCGGGCTTTCAGACGATCCAGTTTTTCAACTTTCTGACGAATACGTTGTTGTTTCAGCGGTGACAGATAATCCATAAACAGTTTGCCGACCAGGTGATCCATCTCATGCTGAATACAGATGGCTAACAGACCGTCTGCTTCCAGTTCAAATGGTTTACCGTCGCGGTCCAGGGCGCGAATTTTAACTTTCTCTGCGCGTGGCACTAAAGCACGTTGTTCAGGGATCGACAGGCAACCTTCTTCAATGCCTGTTTCGCCGCTTTTTTCTAAAAGCTCCGGATTGATTAACACCAGCCGTTCGTCACGGTTTTCCGAAACATCGATAACAATGATACGTTGATGGATATCAACCTGGGTTGCCGCCAGGCCAATACCTTCTTCTGCGTACATCGTCTCGAACATATCATCGACGATACGCTGAATTTCTGCATTCACTTCTTCTACCGGTTTAGCAACTTTGCGAAGCCGCTCGTCCGGAATATGTAACACTTGCAAAACTGACATAAATCTCCAGAGATGTGTTCAGGAGTTAGAAAGATTATTTCTTCTATTCTAGACAAATCCCCCTCTGATTGACAGCATCACTGACCAATCGCAAAGATTGCTAAGGCTGCTTATGGCAGGGAGATAAGGATGGTCGATACAGAAATTTGGCTGCGTTTAATGAGCGTCAGCAGCTTGTACGGCGATGATATGGTCCGTATAGCTCACTGGCTGGCAAAACAGTCGCATATTGATGCGGTTGTATTGCAGCAAACAGGGCTTACATTGCGGCAGGCACAACGCTTTCTTTCATTTCCGCCAAAGAGTATTGAGAGCTCACTTTGTTGGTTGAATCAACCAAACCATCATTTAATCTCAGCGGATAGTGAATTTTATCCTTCCCAACTTCTGGCGACAGCAGATTACCCCGGTGCGCTGTTTGTTGCTGGAGAACTGCGCGCATTGCATTCATTTCAGCTTGCTGTAGTGGGGAGTCGGGCGCATTCATGGTATGGCGAACGCTGGGGACGATTATTTTGCGAAACTCTGGCGACGCGTGGAGTGACAATTACGAGTGGACTAGCGCGAGGAATCGATGGTGTGGCGCATAAAGCGGCCTTGCAGGTGAATGGCGTCAGCATTGCTGTATTGGGGAATGGACTTAATACCATTCATCCCCGCCGCCATGCCCGGCTGGCTACCAGTCTGCTTGAACATGGCGGAGCTCTCGTCTCGGAATTTCCCCTCGATGTTCCACCTCTTGCTTACAATTTCCCGCGAAGAAATCGCATTATCAGTGGTCTAAGTAAAGGTGTACTTGTGGTGGAAGCTGCTTTGCGCAGTGGTTCGCTGGTGACAGCGCGTTGTGCGCTTGAACAGGGGCGAGAAGTTTTTGCCTTGCCAGGTCCAATAGGGAATCCGGGAAGCGAAGGGCCTCACTGGTTAATAAAACAAGGTGCGATTCTTGTGACGGAACCGGAAGAAATTCTGGAAAACTTGCAATTTGGATTGCACTGGTTGCCAGACGCGCCTGAAAATTCATTTTATTCACCAGATCAGGAAGACGTGGCATTGCCATTTCCTGAGCTCCTGGCTAACGTAGGAGATGAGGTAACACCTGTTGACGTCGTCGCTGAACGTGCCGGCCAACCTGTGCCAGAGGTAGTTACTCAACTACTCGAACTGGAGTTAGCAGGATGGATCGCAGCTGTACCCGGCGGCTATGTCCGATTGAGGAGGGCATGCCATGTTCGACGTACTAATGTATTTGTTTGAAACCTATATTCACACAGAAGCTGAGTTGCGTGTGGATCAAGACAAACTTGAACAGGATCTTACCGACGCAGGATTTGATCGAGAAGATATCTACAATGCCCTGCTTTGGCTGGAAAAGCTTGCGGATTATCAGGAAGGACTGGCAGAACCGATGCAACTGGCCTCTGATCCACTCTCCATGCGTATTTATACCCCTGAAGAGTGTGAAAGACTGGATGCCAGCTGTCGTGGTTTTCTGCTTTTTCTTGAGCAAATTCAGGTGCTTAACCTTGAAACCCGTGAAATGGTGATAGAGCGAGTGCTCGCGCTGGATACCGCTGAGTTCGACCTGGAAGACCTGAAATGGGTAATCCTGATGGTGTTGTTCAATATTCCGGGCTGCGAAAATGCGTACCAGCAAATGGAAGAATTACTCTTTGAAGTGAATGAAGGTATGCTGCATTAATCATTTCTTTAATTCAGCATAAGTTGTTATGGCGAAATCAGCACTGTTCACGGTGCGTAATAATGAGTCCTGCCCAAAGTGCGGGGCTGAACTGGTTATTCGATCCGGGAAACACGGTCCGTTTCTTGGATGCTCACAGTATCCGGCGTGTGACTACGTCCGTCCTCTGAAATCTTCAGCGGATGGACATATCGTCAAAGTTCTGGAGGGACAGATTTGCCCTGCATGCGGCGCAAATCTGGTCTTACGCCAGGGGCGCTTTGGTATGTTTGTTGGTTGCAGTAACTATCCTGAATGCGAACATACCGAACTTATCGATAAACCGGACGAAACAGCAATTACATGTCCCCAATGTCGGACGGGCCATCTGGTCCAGCGCCGCTCCCGTTATGGCAAAACATTTCATTCCTGTGATCGCTACCCGGAGTGTCAATTTGCCATTAACTTCAAACCTATAGCCGGAGAATGCCCTGAGTGTCATTATCCGCTACTCATCGAAAAGAAAACCGCGCAGGGTGTAAAACACTTTTGTGCCAGTAAACAATGTGGAAAGCCGGTTTCGGCGGAATAATAACGTGAATAATAACCTGCAAGGAGACGCTATCGCAGCTGCGATAGATGTCCTCAATGAAGAACGTGTCATCGCCTATCCCACGGAAGCCGTTTTCGGTGTCGGGTGCGATCCTGATAGCGAAACAGCAGTGATGAGACTGTTGGAACTAAAACAGCGTCCGGTTGATAAGGGGCTGATTTTAATCGCGGCAAATTACGAGCAGCTTAAACCCTATATTGATGACTGCATGCTGACTGATGCGCAGCGTGAAACCATTTTTTCTCGCTGGCCAGGTCCCGTCACCTTTGTCTTTCCCGCGCCTGCGACAACACCGCGCTGGTTGACAGGCCGCTTTGATTCGCTTGCTGTACGAGTCACCGACCATCCGTTGGTGGTTGCTTTGTGCCAGGCTTATGGTAAACCGCTGGTTTCTACCAGTGCCAACTTGAGTGGATTGCCGCCTTGTCGAACAGTAGACGAAGTTCGCGCACAATTTGGCGCAGCGTTCCCGGTTGTGCCTGGTGAAACGGGAGGGCGTTTAAATCCTTCAGAAATCCGCGATGCCCTGACGGGTGAACTGTTTCGACAGGGGTAACATAATGGAAAACTATGCTGTTTTTGGTAATCCAATAGCCCACAGCAAATCGCCATTCATTCATCAGCAATTTGCTCAGCAATTGAATATTGAACATCCCTATGGGCGCGTGCTGGCACCTATCAATGATTTCATTAACACACTGAACGCTTTCTTTAGTGCTGGTGGTAAAGGAGCGAATGTGACGGTGCCTTTTAAAGAAGAGGCCTTTGCCAGAGCTGATGAACTTACTGAACGGGCAGCGTTGGCTGGTGCTGTTAATACCCTCAAGCGGTTAGAAGATGGACGCCTGCTGGGTGACAATACCGATGGCGTAGGCTTGTTAAGCGATCTGGAACGTCTGTCTTTTATCCGCCCTGGTTTACGTATTCTACTCATCGGCGCTGGTGGGGCGTCTCGTGGTGTATTACTTCCACTCCTTTCTCTGGACTGCGCGGTGACAATCACTAATCGGACGCTATCCCGCGCGGAAGAGTTGGCTAAATTGTTTGCGCACACAGGCAGTATTCAGGCGTTGGGTATGGACGAACTGGAGGGGCATGAGTTCGATCTCATTATTAATGCAACATCCAGTGGCATCAGTGGTGATATTCCCGCGATCCCGGCATCGCTCATTCATTCAGGCATGTGTTGCTATGACATGTTCTATCAGAAAGGAAAAACACCTTTTCTGGCATGGTGTGAGCTGCGAGGTTCAAAGCGTAATGCGGATGGATTGGGGATGCTGGTGGCACAGGCGGCTCATGCCTTTCTTCTCTGGCACGGTGTTCTGCCTGACATAGAACCAGTTATAAAGCAATTGCAGGAGGAGTTGTCCGCGTGAATCAGGCCATCCAGTTTCCGGACAGGGAAGAGTGGAACGAGAGTAAAAAATGCGTTTGTTTTCCCGCTCTTGTAAATGGTATGCAGCTCACTTGCGCTATTACTGGAGAGAGTCTGGCGAACCGCTTTGCAGGAGATACGCCAGAACAGTGGTTAGCGAGTTTTCGTCAGCATCGCTGGGACCTGGAAGAAGAAGCAGAAAGCTTGATTCAGGATCAAAGCGAAGATGATCAAGGTTGGGTTTGGTTACCCTGATCCAGATACTCGTCCTTCCATTTCACGTAGTTATTCGCGGAATAGCGTAACCCGGCCTTCTCTTCATCACTTAACGGGCGGATCTGTTTGACGGGGCTACCGAGATACAGATATCCGCTCTCCAGCCGTTTATTTTGTGGGACCAGGCTACCCGCACCAATCATCACATCATCTTCTACTATTGCACCATCAAGTAAAATTGATGCCATCCCAACCAACACTCGATTGCCAATGGTGCAGCCGTGGAGCATCACCTTGTGACCAACAGTGACATCTTCGCCAATGGTTAATGGGCTGCCATCTGGGTTGTACGAGGATTTATGAGTGACATGCAACATACTGCCATCCTGGATATTGGTGCGTGCTCCGATCTGTACATAATGTACATCTCCACGAATCACAACGAGCGGCCAGATCCCCACATCATCAGCCAGACGAACGTCACCAATCACGACGCTGCTATCGTCGATCATTACGCGCTGACCGATTTGTGGAAAAAGATCGCGGTATGGGCGTAAAACATCAGACATACTCACCTCAACAATAAATGATTTCCTAATGACTTTGGGTGCATTATTGGCCTAGTGCAAGTCTTTTAGTATGCAAAAAAGCACCGTTTTGTGTGCGAATGCAGCAAAAAGGGTGAAAAAACAACAAACAGAAAAAAAGATCAAAAAAGTACTTGTGCAAAAAATTGGGATCCCTATAATGCGCCTCCGTTGAGACGACAACGTGAAACACTTCACAAGATGGTCGTAACAACAAAGAGAAAAAATCCTGAAATTCAGGGTTGACTCTGAAAGAGGAAAGCGTAATATACGCCACCTCGCGACAGTGAGCTGAAAGCCGCGTCGCAACTGCTCTTTAACAATTTATCAGACAATCTGTGTGGGCACTCGAAGATACGGATTCTTAACGTCGCAAGACGAAAAA
>NZ_PTRV01000037.1:0-29201 GCF_002965285.1 Escherichia sp. MOD1-EC5990 | reverse complement strand
AGCTGATAGAAACAGAAGCCACTGGAGCACCTCAAAAACACCATCATACACTAAATCAGTAAGTTGGCAGCATCACCGCCCGGGGCTTTTTTTATGATTTCCTCCGCTTTTTTCAGAATATCCAGCTCCATCTGCCGGCGGCGTATTTCCTGATTCAGTCGGGCGACTTCCCCCCGCAACGCATCGCGTTCTGCCTCCAGGTGTCACGAACGGTGCAATAGTGGTTCTTCCGCAACTTGGGTGGAAGAAAATGGATGAAACTTTCTGGTGAACAAAGATCTAAGCTGTTTTAAGTCATGGGCAACTCAATGCACTCTCTTAAGACACTTCTACAGTTACCTTGCGGATGGCGATGCAGTCGACAAATTATTAGCTCTGACGGTATAACCCTCCATCTCCACGGAAAACGCAAAACAGCACAATGTCCTGAATGCTTTAAGCGTAGCGACTCTGTTCATAGTTGTCGTCGGCGCCGGATACAGCATCTACCCTGCTCAGGACATACGCTATGGCTTGTATTTTCCGTCCGCCACTGGTACTGCCGTAACCCGGCTTGTTCACGTAAAATTTTTGCCGAGTCGCTTGCTCCCTTCGCCGGTTCACACCAACAGTCTTCACAGGCGTTACAAAATTTACAACGTCAACTGGGATTAATCGACGGAGGTGAGGCCGGGAAACGGGCAGCAACGGCAGTGGGGCTCCGTTGCAGTGCTGATACTCTCCTTCGCAGGGTTATCAATACCCCGGAGACGAAACAGTCAGGCGCGCCTCATGTCGGTATTGATGAGTGGGCGTGGCATCGGGGCCACCGTTACGGTACGTTAATCGTCAATCTTGATACTCACCGTCCCCTCGTCCTGCTTCCCGGTCGTGATCAGCGTACGCTGGCGACCTGGTTCAGAAAATATCCGGAAATACAGATTGTCTCGCGTGATCGCAGTGGAGTCTATGCGACAGCAGCACGTGAAGGTGCACCTCAGGCCAGACAGGTGGCCGATCGATGGCATCTGCTAAAAAATATTGGCGATGCGCTTGAACGAATGATGTACAGACATATACCTCTGATACGTCTTGTTGCCAGTGAGTTGTCACCAAAGAAATCACCTGATCCAGAACCATCTGTGCCTGCAGCATCGCTCCGTCGTCCGGAACGCCTAAAACAACAAACCCGCAAAAAACGGCATCAGCGTTGGACAGAGGTTATGGCCCTGCATAACAAGGAATGTAGTTTCAGGGAAATATCCCGTATTACAGGCCTGTCGCGTGTGACAGTCAGTCGCTGGGTGCGTTCAGGAACATTCCCTGAAATGTCAACCCGACCTCCAAAGCGAGGGCTTCTGGACCCATGGAGGGAGTGGTTAAAAGAGCAACGAGAAAGTGGTAATTATAACGCCAGCCGGATATGGCGGGAAATGGTGGCCCGGGGATTTACAGGCAGTGAAACCATCGTCAGGGATGCGGTTGCCAAATGGCGTAAAGGCTGGAACCCACCGGTTACTACTGCCGTCAGACTTCCTTCAGTGTCCCGGGTAAGCCGCTGGTTGATGCCTTGGAGAATAACCAGGGATGAAGAAAATTATGCTTCCCGATTTATTAGTCTGATGTGTGAAAAAGAACCTGAGCTGAAAATAGCGCAGCAACTGGCACTCGAGTTCTACCGTATTCTGAAACCCAAAATAAATCACAGCTAAGCAGTTGGTTCACTCGAGTCCACGAAAGCGGTTCAGCAGAATTTCGGCGCGTGGCGGCGGGGATGGAAGCTGATGCTGCAGCTATATGTGAGGCAATCAGTAGTCGCTGGAGTAATGGTGTTGTCGAAGGTCATGTAAATCGCCTGAAGATGCTGAAACGCCAGATGTATGGTCGAGCAGGATTTGAACTACTCAGGCAGAGGGTAATGAGTCCACTGGCATGAAAATCTCCACCCAGGTTGCGGAAGAGCCTTCCCAAACGCTATTTGGATAAAAAGTAGCCTTGACGTGGTTTATTTTCCGAATTCCAAGCGAAGTCCATCCCCCTCCCTCTTGATTACAAGGATGATAATTATTGTTATTCGCATTTGTGTGGTAATGGGATAGAAAGGAATGGATAGAAAAAGAACAAAATTAGTATAGCAATAGATATGCCCACTGCATTGAATACTTACAGGGCATTATTTTATTATGTTTAAATTGAAGTGGTCTCTGGTTTGATTTATTTGTTATTCAAGGGGGCTGTTTGGAGATCGGAAAATTCTGTACGTTAAGTGTATTATTTAACCAGTTTCGATGCGTAACAGATTGATTTTGCGTCAGCGGTTATCGTTTTTAAGTTGTCGCTCTTGCGCTATCGCGTTTAGGTTATCCGATTAAAGTCAAATTTCCTGAAAACTCTGTATAGCGCGGGAGTGCACCTTATAGCTGTAGGTAAGTATGTTCAAAAAATAGTCTTGCCGTACAATAATTTCCCATATCCAAACTCACTCCTTCAAGATTCTGGTCCCGGTTTACGGGTAGTTTCCGGAAGGGCGGTAGCATGCTGATTCAAACTGCAAGATGAAACATTGTCGGAGTTGGATGGAATTAAATCATGGCTATAGCATTTGGGCGTACATAACAAAATTGGTCCTCATATTTTAGAGTATGATTGCATATTCACTAATATTTTTACTTTCTGATGCGTGGTGGCATCATGCTTTATGAGATAAACAATCCTGGTCATTATCTGGAATTTGACGAAGTGTGATAACTGGTATAGCCAGATTAATCTAAACCTTTGTCTGACAAAATCAGATAAAGAAGAGTAGTTCAAAAGACAACTCGTGGACTCTCATTCAGAGAGATAGGCGTTACCAAAATTTGTTTGGAACCGAACAAGAAAATTGTATTTGTGTAACTATAATCTTAATGTAAAATAAAAGACACCAGTTCTGTAGAATATGCTTATTGAAGAGAGTGTAATAATAATTTTATATAGATGTCGTACAAAGAACAGGAATGAGTAATTATTTATGCTTGATGTTTTTTGACTCTTGCTTTTTATAGTTATTATTTTTAAGTTAGTCAGCGCAATAAAAACTTGCTTTTAATATTAATGCGAGTTATGACATTAAACGGAAGAAACATAAAGGCATATTTTTGCCACAATATTTAATCATATAATTTAAGTTGTAGTGAGTTTATTATGAATATAAACAAACCATTAGAGATTCTTGGGCATGTATCCTGGCTATGGGCCAGTTCTCCACTACACAGAAACTGGCCAGTATCTTTGTTTGCAATAAATGTATTACCCGCAATACAGGCTAACCAATATGCTTTATTAACCCGGGATGATTACCCTGTCGCGTATTGTAGTTGGGCTAATTTAAGTTTAGAAAATGAAATTAAATATCTTAATGATGTTACCTCATTAGTTGCAGAAGACTGGACTTCAGGTGATCGTAAATGGTTCATTGACTGGATTGCTCCTTTCGGGGATAACGGTGCCCTGTACAAATATATGCGAAAAAAATTCCCTGATGAACTATTCAGAGCCATCAGGGTGGATCCCAAAACTCATGTTGGTAAAGTATCAGAATTTCATGGAGGTAAAATTGATAAACAGTTAGCGAATAAAATCTTTAAACAATATCATCACGAGTTAATAACTGAAGTAAAAAGAAAGTCAGATTTTAATTTTTCATTAACTGGTTAAGAGGTAATTAAATGCCAACAATAACCACTGCACAAATTAAAAGCACTCTGCAGTCTGCAAAGCAATCCGCTGCAAATAAATTGCACTCAGCAGGACAAAGCACGAAAGATGCATTAAAAAAAGCAGCAGAGCAAACCCGCAATGCGGGAAACAGACTCATTTTACTTATCCCTAAAGATTATAAAGGACAGGGTTCAAGCCTTAATGACCTTGTCAGGACGGCAGATGAACTGGGAATTGAAGTCCAGTATGATGAAAAGAATGGCACGGCGATTACTAAACAGGTGTTCGGTACAGCAGAGAAACTCATTGGCCTCACCGAACGGGGAGTGACTATCTTTGCACCACAATTAGACAAATTACTGCAAAAGTATCAAAAAGCAGGTAATAAATTAGGTGGCAGTGCTGAAAATATCGGTGATAACTTAGGAAAGGCAGGCGGTATATTGTCAACGTTTCAAAATTTCCTGGGTACTGCACTTTCCTCAATGAAAATAGACGAACTGATAAAGAAACAAAAATCTGGTGGCAATGTCAGTTCTTCTGAGATGGCAGAAGCGAGTATTGAGCTAATCAATCAACTTGTGGATACAGCTGCCAGCCTTAATAATAATGTTAACTCATTTTCTCAACAACTCAATACCCTGGGAAGTGTATTATCCAATACAAAGCACCTGAACGGTGTTGGTAATAAGTTACAGAATTTACCTAATCTTGATAATATCGGTGCAGGGTTAGATACTGTATCGGGTATTTTATCTGCGATTTCAGCAAGCTTCATTCTGAGCAATGCAGATGCAGATACCAGAACTAAAGCTGCAGCAGGTGTTGAATTAACAACGAAAGTACTGGGTAATGTTGGAAAAGGTATTTCTCAATATATTATCGCACAGCGCGCTGCACAGGGGTTATCTACATCTGCTGCTGCTGCCGGTTTAATTGCTTCTGCTGTGACACTAGCAATTAGTCCCCTCTCATTCCTGTCCATTGCCGATAAGTTTAAACGTGCCAATAAAATAGAGGAGTATTCACAACGATTCAAAAAACTTGGATACGATGGTGACAGTTTACTTGCTGCTTTCCACAAAGAAACAGGGGCTATTGATGCATCATTAACAACGATAAGCACTGCACTGGCTTCAGTATCTTCAGGTATTAGTGCTGCTGCAACGACATCTCTGGTTGGTGCACCGGTAAGCGCGCTGGTAGGCGCTGTTACGGGGATAATTTCAGGTATCCTTGAGGCTTCAAAGCAGGCAATGTTTGAACATGTTGCCAGTAAAATGGCTGATGTTATTGCTGAATGGGAGAAAAAACACGGCAAAAATTACTTTGAAAATGGATATGATGCCCGCCATGCTGCATTTTTAGAAGATAACTTTAAAATATTGTCTCAGTATAATAAAGAGTATTCTGTTGAAAGATCAGTCCTCATTACCCAGCAACATTGGGATACGCTGATAGGTGAGTTAGCTGGTGTCACCAGAAATGGAGACAAAACACTCAGTGGTAAAAGTTATATTGACTATTATGAAGAAGGAAAACGTCTGGAGAAAAAAACGGATGAATTCCAGAAGCAAGTCTTTGACCCATTGAAAGGAAATATTGACCTTTCTGACAGCAAATCTTCTACGTTGTTGAAATTTGTTACGCCATTATTAACTCCCGGTGAGGAAATTCGTGAAAGGAGGCAGTCCGGAAAATATGAATATATTACCGAGTTATTAGTCAAGGGTGTTGATAAATGGACGGTGAAGGGGGTTCAGGACAAGGGGGCTGTATATGATTACTCTAACCTGATTCAGCATGCATCAGTCGGTAATAACCAGTATCGTGAAATTCGTATTGAGTCACACCTGGGAGACGGGGATGATAAGGCCTTTTTATCTGCCGGCTCAGCCAATATCTACGCAGGTAAAGGACATGATGTTGTTTATTATGATAAAACAGACACCGGTTATCTGACCATTGATGGCACAAAAGCAACCGAAGCGGGTAATTACACGGTAACACGTGTACTTGGTGGCGATGTTAAGGTTTTACAGGAAGTTGTGAAGGAGCAGGAGGTTTCAGTCGGAAAAAGAACTGAAAAAACGCAATATCGGAGTTATGAATTCACTCATATCAATGGTAAAAATTTAACAGAGACTGATAACTTATATTCCGTGGAAGAACTTATTGGGACCACGCGTGCCGACAAGTTTTTTGGCAGTAAATTTACTGATATCTTCCATGGCGCGGATGGTGATGACCTTATAGAAGGAAATGATGGGAATGACCGCTTATATGGTGATAAAGGTAATGACACACTGAGTGGTGGAAACGGAGATGACCAGCTCTATGGCGGTGATGGCAACGATAAGTTAATTGGGGGAGCAGGTAATAATTACCTGAACGGCGGAGATGGAGATGATGAGCTTCAGGTTCAGGGAAATTCTCTTGCAAAAAATGTATTATCCGGTGGAAAAGGTAATGACAAGCTGTACGGCAGTGAGGGGGCAGATCTGCTTGATGGTGGAGAGGGGAATGATCTCCTGAAAGGCGGATATGGTAATGATATTTATCGTTATCTGTCAGGATATGGTCATCATATTATTGATGATGATGGGGGGAAAGAGGATAAACTCAGTTTGGCTGATATTGATTTCCGGGATGTGGCCTTCAAGCGAGAAGGTAATGACCTCATCATGTATAAAGCTGAAGGTAATGTTCTTTCCATTGGTCATGAAAATGGTATTACATTCAGGAACTGGTTTGAAAAAGAGTCAGGTGATATCTCTAATCACCAGATAGAGCAGATTTTTGATAAAGGTGGCCGGATAATCACACCTGATTCCCTTAAAAAGGCACTTGAGTATCAACAGCGTAATAATAAGGCAAGTTATGTGTATGGGAATGATGCATTAGCCTATGGAAGTCAGAATAATCTTAATCCATTAATTAATGAAATCAGCAAAATCATTTCAGCTGCAGGTAACTTCGATGTTAAAGAGGAAAGAACTGCAGCTTCTTTATTGCAGTTGTCCGGTAATGCCAGTGATTTTTCATATGGACGGAACTCAATAACCCTGACCACATCAGCATAATATATTAATTTAAATGATAGCAATCTTACTGGGCTGTGCCACATAAGATTGCTATTTTTTTTTTGGGGAGTCATAATGGATTCTTGTCATAAAATTGATTATGGGTTATACGCCCTGGAGATTTTAGCCCAATACCATAACGTCTCTGTTAACCCGGAAGAAATTAAACATAGATTTGATACAGACGGGACTGGTCTGGGATTAACGTCATGGTTGCTTGCTGCGAAATCTTTAGAACTAAAGGTAAAACAGGTAAAAAAAACAATTGATCGATTAAACTTTATTTTTCTGCCCGCATTAGTCTGGAGAGAGGATGGACGTCATTTTATTCTGACTAAAATCAGTAAAGAAGTAAACAGATATCTTATTTTTGATTTGGAGCAGCGAAATCCCCGTGTTCTCGAACAGTCTGAGTTTGAGGCGTTATATCAGGGGCATATTATTCTTATTGCTTCCCGTTCTTCTGTTACCGGGAAACTGGCAAAATTTGACTTTACCTGGTTTATTCCTGCCATTATAAAATACAGGAGAATATTTATTGAAACCCTTGTTGTATCTGTTTTTTTACAATTATTTGCATTAATAACCCCCCTTTTTTTTCAGGTGGTTATGGACAAAGTATTAGTGCACAGGGGGTTTTCAACCCTTAATGTTATTACTGTCGCATTATCTGTTGTAGTGGTGTTTGAGATTATACTCAGCGGTTTAAGAACTTACATTTTTGCACATAGTACAAGTCGGATTGATGTTGAGTTGGGTGCCAAACTCTTCCGGCATTTACTGGCGCTACCGATCTCTTATTTTGAGAGTCGTCGTGTTGGTGATACTGTTGCGAGGGTAAGAGAATTAGACCAGATCCGTAATTTTCTGACAGGACAGGCATTAACATCTGTTCTGGACTTATTATTTTCATTCATATTTTTTGCGGTAATGTGGTATTACAGCCCAAAGCTTACTCTGGTGATCTTATTTTCGCTGCCTTGTTATGCTGCATGGTCTGTTTTTATTAGCCCCATTTTGCGACGTCGCCTTGATGATAAGTTTTCACGGAATGCGGATAATCAATCTTTCCTGGTGGAATCAGTAACGGCGATTAACACTATAAAAGCTATGGCAGTCTCACCTCAGATGACGAACATATGGGACAAACAATTGGCAGGATATGTTGCTGCAGGCTTTAAAGTGACAGTATTAGCAACCATTGGTCAACAAGGAATACAGTTAATACAAAAGACTGTTATGATCATCAACCTATGGTTGGGAGCACACCTGGTTATTTCCGGGGATTTAAGTATTGGTCAGTTAATTGCTTTTAATATGCTTGCTGGTCAGATTGTTGCACCGGTTATTCGCCTTGCACAAATCTGGCAGGATTTCCAGCAGGTTGGTATATCAGTTACCCGCCTTGGTGATGTGCTTAACTCTCCAACTGAAAGTTATCATGGGAAACTGGCATTACCGGAAATTAATGGTGATATCACTTTTCGTAATATCCGGTTTCGCTATAAACCTGATTCTCCGGTTATTTTGGACAATATCAATCTTAGTATTAAGCAGGGGGAGGTTATTGGTATTGTCGGACGTTCTGGTTCTGGAAAAAGCACATTAACTAAATTAATTCAACGTTTTTATATTCCTGAAAATGGCCAGGTATTAATTGATGGACATGATCTTGCGTTGGCTGATCCTAACTGGTTACGTCGTCAGGTGGGGGTTGTGTTGCAGGACAATGTGCTGCTTAATCGCAGTATTATTGATAATATTTCACTGGCTAATCCTGGCATGTCCGTCGAAAAAGTTATTTATGCAGCGAAATTAGCAGGCGCTCATGATTTTATTTCTGATTTGCGTGAGGGGTATAACACCATTGTCGGGGAACAGGGGGCAGGATTATCCGGAGGTCAACGTCAACGCATCGCAATTGCAAGGGCGCTGGTGAACAACCCTAAAATACTCATTTTTGATGAAGCAACCAGTGCTCTGGATTATGAGTCGGAGCATGTCATCATGCGCAATATGCACAAAATATGTAAGGGCAGAACGGTTATAATCATTGCTCATCGTCTGTCTACAGTAAAAAATGCAGACCGCATTATTGTCATGGAAAAAGGGAAAATTGTTGAACAGGGTAAACATAAGGAGCTGCTTTCTGAACCGGAAAGTTTATACAGTTACTTATATCAGCTACAGTCAGACTAACAGAAAGAACAGAAGAATATGAAAACATGGTTAATGGGGTTCAGCGAGTTCCTGTTGCGCTATAAACTTGTCTGGAGTGAAACATGGAAAATCCGGAAGCAATTAGATACTCCGGTACGTGAAAAGGACGAAAATGAATTCTTACCCGCTCATCTGGAATTAATTGAAACGCCAGTATCCAGACGGCCGCGTCTGGTTGCTTATTTTATTATGGGGTTTCTGGTTATTGCTTTTATTTTATCTGTTTTAGGCCAAGTGGAAATTGTTGCCACTGCAAATGGGAAATTAACACACAGTGGGCGTAGTAAAGAAATTAAACCTATTGAAAACTCAATAGTTAAAGAAATTATCGTAAAAGAAGGAGAGTCAGTCCGGAAAGGGGATGTGTTATTAAAGCTTACAGCACTGGGAGCTGAAGCTGATACGTTAAAAACACAGTCATTACTGTTACAGGCCAGGCTGGAACAAACTCGGTATCAAATTCTGAGCAGGTCAATTGAATTAAATAAACTACCTGAACTAAAGCTTCCTGATGAGCCTTATTTTCAGAATGTATCTGAAGAGGAAGTACTGCGTTTAACTTCTTTGATAAAAGAACAGTTTTCCACATGGCAAAATCAGAAGTATCAAAAAGAACTGAATCTGGATAAGAAAAGAGCAGAGCGATTAACAGTACTTGCCCGTATAAACCGTTATGAAAATTTATCAAGGGTTGAAAAAAGCCGTCTGGATGATTTCAGTAGTTTATTGCATAAACAGGCAATTGCAAAACATGCTGTACTTGAGCAGGAGAATAAATACGTCGAAGCAGTAAATGAATTACGAGTTTATAAATCACAACTGGAGCAAATTGAGAGTGAGATATTGTCTGCAAAAGAAGAATATCAGCTTGTTACGCAGCTTTTTAAAAATGAAATTTTAGATAAGCTAAGACAAACAACAGACAACATTGGGTTATTAACTCTGGAATTAGCGAAAAATGAAGAGCGTCAACAGGCTTCAGTAATCAGGGCCCCAGTTTCGGGAAAAGTTCAGCAACTGAAGGTTCATACTGAAGGTGGGGTTGTTACAACAGCGGAAACACTGATGGTCATCGTTCCGGAAGATGACACGCTGGAGGTTACTGCTCTGGTACAAAATAAAGATATTGGTTTTATTAACGTCGGGCAGAATGCCATCATTAAAGTGGAGGCATTTCCTTATACACGATATGGTTATCTGGTGGGTAAGGTGAAAAATATAAATTTAGATGCAATAGAAGACCAGAGACTGGGGCTTGTTTTTAATGTTATTATTTCTATTGAAGAGAATGGTTTGTCAACCGGGAATAAAAACATTCCATTAAGCTCGGGTATGGCAGTCACTGCAGAAATAAAGACAGGTATGCGAAGTGTAATCAGTTATCTTCTTAGTCCTTTAGAAGAGTCAGTAACAGAAAGTTTACGTGAGCGTTAAGTTTCAGAAGCCAGTATTTGCTGCTATACGTGCTGCGTGGCACTTGCCGTCTGAACTGCATTGATCCGGAAGCCAAGTCAAACAACAGCGTGATGAGCGTCAGGGCAAAACACCAAGGCTCTCTCGATGACACCAGAACAAATTGAAATACGTGAGCTGAGGAAAAAGCTACCGAGTTCTTGATGTTGGACTCCCTGAACAGTTCTCTGTAATCGGGAAACTCAGGACGCGTTATCCTGTGGTCACACTCTGCCATGTGTTTAGGGTTCATCACAGCAGCTACAGATACTGGTAAAACCGTCCTGAAAAACCAGACGGCAGACGGGCTGTATTACGTAGTCAGATACTTGAGCTACATGGCATCAGTCACGGTTTGGCCGGAGCAAGACGTATCACCACAATGGCAACCCGGAGAGGTGTCAGCGCCAGTGATATAAGACGGTAAGGGGAAAACATCGTGGCGTTGACAACTCGCGGGTTCCGACAGCGGTGGCGAATATGCGGCGGTGTTGTACTCGCTGATCGGCACATGCCGTCTGAACAATGTGAAACCAGAAAAATGGCTGCGTTACGTCATTGAGCATATCCAGGACTGGCCGGCAAACCGGGTACGCGATTTGTTGCCCTAGAAAGTTGAGCCTGTTTAGGATTCTGTGTAAATGCCTTTTCTCAGAAGTGACCGTCCAGGCCGCCTACTTGATATGATGTACACACTATTACCGTATATCATTTAGATATATTGATATATCTCACAAAAATGAATCGCTATGTTAAACAGAAAGTAAACGAATCAACATCTGATAATTGACTTACAAACACCCATCAAAAGAATTTTTATATAAAAGTGACAGAATGGAGTCATAGTTATGCAAACTAAGCTTCTGGCAATTATGCTTGTAGCACCTGTTGTATTTTGCTCTCAGGCTGCTTCTACCTCTGATTTATTTAGCCCGGAGAGTATAAATACAGAGATTAATTTAGGTACACTGAGTGGCAAAACAAAAGAACGGGTTTATGAGCCTGAAGAAGGTGGACGTAAAGTCAGCCAGCTGGACTGGAAATACAGTAACGCAGCCATTCTTAAAGGCGCCATTAACTGGGTGCTAAATCCATGGTTATCTGTTGGTGCAGCTGGCTGGAGCACACTCAATAGTCGGGGGGAAATATGGTTGATCAGGACTGGATGGATTCCAGGATTCCCGGAACATGGACAGATGAAAGCAGGCATCCTGATACACGGCTTAATTATGCCAACGAATTTGATTTGAACGTTAAAGGCTTGTTTTTTAAAGAATCTGATTATCGCCTTGCTATTATGGCAGGTTATCAGGAAAGCCGTTACAGTTTTAATGCTACAGGAGGAACTTATATTTACAGTGAGAATGGTGGTTTCCGGAATGAAACGGGAGCGTTACCTGATAAAATAAAAGTGATTGGTTATAAACAACATTTTAAAATTCCTTATGTCGGTCTGACAGGAAACTACCGTTACGATAATTTTGAGTTTGGTGGTGCATTTAAATACAGCGGATGGGTCAGGGGATCTGATAATGATGAGCATTATGTAAGACAGACCACATTCCGAAGCAAAGTAAAAAACCAGAATTACTATTCTGTTGCAGTTAATGCCGGTTACTATATCACCCCAGAGGCAAAGGTGTACATCGAAGGTGTATGGAGTCGTCTCACAAATAAAAAAGGGGATACATCTCTTTACGACCGTAGTGATAATACTTCGGAGCATAATAATAACGGGGCTGGAATTGAAAATTACAACTTCATTACGACGGCCGGTCTGAAGTACACGTTTTAACAACATTAACTGTCACCATCCCCGGTGAGAATTATGCCGCCGGGGATTATGTCTGTTGGTCAGGGTAATAATTTACCAATGCAGGAGATGCAATGCGTGTGATAATGAAGCCTTTAAGAAGGACCTTAGTATTGTTTATCTTTTCTGTTTTTCTTTGCGGAACAGTGTCTGCCAGACAGATCGAGTGGCAATCCTGTATGACCAGTCCATACAGTGACTGGTTTGGTACAGAAAGCCCTTCACCTGAGTTGTTATGCGGATATCTATCTGTACCGTTAAAATATACCGACACAGGTGGGGATATTTCAGATGAAAATATACCAGTTGTCAGACTGGCGATGACAAAGCTGCCGGCAAAAAGTAAACGTAAAGGGAGTATTATTATAATAAGTGGTGGGCCTGGATTACCCGGAATTAATCCTTATATCAATTTTGACTGGCCGGTCACAAATCTTCGGGAATCATGGGACATTATCGGTTTTGATCCACGAGGTGTCGGTCAGTCCTTTCCTGCCATAAACTGCCAGCAACCCAATCAAGAAAGATCGGTGAATGTAAGCGAAAAGCAACTAATTTTACAGAAAATTAATGCCTGTATCCATAATACAGGAGCTGAAGTCATTCGCCATATTGGATCTCATGAGGCTGTATATGATATTGAACGCATCAGACAAGCACTGGGAGATAAACAACTGACAGCTGTAGCATATTCATACGGTACACAGATTGCAGCCTTATATGCTGAACGTTTTCCCTCCAGCATCAGATCTATAGTTCTTGACGGCGTCGTTGATATTGATGATTTAAATGATAATTTTTCATGGCAACTCAGGCAGGCCCACAGTTATCAGGAAACGTTTGATCGTTTTGCTGCATGGTGTGCCAGGACAAAAAGTTGTCCACTTTCGTCAGACAGGAATCAGGCAATACATCAGTTCCATCAGCTTTTATTAAAATTACATAATTCTCCTTTAACAGACAGCAGGGGGGAAAGTATATCTTCAGATGATCTCATATCATTAACGACAGAGCTTCTGTTATGGCGCTCATCATGGCCAACACTTGCAACGGCCGTACGTCAGTTCTCTCAGGGTATTGTCAGCAATGAAATTGAAACTGCACTTAATTTTTCCATAGCATCGGAAAAAGTCAGTGATGCTCTGGGCGTAATATTATGTGTTGATCAGGGTGATGAACAATTATCACAGGAACAACGAAAATCGCGAAAAAAAGCCCTTGCTGACGCATTTCCGGCCGTTAATTTTAAGAGGGAACAGTCCGATTTACCTGAATTTTGTGAATTATGGCCAATTCATCGTGATCTGCAACAGACACGCCTGAAGAATACTGTTTTACCATCCGGTTTACTGTTTGTGGCACAAAAATATGATCCGACAACTCCTTGGATAAATGCCCGTAAAATGGCAGATAAATTTTCAGCTCCGTTACTGACTATTAACGGTGACGGGCATACGCTGGCGCTAATTTATGTGTGGATGAGGCTGTTGTTCGTCACCTCCTGTTTCCGGGGAAATCTGAAGATATAACGTGTCAGGGAAGTGGTAACGGAGATACTAACTGATATTAAATAAAATATTACTCCCGACATTAAATAACATCAGTGCTTTGATGTCGGGGCCTGCTAACCCTCTTTTGATATCAGTTGAGCGCAGGAAACGCCAGTTCAGAGGGGACAGGGCTTAGGATAAATGTAAGCGGCCCTAACGGACCACTCCGACTGCGCACAGAAGCTCTGTCATGGCTGAAAGCGGGTATGGCTTGGCAGGGCGGGGATATGATAGGTGAAATCTATCATATGCGTCTCGGCTTACGCCGGGCTTCGGCGGTTTTACTCCTGTGCTATATGCAACAACAGAATGCCGCCTTCCATGCCGCTGACGCGGCATCTCTAACCTGTTACTTCGTGTATATCATTTGCTATATATCGTCACTGTGCTATTGTTGTAAAGCAAATGATATACGGAGGTTTTATGAAATCAGGTGTTCAACTCAATCTCAGAGCAAGAGAATCACAGCGGATACTCATTGACACTGCTGCAGAAATTCTTCATAAGTCACGTACAGACTTCATTCTGGAAATGGCCTGTAAAGCTGCTGAAGATGTTATTCTCGACCGGCGGGTGTTTAATTTTAATGACAGGCAATATGAAGAGTTCATCGAAATGCTTGATGCTCCGGTTGCAGATGAGCCTGCCATCGAAAAATTGCTGGCAAGGAAACCTCAATGGGATGTGTAACAGCACCAGAACCTTTATCCTCATTTCATCAGGTCGCTGAATTTGTCAGCGGTGAAACTGTTCTTGATGACTGGTTAAAGCAGAAGGGGCTAAAAAATCAGGCTCTCGGAGCCACCCGGACTTTTGTTGTATGCAGGAAAGGTACGCAACAAGTAGTTGGTTTTTACTCACTGGCTACTGGCAGTGTCAACCATACAGAAGCTACAGGCAACCTTCGGCGCAATATGCCTGACCCTATCCCTGTCATTATACTTGCACGCCTGGCTGTTGATGCGTCATTCCGTGGTAAAGGGCTTGGTGCAGATTTACTGCATGATGCGGTTTGTCGTTGTTACAGAGTGGCCGAAAATATAGGTGTGCGTGCAATTATGGTTCATGCACTTACGGAAAACGCAAAACACTTTTATATTCACCATGGTTTTAAGCCATCAAAAACCCAGGTGCAAACATTGTTTCTTAAACTCCCTCAATAAGGGGGCAGTTTGGAGATCGAAAATTATTGTACTATAAGGACTTCCCCGAACAGTCAACGTCGGTATTTATGGTTTGTCTGCACAACAGTTAAAAATAAAGGGGGAGAGACTGCGGTACTATAAACGGCCATAATGAATCATTATCGATTCGGACCCTGATGAAAGACGCGCGTGAGGCTCTTGTTCGTTAAGCGGATACGTATATCCTGTACAATAATCAGATATACCTCACGGGGTCTAACCCTTTATCATCAACGAGTTGCAGATCAGATGGTCATACGGTTTCTTCCTGCTTTAGCTGGCTGAATACAGCCTGAAATCATCACCGTAATGCAATGATGCCCAGCACAGTCTTGCATTTTTGGCGGCGATGGCCACAACAGCGCGCCAGTATCCTCTGCGTTCGACTAGTGAACAGACCCAACGACTGAATGAGTCAGTCCTTTTCTCTGCGCCAATCAGTACTGAACGGGCTCCCTGTACCAGAAGCGTTCGCAGATACGAATCACCGGCTTTTGTTATCCTGCCTGGCTTCGACTTTCTGCCGCTGCTGTATTGTGATGGAATCAACCCCAGCTAGGCCGCCAGTTGCCGTCCATTTTTAAAATCATGTGCATTACCGATACAGGCAACCAGAGCACAGGTAGTTGTAGGACCAACTCCTTTTAGCTTCATCAGCCGCTGACTGCGGTGATCTGTTTTGGCTATGCGGGGCAAAATTTGGTCATATTCAGTGATGTTAGCTTCAATGCGATCAACGTGTTCCAGCAAATCATCAACACATTGCTGAACCTGAAGAGGTAAAGAGTTCTTCTGCGCAGAAACTATGTGCCGCAGGGCATCTGTACCTTGTGGGGCGATGACGCCGAACTCTGATATCAACCCTCGAAGACGATTATATGTTGCTATTTTCTCTTCGATAAAACCCTGTCGGGGACGATGCAGACACTGCATCGCCTGCCGGCTCTCGTCCTTAACTGGAACAAACCGCATATGTGGGCGACGAACCGCTTCGCAGATAGCCTGAGCATCAGCTGCATCATTTTTCCCTGATTTACCGGCCATGCGGTATGGAGATACAAATTTAGCGGCCATCAGACGCGGCTCATTACCATATTGCCGAAACAGTCTTGCCCAGTAATGAGCCCCGGAGCACGCCTCCATCCCGATAACACAGGGCGGTAAACCTGCAATCAACCCGGGAAGAGCTGCGCGGGTTACTCTGGATTTCACCAGAACGGTTTTGCCATTTTGGTCAACACCATGAACAGCGAACACATTTTTAGCAAGATCGATGCCGATAGTAGTGATGGTCATAACGAATCTCTCCGGGGCTATGTTTACCCCATGATTGCACAAGTGTTAATCAGGTGCATATCCAGGGGAAGTCCCTTCCATTCGTTTAGCGTATTATTTAACCATCTCATCCCGTAAGGGATTGATTTAATGTCAGTGGCTATCACTTTTAAATTATCGCGTATTACGATATGAAGACAATGATTACTGCGCGAGAAAATCCAGGCAGCATACCGGCATGAAGCAGATTGGTGTTCTGCATACCGATCCACCGAAATGGCTGGATAACGATCATCCCCCTTTTGAGAAACATATGTACGGTGTTTTTATGCATCTCAGGTACTGAGATATTTCGTGGCTCAGTTCTGTTACTTTTCCCGTAACATTGTCTGTTGTTACGGGAAAGTCCGGTTTTTGTATTGCACCAGAGAATACTCAGACTGTGATGCTGCCACAGCGTCAGCCGGCTTTCTGAACGGTATAACACCTCTTCACGCTAATGATAATCACTATCATTAAGTCTTGACATGCCATTTTCTCCTTAATAAATTAATGCTGTATATGTATCCATGTATACAAGCAGTTATTTCATTTGTTTTCCTCAGAGGATGAAGGAGATACCGAATGTCTGACCCTGTACGTATTACAAATCCCGGTGCAGAATCGCTGGGGTATGATTCAGATGGCCATGAAATTATGGCCGTTGATATTTATGTAAACGTAAGCGTAAACCGACCGCCCTATGTAGCCATTAGACAAGAATTGGTAACTTAGACGCCCATCTGACACAGACGGACATCTAAGTATGGAATTACAGGACTGGCGAAAAGAACCTCGTAAAAAGTATTCGAATGAATTCAAACTTCGTATGGTTGAACTGGCATCACAACCCGGTGCTTGTGTGGCCCAGATTGCACGAGAAAATGGCGTCAATGATAATGTTATTTTCAAATGGCTCAGACTCTGGCAAAACGAAGGGCGTATATCACGGCGTCTTCCGGTGACAACCACTTCTGACGCAGGCCTTGAATTATTACCTGTAGAGATAACGCCTGATGAGCCGAAAGAACCGATGGCTGCTCTTACTCCGCCCTTATCCACTTAGACTACTGTCAGTGCCAGCTCCTGCAAGGTGGAGTTCCGTCACGGTAACATGACGCTGGAAAATCCTTCACCAGAGCTGCTCACAGTGTTGATCCGTGAACTGACCGGGAGGGGACGATGATCTCACTCCCGTCAGGCACCCGCATCTGGCTCGTTGCCGGCGTTACCGATATGCGTAAATCCTTCAACGGACTGGGAGAACAGGTACAGCATGTGCTGAATGATAATCCCTTCTCCGGTCACCTGTTCATCTTCCGTGGCCGACGGGGTGACACGATTAAAATCCTGTGGGCTGATGCTGATGGCCTGTGCCTGTTCACCAAACGCCTGGAGGAAGGCCAGTTTATCTGGCCTGCGGTGCGTGACGGCAAGATATCCATTACCCGCTCGCAACTGGCAATGCTCCTCGATAAGCTGGACTGGCGTCAGCCAAAAACATCCCGTCTTAACGCACTGACAATGTTGTAAAAATGTCATGGCCGGATTATAAAAACGGTCATGAGTCAGAAATACCTCATTCGTATCACTGAACTGGAAAGGTTGCTCTCTGAGCAGGCTGAAGCCCTCCGTCAGAAAGACCAACAACTGAGTCTGGTTGAAGAGACGGAGGCCTTCCTGCGTTCTGCGCTGGCACGTGCCGAAGAAAAGATCGAAGAAGATGAGCGGGAAATAGAGCATCTGCGGGCCCAGGTGGAAAAACTGCGCCGGATGCTGTTCGGTACCCGTTCTGAAAAACTGCAGCGTGAGGTTGAACAGGCTGAGGCCCAACTGAAACAACGCGAACAGGAAAGCGATCGTTACAGTGGGCGTGAGGATGACCCGCAGGTTCCCCGCCAGTTGCGACAGTCACGTCATCGTCGTCCGTTACCAGCACATCTTCCCCGTGAAATACACCGCCTGGAGCCTGAAGAAAGTTGTTGCCCGGAGTGTGGCAGTGAGCTGGATTATCTGGGTGAAGTCAGTGCTGAGCAGCTGGAACTGGTGAGTAGCGCCCTGAAAGTGATCCGCACAGAACGGCTAAAAAAAGCCTGTACAAAATGTGACTGTATAGTTGAAGCGCCAGCGCCGTCCCGCCCGATAGAGCGCGGCATCGCGGGCTCCGGATTACTTGCCCGCGTGTTAACGGGAAAATACTGCGAACACCTGCCACTGTATCGTCAGAGTGAAATCTTTGCCCGCCAGGGCGTCGAACTGAGCCGTGCATTACTCTCCAACTGGGTTGACGCGTGCTGCCAGTTAATGACGCCACTGAATGATGCCCTGTACCGTTACGTGATGAATACCTTCAAGCTTCACACTGACGACACACCGGTAAAGGTACTGGCACCGGGCAGGAAGAAGGCGAAAACAGGATATATCTGGACGTATGTCCGGGATGACAGGAATGCCGGTTCGCCAGAGCCTCCGACGGTCTGGTTCGCCTACTCACCGGATCATCAGGGTAAACATCCGGAGCAGCACCTTCGTCCCTTCCGGGGTATCCTGCAGGCAGATGCGTTTAATGGTTACGATCGGCTGTTCAGTGCCGAACGTGAAGGTGGCGCGTTGACGGAAGCAGGATGCTGGGCTCATGCGCGACGCAAAATCCACGATGTATATATCAGTACTAAAAGCGCGACGGCGGAAGAAGCACTGAAACTAATCGGTGAACTGTACGCCATCGAGCACGATATACGCGGGTTACCGGTGTCTGAACGCCTGGCGGTCAGGCAAATGCAGAGTAGACCGCTCCTGACTTCCCTGTATAAGCTGATGCAGGAGAAAGAACACACGTTATCGAAGAAATGTCGTCTGGGAGATGCGTTCCGATATATCAGGAAGCACTGGGCTGCGTTGTGCAACTTCTGTGATGATGGCTTGGCTGAGGTAGATAATAATGCAGCAGAAAGAGCGCTTCGTGCAGTCTGTCTCGGGAAGAAAAATTATGTGTTCTTCGGCAGCGATCACGGTGGCGAGCGTGGAGCACTGTTGTACGGGCTGATCGGCACCTGCCGACTGAACGGTATAGATCCGGAAGCGTATCTGCGCCATATCCTGAGTGTACTGCCGGAATGGCCTTCCAACCGTGTTAACGAACTCCTGCCATGGAATGTAGTACTCACCAATAAATAAGCGTCAATACGGCACTCCGTTAACGCTTACGGACAACTTAACATAGCCTGCAGATATTAATTCTGGAACATTATTATCAGGCCAGATATTTTGCATTCCATTAAATAATCTTGTAGGAGATAAAATGAATTACGATGAAATAACGAAAATTACCGCAGAACGTATTAGCGACTACATGACCGAAGCAGTTAATACAGACTCTAAAGCTGTTGCGGAAATGTTTCATAACGCTGCATGGGGAGTGCGAACATTGTGGTTTGAACTCGTCACAAAAATAGATATGGATATACATAAAAAGAACAGGTATGCGAGTTATGATCTTAGAAGGAAAATCGAAATGCAGCATGAAGAGTTTCAGAAAATGACAGAGCGCGAACAAGTGCCTTTATTGAAATCGCCAGAATAATAGAAACTGTGTGATTCATAGACGGACTCCATACCGCGCTGATGCCTGCCGCTCCATTTTCAGGCGACTCTGCAGGACTTCCAGCTCATGCATCACAACAGCTCCTCATAGGCACTCAGTGGTCGATGTTCCACCTGACTGACCTGCTGCCAGAGCGGGGCGTGATGCTCCGGTACTGTCTGCCAGCCAGACGATGCCGAACAGAGGCGATGTGAGGCCACCAGTTTCTCATTACTGTAGATCCGCAACAGCGATATTCGTATCGATACCGGCTGACCACACAGCGCTTCGGGAACGCTGTAACGATTACCACCAACCTCGATATAGCTGTCCCAGGACACATGGCGGATGTCGAAGTAACTGGTATCGAAGTCAGTATCCGGTAACGGCTGCAGATGTTCCTGCTCCAGCGCGAAGCGCTGTTCCGGCGTTTCTTTGAACTGGCGAAGTTCCCGTTTGTCAGCCACATCGGCTATCCATTGCTCCAGTTGTTGATTAACATGAGTGAAGCTGTCGAACCTGCGGTACCGGACGAAGAAGTTCTCCTTGAGGTATTTCACCATCCGCTCAACCTTACCTTTTGTTCTGGCCCTGCGTGGACGGCATGCTCGTGGCAGGAAGTTATAGTGGTCGGCCAGCAACAGGAATCCGAAGTTGAACACGACTTTCCCGTTGTTATTCTTCAGCATCGCAGCCTTCTGGTTATCAACCAGCACCGTTTTCACACAACCACCGAAGTAGCGGAAGGCGCGAACCAGTGATTCGCAGGTATGCTCAGCATCCTGTTTTGGTGCGGCGAAGACATGGAAGCGGCGGGAGAACCCCAGCGTATTAACCGCAAAGTTAACTTTGCACCGTTGCCCGGCAACCTCCACCTCAACTTCGCCCCAGTCATGCTGGAGCTGGTATCCAGGCTGAGTTTCGAAGCGAACTGTTCTTTTTGACGGACGCATTTTACGTTTGGGCTGGATGTAGTAACGCGGCATGGAACGTCCGCCCGTATAACCCATTGCCTTAATCTCCGCGAAGATAACCTCGCTATTCCAGACATTCTCTGCCAGGCGCATGTCGATGTAATCCATAAACGGTTTCAGCTTAACCATTTTGTGGCGGGTCTTTTTGGCTGGCGGTTCAGGGTATTTGAGGTAGCGTCTGACCGTCCGTTCAGAGCAACCAATCTGAGTCGCAATATCGACAATGTACGCGCCCTGCTGGCGCATTTGCTTTATCATGTAAAAGTCCTCTCTGCTCAGCATGTTGATGTCCTTTCTGGTGTGGGAACCTTAAGGAAACAACATGTTGGGTGGAGCGGACAATCCAAATGGCGAATTACCGTCTTATATCACTGGCGCTGACAGTGCGGACAGGAGCGACTTTTACACCGGAAGCAGACCGTTTTTGTATGGCAGCAGTCCGGGGATGAACAACACCACCGCGTGTACCCAATCAGTGTGGTCCCGCACGCCATGATTTTTGTCACCGACTCAATCACCACCGGACGCACAGCCCCTTCCGGCTGTTTCTCCAGCCAGTTAAGCCAGCGGTTTCCCAGCTGAAAAATATCGGCAAAACGGGGAAGCATCAGAAGGGCGGGGGGATTCCGTCCGGCCAGTGAACCGTGCCGCACTCCGGACAGTACATGCCGCCGGCGCTGATACCGGCAAGAATGGTTGCAAACTCCCGCTCCGTGCAGCGGGCTATTTCCGGATACCCTTCGTCATCAACACGAACAAACCAGAAGACCAGCTTTTTGTTTCCCGTATCCACAAAGAACGGAATACCCAGGTCAGCGCAGCACTCAACGGCATCGTCAAAACTATCAAAGCGCAGAACTTCTGCGTCTTCTTCGTCAAAGAAGTCATCGTCGTGAATTTTGGGGATATTTATATTTGTGATAATACCAGCATGGTATGACAGTGGAATTGATATTTCACAGAACTAAAACGAGTGTGTGGTTGATATATTATCTCTTTAATACTGTTATGGTATAAATAAAAAATTTTTTTTGAGGCAAGTAAGGAAAAATATCAGGAGAAGATGTCAGGGCGCAAATTTCATCTCTGCCTTTGTTTCACGGGGAGATATTTTACTTACTGTTTAAGCATGTATATTAGGAGTACTTTCATTATACCGATGAAATTTGTAAATAGGAATCCCTTGGGCAAAGGGATTCGGGAGCTTAACTGTGAGCAAGAGATGGCAGTTAAGACTGTCTGCGGACTGAAAAAGTCAGCAACTAAGGTACTATATACCCTGACCAATGATCGTCTCCGGGAAATGCGGGAGTATGATGTATGGTTACTGTGTGACTGAATGCCTCATGTATCGCCAGTTTTCCGGAAATGAAGAAAAGTATCCTACGGATGTAAGCCTGCATCCCGGAAGTCCCGTATAAATTGCAGAAACTTTTACCACCTGATGACCATAATTCCCGTTATCAGACTGTAGAACAGTTCTGCTTCCCATGATAGTAAGCGTTTCTCCGTTCGCAAGAAACGTCCGCATCCCCGTATACATCTTAACATATCGATATTTTAAAAGAATGCTCACTGAATCTAATGATATACGCAGGTAACAAGGGAATGTTGTTGATTCGCGATAATTTTCAGATAAATATATGTTTTATACTTCCTTGTTGGAAATGCAATGCGTCTATAATTATAAATGCATTTATGTCATTAATACAGTTGATGTCAATGAGTACAATTGTTTTTATAATATGAGATATATTTTGATTATGAGGCGCTCATGATAACGATATGAGTGTTTCACTAAAAATTGGATGTTATTCTTCGGGAGACGTGTATGACTTTTATATTACCACCGGAAATGCCAACTCAGGAAGGAGGCAAAGGGGTTTTATATGATTTTAATGATGGCGCAAGGGTTTTACTTCCAAAAGGTGAGTGGCATGTTAATATCATTGATGAAGAGTCAGGGAATATTTTATTTTCATGTGATACCCAGGCAGGATGGGTGAGTAGTACGAAGAAATATTATGTAAAATTTCGTATACAAGTATTCAAAAAAGGAGAGGCCACCCCTTTTCTGGATGAAATAATGGAGCTTAAAAATAAACACGTTCTTATCTCATATCCGACAGGCACCCTTGGTGATATCCTGGCATGGTTCCATTCGGCTGAAAATTTTCGCATGAAACATCAATGTCAACTTGAATGTTCAATCGGCGAAGAGTTTATAACTTTATTTTCAGATGAATATCCGGAAATAAAATTTACTCCCGCGCAAGAGAAAACTGAAAGTAAACCATATGCTACATACAGAATTGGGTTGTTTTTTAAGGGTGATACAGACAATCAGCCTGTAGATTTTCGCCTAATAGGTTTTCATCGTAATGCCGGATATATATTGGGGTTACCACCTCAGGATGAACCACCGCGACTTAATCTTACGGCTGAAAGAAAAATTAAGGAGCCTTATGTATGTATTGCTGTACAGTCTACAGCACAGGCAAAACACTGGAATAATGGTCTGGGATGGGATGAGGTTGTTAAATATTTAAAGGAACTTGGGTATCGGGTTCTTTGTATTGATCGCAATGCTCACTCAGGTCATGGTTTTGTCTGGAATCACATTCCCTGGGGGGCTGAAGATTTTACAGGTTCAGTACCTCTCCAGGAGCGAGTGGATTTATTAAAGCATGCCAGTTTCTTTGTTGGCTTATCCAGTGGTTTATCGTGGTTAGCATGGGCGGTGAGAGTGCCGGTAGTTTTAATTAGCGGATTTACATTACCAAATAGTGAGTTTTATACACCATGGCGGGTATTTAATTCACATGGATGTAATGGTTGTTGGGATAAAACAAATTATGATTTCGACCATACAGATTTTCTTTGGTGTCCAGAATATAAAGGTACTGAAAGGCAGTTTGAATGTACCCGACTTATTACCGGTAAACAGGTGTGTGGTGTTATTGATTCGCTTCATTCGTATTTAGCTGATTGTGAAAAGGTAATGAAATGAATAAAGCATACAGTGTTGTATGGAATCATGCCAGACAGACATGGATTGTGGTTTCTGAATTGTCGCGGTGTCATGGGGTTGTTCTTGCAAAAAAAACAATTCTGACATTGGCTGTTGTTTCTACCATCGGAAACAGTTTTGCAAAAAATATATCAAGTGGCGTTGTTATCGGAGAGTTTGTTTCTTCTGGCGAAGTCCAGGTTGTCTATTCAAGTGGGCAAACAAGTAATGCAACTGTAAATAGCGGGGGGATACAGAATGTCAACAATGGAGGAAAAACAACATCCACTACAATAGAGAGTTCAGGAGCTCAGAACGTTGGAATATCAGGTACAGCAATAAGTACCATTGTTAATTCTGGCGGTATACAGCGAGTCAGTTCAGGGGGGATAACTTCCGCAACACAACTGAGCGGAGGTGCTCAGAATGTTTATAACCTTGGTAATGCGTCAAATACAGTTATTTTTAAGGGAGGAAATCAAACGATATCCTCAGGAGGTGTCGCGGATAATACGAATGTAAGTTCTGGAGGACAGCAACGTATCAGTAGTGGTGGTACAGGAACAAATACCATACTTAATAATTCCGGTATACAACATGTCCTTTCTGGCGGGAGTGCTGTAAGTACGTATATTAATAATGGTGGTGTACAACATATTTCAGCTGGGGGCTATGTAACTAATACAACTGTAAATTCCGGAGGTTTTCAGCGTATCAGTTCAGGGGGAGGAGCAACAAGTACCACTCTTTCTGGTGGTATTCAGAATGTGTCATCTGGTGGAAGTGCTGTAAGTACAACAATTGATAATGCTGGTACTCAGACTGTTTATGCTGGTGCAAAAGTTACTGATACAACAGTCAATTCAGGAGGGAGGCAAAATATTTCTTCCGGAGGAATTGTCTCAGGTACTATAGTAAATAGTTCAGGTGCTCAGAATATATATTTCGGAGGGCGAGCCGTTAGTGCGAATATCAGGGGAGTACAAATCGTAAATTCTGATGGTATAGCGATTGGTACTCAGGTTAATGATAGTGGTTATCAAAATATTATTAATGGTGGTGTTGCTGAGGGTACAGAAATTAATCGGGGTGGGCGTGTAAATATTTCAGTAGGTGGTTATATAGACAATTCAGTTATTAATAGCGGAGGGATTCAGAGTGTTTTGTCCGGTGGGGAAACAAGCAACAGTTTGATTAATAATGGTGGACGGGAAAATGTCTTAAATGGCGGGGTAGCATATAACGCAATCATAAATGCAGGGGGGAATCAGTTTATATACAGTAATGGTGAGGCCAGTAATACCATTGTTAATACAAGTGGATTCCAGAGGGTGAACAATCTTGGAATGGCTGTACAAACAAAATTGAGCGGTGGAAACCAGAATGTTTCTTCTGGCGGGAAAAGTATTGCGACTGAAGTCTATTCTGGGGGTAAGCAAACTATTTATACTGGAGGTGAAACTTCTGCAACACAAATTTTTAATGGTGGCGTTGTTAATATTTCTGGAGGGGTGGTTTCCGATGCACAGGTTAACCAGAAAGGGCAATTAAATATATTTACAGGAAATGCGGTTGGTACTGTCCTTAATCAGGACGGGCGGCAGTATATTTATTCAGGGGTTGCAACCAGTACTGTGGCTAACAATGAAGGCCGTGAATATGTACTCTCTGGTGGGGTGGCAAACAGCACAATACTGAACAGTGGTTCATTACAGGCTGTAAGTAGTGGTGGTAATGCGGTTGCTACTGTTATCAATGAAGGGGGAGCTCAATTCGTATATGCCGGAGGAAGTGTAACCGGAACTGCTATCAAAAACGGTGGTTTGATACGGGTTGATTCGGATGCTAAGGCTCTGGATATTTCTTTAGGTAGTGGTGGTAATTTGATTACCTCGACAGGTTCTACCATTACCGGTACTAACCGTTACGGTGCTTTCTCTGTCTCACAAAACGTAGCGTCAAATGTTGTATTAGAAAATGGTGGACTTCTGGCCGTTACTTCTGGTGGAACTGCAACAGATACAACGGTTAATTCTGCAGGGAGATTAAGGATTGATGATGGAGGAATACTTAATGGTATCACAACCATTAATGCCGATGGCGTTGTTGCTGGTACTGACATCCAGAATGATGGTGATTTTATTCTGAACCTTACTGGTGATTATAATTTTGAAACAAATTTATCGGGTAATGGTTCACTTATAAAGAATAATTCTGGGACTATGTCTTATGAAGGCACATTGACACAGGGGCAGGGAGTAAATATAAATGATGGAGGTGTTATAATAGGGGGTGGAGTTGTTAATGCGAATGTGTTTGTTGATCAAAATGCTTATATAAGTGTTACTGATCAGGCTATCATTAATGGTTCTGTAGAAAATAAAGGAAACGTTATTCTTGATAACGGTATCATAAACGGAAATGTCATCAATAATGCTGATTTGACACTTGGAACAGGAAAGTCGCTTACAGCTACTGTAAATGGTAATGTTGTTAACAACAAAAATATTATACTTAACCCAACAAAAGAGAGCGCTGGTAATATTCTTACGGTGGCAAGTTACACCGGAACCCCAGGAAGTGTTTTGTCACTCGGTGGGATACTTGAAGGTGATAACTCCATTACTGATCGTTTAGTTGTTAAAGGAGATACAACTGGTAAAAGTGATATTCTTTATGTAAATGAATCTGGTAGTGGTGGTCAGACGATTGAGGGGATCAATATTGTTTCAGTAGAAGGGAACTCTAATGCAGAGTTTTCTTTAAAAAATCGTGTTGTTGCCGGAGCATATGATTACACTTTACAAAAAGGGAATACAAACGGAACAAATCCGAAGGGCTGGTATTTAACAAGCCATCTCCCCACATCTGATACCCGACAATACAGGCCAGAAAACGGAAGCTATGCTACAAATCTGTCATTGGCTAACTCATTGTTTTTGATTGATCTAAATGAACGTAAACAATTCACTACCGTGAACGAGAATATACAACCCGATTCGTCATCTGTGTGGATGAAGGTTGTCGGGGGAAGAATATCTGGTCATCTGAGTGATGGTCAAAATAAAACAACGACTAATAGCTTCGTTAATCAGATAGGCGGTGATATTTATAAGATAAATTCTGAGCGGCTGGGGCTCTTTACATTAGGGGTTATGGGCGGGTACGCAAATGCAAAAGGAAAAACTATAAACCATACAAATGATAAAGTTGCAAGAAATATACTGGATGGCTATTCGGTTGGTTTATATGGAATATGGTATCAGAATGGAGTAAATGCTAATGGAATTTTTGTCGAATCATGGGGGCAATATAACTGGTTTCATGCGTCAGTTAAAGGTGATGATCTGGATAAAGAAAAATATACTCTAAATGGTTTAACCGGTTCTATTGGTGGAGGGTATAATGTGAATGTCCAAACATGGATATCCCGAAATGGAACTAAAGGTCAATTCTGGCTCCAGCCTAATATACAGGCAGTCTGGATGGGTGTTACTCCTGATAAGCATCTTGAGAGTAATGGAACCATAGTACAAGTAGCAGGGGAAAATAATATTCAAACGAAAGCTGGTATTCGTGCTTTCTGGAATGTGAGAAGTTCTGTAGATAAAAACACTGATCGAGAATTTAGGCCATACATTGAAACAAACTGGATTCATAACACACATGAGTTTGGAGTAAGTATGAATGGCGATACTCAATTTTTATCGGGAACACGAAATCTGGGAGAAATAAAAACAGGTATTGAGGGGCAGATTTCTCAAAATCTGACAGTAAATGCGGGGGGGGGGTTATCAGGCAGGAGAGAATAGTGCATATATTCTCACTGGTGATCTGGGGATTAAATATAAATTCTGATAATTTCCCGAGCCTGTACATAGAGGTGTGTGGTTGCCTAATTTTTATACAGATGATAAGGGTGCCGTTCAGACCGCGTTTTTTCAGTTCAGTCAGCACATTGAACCAGAACTTAGCCCCTTTATTTTCGGCCAGTCACATACCTCTGAACTTTGATATAGAGGTTCAATGCCAGGAACACCGATTTATTAATGACGCAACTGTCCTGTCGAACTTTCCCTTCATTTTAAATTTAGGAGCTGACAGGGGTGATTGCCAGTTATTTTTAGTTTATGTGGTTTAGCTGAATGTGGCATATAACTACCAGGAAGATCAAAAAATGATATACTACTGTTATCCAGACTCATATAAGATTGTTTTTATATAAACCTAAATATCCTTAACTTATATAATTGAAGGTGGTTTAATCGCAAACCATACATGCCTTATAAAACATTATCTTATCCAGATGGTACGGACGATTTTTAGTCGACCAATCTTATAGTTTTAGTACTTAAGCATAAATATATAACCATTGCCATAAAAGCTTAAATTTTTAATTTAAAGATTATTAAAATTAATGGTGTTATTTATATGCTGGATGTTTTTGTTGCTGTGGTTTATATATGTCGAACGTCTCATTTTTTCCTGAAATCAGTCAAAAGTACCGTGATGATCATGGTGCGAGAATTGTTGTTACAGAGGTCAAAGAAACATGTGTTGTTTTTATGCGAGAGGGATACCCCTATCCCTGTATGCGTCCTTTATCTAATTTTATCTGGAAATTTAAGAAAATCGTCAACGATTTATGATGAAATATGGATTTTGTATCATAAGTGACATAAGTCACAACCTTAGTCTGCTTGGGAGAAACTGTAACTCATTCGCGTAATGAACAATTTGATTAAGCAGAAGAGAGATTTAAGCATCCAGGAAAGATCAATATTTTTATATTGAAAGATTCTTCAAAGAAAGAAGATGTACAAAAGTGTGGGGTATACCGAAAAAATAACAGGGGTAAATGAATTTCTCTATACAGAGAGACTAGGATTTTTATATATTATAGTTACTGTATCTATGACTATACTTGTTATGTCTACAGATACCAGTGGAATGTGCCATGTAGTAATCAATGGTGATTATCACCGACCGGTCAGAAGTTTTCTGACCGGCTTTTTATAATCGTAGATATAGTTGTACTAGGTAAAGAGTATTTATAGTTTGATTGATATCAGTAATAGGATATTACTGGTTTTTCTTAATAGATGTATATTAATCGTTAACAGTATATATTGCGTATTACCGTGAAGGAGATCGGTGAGTAACGGCGTTTTTCAAGGTAGTTGTCGCCTTTTGTAATAAAATTACGTTATGCAGCCTCTTTTTCTGGATTCAGGTAGACTTCTGATATGTAGTCCCAGTTACGGGTGATGCTGCCAACTTACTGATTTAGTGTATGATGGTGTTTTTGAGGTGCTCCAGTGGCTTCTGTTTCTATCAGCT